>NZ_JBITGZ010000102.1:0-1030 GCF_044457565.1 Kitasatospora sp. NPDC050543 | reverse complement strand
ACGGCTTCGGTGCGCAGCGGGTTGATCTCGGAGACGGCGCCGACGAGGGTCGTCTTGCCGACGCCGAAGCCGCCGGCGACGACGATCTTCGCGGAGGTGGTCGCGCGGGTGGAAGCGGCCGCGTTAGAGCTTGCGAAGTCCACTGAGGACCCTTTCGAGCAGCGTGACGTCGGGCTGGTTTCCGGATTCGCCGCCGGAAGCGGGCTGGTGGATGGCCACGAGGCCGGCCTCGGCCAGGTCGGCCACCAGGATGCGGGCCACCCCCAGCGGGATGGAGAGCAGGGCGGAGACCTCGGCGACGGACTTCACCTCGGTGCACAGGGTGCAGATCCGCTGGTGCTCCGGCAGCAGGGTGGCCAGTCGCTGCTGGTCGACGCTGGCGGAGACCAGCGCTTCCAGGGCCAGCTCGTACCTGGGGCGGGTGCGGCCACCGGTCATCGCGAACGGGCGGATCAGCGGGCCGGAGTCCTCCTCCTCGTGCTCCTCCACCCGGCCGGGCCCGTGCCCGGGCTCCGGGTAGGCCGAAGGTTCGGGGAAGTCCTCGGCCTGGGAGCCGGGATAGCCACCGGGCTGCGGCTCGAACGAGGGCTGCTGCTGCGGGTACTGCTGCCGGCCGTACTGGTCCTGGCCGTACGGCTGGGCGAACTGCTGCTGCGGCTGACTGTGCTGCGGGTGGCCGTACTGCTGACCGTGGCCGACGCCAGGGGCTCCGAAGGCGTCATGGCCTGTGCCAGGGTACGGAACGCCGTACTGTCCACTCTCTGGCGGTGTCACGGGTCCTCTCCTCACAGGGTGCGGCGGTGCGGTGCGAGCTCAGGCACGAGTCCGGAGCCGGTGGTGCGAAGGCCGTACAACGTCCGAACCCGAGCCCGCCTGAGCGGGCCCGGGACGGGCGTAGAGGTACTTCGAATACCAGGACGGTATCCGACGGTCCGTCAGTGCAGGAGACTGCCCTGGAGTTCGGCGCGCAGGGCTGGGGTGAGGACGGCGCCCGCGCGGTCGACGAGCAGGGCCATCTCGTAGCCCACCA
>NZ_JBITGZ010000101.1:0-1105 GCF_044457565.1 Kitasatospora sp. NPDC050543 | reverse complement strand
CCCCACTTCATGAAGGTGCGGATGGCGGTGGGGGCGGTGTAGAGGATGGTGACGCCGTACTTCTGGACGATCTCCCAGAAGCGGCCCTGGTGGGGGGTGTCGGGGGTGCCTTCGTAGATGACCTGGGTGGCGCCGTTGGCGAGGGGGCCGTAGGCGATGTAGGAGTGTCCGGTGACCCAGCCGATGTCGGCGGTGCACCAGTAGACGTCCGTGTCGGGTTTGAGGTCGAAGACGGCGTGGTGGGTGTAGGCGGCCTGGGTGAGGTAGCCGCCGGAGGTGTGCAGGATGCCCTTGGGCTTTCCGGTGGTGCCGGAGGTGTAGAGGATGAACAGCGGGTGTTCGGCGTCGTGGGCTTCGGGGGTGTGGGTGGTGGACTGGCGGTCGCAGATGTCGTGCCACCACACGTCGCGGCCCTCGGTGAGGGTGGTGTCCTGGCCGGTGCGGCGCACGACCAGGACGTGTTCGACCTGGGGGCACTTGGTGAGGGCCTGGTCGATGGCGGGTTTGAGGGCGGTGGGCTTGCCGCGGCGGTAGCCGCCGTCGGCGGTGATGACGAGTTTGGCGTCGGCGTCCTGGATGCGGGAGGCGACGGCGTCGGCGGAGAAGCCGCCGAAGACGACGGAGTGCGGGGCGCCGATGCGGGCGCAGGCGAGCATCGCGATGACGGCTTCGGGGATCATGGGGAGGTAGATGGCGACGCGGTCGCCGGTGGTGACGCCGAGTTCGAGCAGGGCGTTGGCGGCCCGGGAGACCTCGTCCTTCAGCTGGGCGTAGGTGAGGGTGCGGCTGTCGCCGGGTTCGCCTTCGAAGTGGATGGCGACGCGGTCGCCGTGGCCGGCTTCGACGTGTCGGTCGACGCAGTTGTAGGCGACGTTGAGGGTGCCGTCGGCGAACCAGGTGGCGAACGGGGGGTTGGACCAGTCCAGGGTCTGGGTGGGTTCGACGGTCCAGGTCAGGCGGCGGGCCTGTTCGGCCCAGAAGCCGAGGCGGTCGGCGGAGGCCTGGGTGTAGGCGGCCGCGGTGACGTTGGCGGCTGCGGCGAGCTCCGCGGGCGGGGCGAAGCGCCGCTCCTCCTTGAGCAGGTTGGCCAGGCTCTCGTTGCTCA
>NZ_JBITGZ010000100.1:0-1245 GCF_044457565.1 Kitasatospora sp. NPDC050543 | reverse complement strand
CTGTGCATACCTCACAGCACACGACTACCGGGACCGACCCTCCACCGGCAGGCGAACGCTACTGCTTCACCCGTCCGAGCGACATCACGAATTCAGCTTCAGTATCAACTGCAACGCCAGAGTGGGTTGCTCAGTCCGGCGGCGGAGCACTCGCCCTGGCTTGCAGGCGACGGTGCCGGAGGGAAGTCGTAGGTAGGTGGGTGGCCGCAGCCCTGGCGCGGCAACTCTGTACACGGGGGCTGTCCTTCATGTTCCACGCCTCCGGGCGGCAGGGCTGGTGTCACGTGGTCCAGTCGCGTAGCCGCTGGGCGGTCTCGGCGACGCCGAGGCGGTAGTCGACGACGTCGGCAACGAGCTGGGCGGCTTCCTTTGGCGGTGCGTGGACCTGGTGGCCGTTGACTTCCAGGAAGGCCTTCGCGACCGTCCAGGCGAAGAGGCTGTTGGAGTGCTCCAGCGCCGGGTTCCGGGACAGGAACTGCAGCAGCGCGGCTGCCTTGAGGCGGGCACTGCCGTAGACCTCGGTGTCCATGGCGGCCGCCTCATGAGCGGCGCAGGCGGCGAAGAGTGGCCCTAGGTCGTCCACCTGCGGGTCGCCGGGCAGTTGCTCGGCGATGGCCAGCAGGTAGGGGACGGTGGCGAAGTGGGTCACGCGGCCTTCCCGCCCGCCTGGCTGGCGCTGCTCAGTTCTTCGGCCCGGGCTGCGCGGTTGCGATCCACGGAGCCCGCCCGCGCTGTGCGGTCGTCCTCGGGGGCAGGGAAGGCGCCGGCGTACTCGCCGATGGTCGCCCGGGCAGAGGCAAGGAAGGCGCGCTGGACACCGGTTGCGTCGTTCATCACCACGTCGTGCAGGTACTGCTGAACGCTCACCCCCCGGCGCGTGGCCATGTCGCGTACGAGCGCCAGTTCGTCCGGCTCGAAGCGCAGGTTGATCCGTTTCTCAGTAGCAGTCTCATCCGTCATGAGCCAATGGTGCCATTGGCTCACCCGCTCTTCAAGGCTGAAGGCTTCCGACATCGGTACCGGGCCCGGCACCCCCGAAGCGCCGGTCTTTGGGTTGCCCCCGCACCTCTAGCGGTCGCCCGGCTCAACGGCGCGGTGGTTCTAGATGGCCATTCCGCTGCTCGCTGGCGGGTCGGCTGGGGAGGAAGCCGGTGAGGAATGCTGCAGGGGCGGCCCTGCTGCTACGGCTGCTGCGTTGACATCGGCCGCCGGCCTGGTTGTCCGGCTTCCCGGGGCGCGGGGGTG
>NZ_JBITGZ010000099.1:0-1293 GCF_044457565.1 Kitasatospora sp. NPDC050543 | reverse complement strand
TGAGCCTTCCCCCGGGACGTGGACACCGGAGTTTCATGCGGCGAGGGTGATCCTAGGGGACGCCGCTGTCTGCTGTTCGAACTGGACCGGGCTGAGGTAGCCGAGCGTGGAGTGACGCCTTCGGACGTTGTAGAAGGAGATCCAGCGGAACACGTCCAGCCTTACCTCGTGCTGGCTGGCCCATCGCACGCCGTGCATCAACTCCCGTTTCAGGGAGGCGAAGAAGCTCTCCGCTGCGGCGTTGTCATAGCTGGAGCCGACCTTTCCCATGCTCCGCCGGACACCGTGGCGCTGGCAGAGTCTCGCGAACGCGGCCGAGCCGTATTGCGACCCCCTGTCCGAGTGAAAGATCACGCCGTCGACCCGGCCGCCGCGGGCGGCCACCGCGGCCTCCAGCGCGTCGGTGACCAGGCCGGTGCGCATGTGGTCGGCCAGCGACCAGCCCACCAGACGCCGCGAGTGCAGGTCGATGACAGTGGCCAGGTACATCCAGGAGCCGCCGACCGGCAGATACGTGATGTCGCCGACCCACCGGACATCGGGCTCGGTCGCCGTGAAGTCGCGTCCGATCAGGTCCGGTGCCGGCGGCGCGGTCCTGTCCTGGACCGTCGTGCGGCAACGTTTGCGCAGGTGGCGGCCGATGATGCCGTGCTCACGCATCAGGCGGGCTATCCGCTTGCGGTTGACCAGTCGGCCCTGGGCTCGCAGTTCGGCGTGCACCCTCGGCACCCCGTACACCCCCTGCGTCTCCTGGTGGACGCTGCGGATCTCGCGCACGAGTGCGGTCTCGGCCGCTGCCCGGTCCGCACGGGCCCGGGCACCGGCCTGCCAGGCGTAGTACCCGGAACGGGCGACGCCCAGGACCTCGCACAACCGCTGGACGCCGAACTCGGCGGCGTGGGTGGAGATGAAGTCCCAGCGGCGGGCCCTCACTTCATCTCCCGTGCGAAATACGCCGCTGCCCGGCGCAGGATCTCCTTCTCGACCTGCCACTCCCGCTCGGCCTTGCGCAGCCGCGCGAGCTCCGCCCGCTCGTCCGCGTTCAACGCCTGCTCGGGCCCCGTTCGCTCGGCGTCGGCGGTCCGCACCCAGTTCCGCAGGGTCTCATGATTGACCCCGATCTCCTTCGCGACCGCCGCGAACGTACGCCGGCCCTCCGAGGCCCGGTACAGCGCGACGGCATCACGACGGAACTCGTCCGAGTACTTCGACGGACGTCCCATCTGGACTTCCCTTCCTGGATCTACGAGATCCAAGTGTCAGGGGTGTCCACGTCACGGGGCAAAGCTCACA
>NZ_JBITGZ010000098.1:0-1299 GCF_044457565.1 Kitasatospora sp. NPDC050543 | reverse complement strand
TGACCTTCCCCTCGTAGCGTAGAGACCGTGACTGCAGGGGAAGTTGGGAGTCATGGCAGACAAGAGGCGGAAGTTCGACGCGGAGTTCCGTGAGGGGGCTGTGCGGATCGTCGCCGAGACCGGCAAGACGCTTGCCGAGGTGGCGAGGGATCTGGGGATCAACGAGACGACGCTGGCGACGTGGGTCTCGCGGGCCAGGCAGGCCGCCGGCACTGGGTCCGGGGAGAGCGAGGAACTGGCGCGACTGCGCCGGGAGAACACTCAACTGAAGCGGGACAACAAAGAGTTGGCGATGGAGCGTGATGTCCTCAAACGCTGCATGGTCCTGTGGGTGAAGTAGCTGTGGCGGACCCGGCGGAGCTCGTCGGGGTGATCAGCGACCAGAGGACCGAGCACGGCATCCCGCACACCGTCACCTGCCGGGCGCTCGGCGTGTCCCAGGCGTGGTTCTACAAGTGGCGAAGGCGCCCGGCCGCGCCGACGAACCGGGAGGTCCGGCGGGCGAAACTCGAAGAGAGGATCACGTACTTCTTCCACCGTTCAGGCGGCACCTACGGCTCGCCGCGGATCACCTTGGACCTGTGGGCCGAGGGCTGGCAGGTGTCGGTGAACACGGTCGCCGAGATCATGGCCGACCTGGGACTGCAGGGCCGCAAGCCGCCGCGCCGGCGCCGCTCGCTCACCCGGCAGGGCAAACGCAGAGCCGCTCCTGACCTGGTGCGGCGTATCTTCGACGCGGTCGCTCCCAACGTGCTGTGGGTCGGCGATATGACCGAGATCGACACCGGCGAGGGCAAGCTCTACCTGGCCACCGTCATCGATCTCTTCTCACGTCGTCTGCTCGGCTATGCGATGGGCGCCCACCACGACGCCGCCCTGGTGGTGGCGTCGTTGCAGATGGCGGCCACGACACGCGGCGGGGCAGTGGACGGCGTGATCTTCCACGGCGATCGCGGCAGCGAGTACACCAGCGAGGCGTACAACAACCTGTGCGACCGGCTGGGTGTGGTGCAGTCCATGGGGCGTGTGGGGTCGGCGCTGGACAACGCCGCCGCGGAGTCGTTCAACTCGCTGATCAAGGTCGAGTACATCCACCGGCACCACTTCGCCACCAGGGCCGAGGCCCGCCTGAAGATCGCCACCTGGATCACCGACTTCTACAACACGCGCCGTAGGCACAGCGCGGCGAACGGACTACCCCCGACGGAGTTCGAACGGATCATCAGCGAGGCACGAGCCGGTCGCCTGAACGAGGGACTGGCTGCATAGGAAGGCCTCTACGAAACCAGGGGATTGACA
>NZ_JBITGZ010000097.1:0-1420 GCF_044457565.1 Kitasatospora sp. NPDC050543 | reverse complement strand
ACAGAGGAGTGAACGCCATGACCCGGCTGCCCGACTTCCGCCTTGAGACGTACTTCTCCCGTTGGGAGTTCACCGCCCGCCACCATCTGACCGCCTCCGACGTCCAGACCATGACCCTCGGCGAGCTGCTCGCCCTGGCCGACGACGGGGACCGCGACGCCTTCCAGAACCTGTCGCTGGGCTACACCGAGACCTTCGGCGACCGGGCGCTGCGCGAGGTGATCGCCGGGACGTACGAGCACGCGGACGCGGACGACGTCATCTGCTTCGCGGGAGCCGAGGAGGCCCTCTACCTCGCGATGAACGTCCTGCTCGGCGCCGGCGACCACGCGGTGGTGGTGACCCCGAACTACCAGGCCGCCGAGACGGTGCCGCTGGCGCTGTGCGAGGTCACCGGCGTCGCCCTCGATCCGGACCGGGACTGGGCCCTGGACCTGGCGCAGGTGGCGGCGGCGATCCGGCCGAACACCCGGGTGCTGTCGGTGAACTTCCCCAACAACCCCACCGGCAAGGTCATCGACGCCGCCGACCTCGCCGCGCTGGCCACCCTGTGCGACGAGCGCGGGATCCACCTGTTCAGCGACGAGGTCTACCGCGGCCTGGAGCGCGATCCGGCCCGCATCCTGCCGCAGGCCTGCGACCTGTCCGAGCGTGCGCTGTCGCTGAACGTGACGTCCAAGTCGCTGGGGCTGCCCGGCCTGCGGATCGGCTGGATCACCTGCCGCGACCGCGCGCTGCGCTCGCGTCTGGAGCGGGCCAAGCACTACACCACCATCTGCAACTCCGCGCCCAGCGAGGTCCTGGCCCGCATCGCGCTGAAGGCCCGCGAGGCGATCCTGGACCGCAACCGCGCCCTGATCGCGGCCAACCTGCCGCTCTTCGAGGCGTTCTTCGCCGGCTTCGCGGACGACTTCGAGTGGCGGGCACCGGACGGCGGCTGCGTCGCCTACCCCCGCTACCTCGGCGGCGACGGGGTGGAGGAGTTCTGTACCCGCCTGGTGGAGGAGGCCGGTGTCCTGCTGCTGCCGGCCAGCATCTACCGCTCCGAGCTGACCCCCACGCCCGCCGACCGGTTCCGCATCGGCATCGGGCGCCGCGACCCGGAACAGGGCCTGGCGGCGTTCGCAAAGTGGATGCGAGCGGGCCGATGAGCGTGCCCGTCTTCGACCTCGCCGCCATCAAGGCCGCCGCCACCCCGGGGCTGGTCCTCGATTCGGTCCGCGACGCGCTGATCGCCCACGCCGAAGGCCGCACCAGCGTGCCGCCGCCCCTGCACCTGGACTTCCCCGACGCCGACGGGGACTGCCACGTCAAGGCCGGCTGGATCACCGGCGCGGCCGACTTCACCGTCAAGATCGCGACCGGCTTCTACGCCAACCCCGCGATCGGGCTGCCCTCCAACCACGGTCTGGTCTGCGTC
>NZ_JBITGZ010000096.1:0-1503 GCF_044457565.1 Kitasatospora sp. NPDC050543 | reverse complement strand
CTGAGGACAAGCCCTCGGCCTATTAGTACCGGTCAGCTCCACCCCTTACAGGGCTTCCACATCCGGCCTATCAACCCAGTCGTCTACTGGGAGCCTTACCCTCTCAAGGAGGTGGGAGTGCTCATCTCGAAGCAGGCTTCCCGCTTAGATGCTTTCAGCGGTTATCCCTCCCGAACGTAGCCAACCAGCCATGCCCTTGGCAGGACAACTGGCACACCAGAGGTTCGTCCGTCCCGGTCCTCTCGTACTAGGGACAGCCCTTCTCAACACTCCTACGCGCACAGCGGATAGGGACCGAACTGTCTCACGACGTTCTAAACCCAGCTCGCGTACCGCTTTAATGGGCGAACAGCCCAACCCTTGGGACCTACTCCAGCCCCAGGATGCGACGAGCCGACATCGAGGTGCCAAACCATCCCGTCGATATGGACTCTTGGGGAAGATCAGCCTGTTATCCCCGGGGTACCTTTTATCCGTTGAGCGACGGCGCTTCCACAAGCCACCGCCGGATCACTAGTCCCTGCTTTCGCACCTGCTCGACCCGTCGGTCTCACAGTCAAGCTCCCTTGTGCACTTACACTCAACACCTGATTGCCAACCAGGCTGAGGGAACCTTTGGGCGCCTCCGTTACTCTTTAGGAGGCAACCGCCCCAGTTAAACTACCCACCAGACACTGTCCCTGATCCGGATCACGGACCCAGGTTAGACATCCAGCACGACCAGAGTGGTATTTCAACGACGACTCCACCCAAACTGGCGTTTGGGTTTCACAGTCTCCCACCTATCCTACACAAGCCGAACCGAACACCAATATCAAGCTATAGTAAAGGTCCCGGGGTCTTTCCGTCCTGCTGCGCGAAACGAGCATCTTTACTCGTAATGCAATTTCACCGGGCCTATGGTTGAGACAGTCGAGAAGTCGTTACGCCATTCGTGCAGGTCGGAACTTACCCGACAAGGAATTTCGCTACCTTAGGATGGTTATAGTTACCACCGCCGTTTACTGGCGCTTAAGTTCTCAGCTTCGCCCGACCGAAATCGGACTAACCGGTCCCCTTAACGTTCCAGCACCGGGCAGGCGTCAGTCCGTATACATCGCCTTACGGCTTCGCACGGACCTGTGTTTTTAGTAAACAGTCGCTTCTCGCTGGTCTCTGCGGCCGGCCCCAGCTCCGAGTGCAAGACTCATCACCGGTTCCGGCCCCCCTTCTCCCGAAGTTACGGGGGCATTTTGCCGAGTTCCTTAACCATAGTTCACCCGAACGCCTCGGTATTCTCTACCTGACCACCTGAGTCGGTTTGGGGTACGGGCCGCCATGAAACTCGCTAGAGGCTTTTCTCGACAGCATAGGATCATCCACTTCACCACAATCGGCTCGGCATCAGGTCTCAGCCTTAATGAGTGACGGATTTGCCTATCACTCGGCCTACACCCTTACCCCGGGACAACCACCGCCCGGGCTGGACTACCTTCCTGCGTCACCCCATCGCTCACCTACTAC
>NZ_JBITGZ010000095.1:0-1578 GCF_044457565.1 Kitasatospora sp. NPDC050543 | reverse complement strand
AGCTTGTTGTTTAACCTCGCAGGTCACTCGACCTGCTGATCTGTGGTTCTTTCCGGGACAGCAGAGGCGGCCGTTCTCCACGCTTCGAGATGTCGAGTCACGAAGAACCCAGAGAACGGCCGCTGCCTATGAGTCTCCCTGTCGAGGCGCCCGCGGGAGATGCTTTGGGCATCTTGTCCCGCTTTCGGGTCGAGTTCTACGAGAGCCTGTACAAGCGGGCGGATGTGCTCTTCGAGCTCACCGACGCGCTGCTGTGCACGGACGGGCCGGTCAAGACGCTGGTGGACTTGTCGCTGGCGGCCGAGCACCGGCGCGGGCACGGCGCGATGTACGCCGCGCTGGACCGGGGCTGGCTCGAGCCGACCCGGCTGCGACGCGCACTGGCCGCCCTGCCGATCCCACGCCTCGCCGACGGGCGCATCGCCCTGGCCGTGGACATCTCCAACTGGCTCCGACCCGACGCTCCCACCAGTGACGACCGCCTGTTCTGCCACGTCTACGGGCGCGGCCGCAGCGCGGACCAGATGATCCCCGGCTGGCCCTACTCTTTCGTCGCCGCCCTGGAGTCCGGCCGCACCTCCTGGACCGGCCTGCTGGACGCGGTCCGGCTGGGACCGGCCGACGACGCCACCGCGGTGACCGCCGCCCAGCTGCGCGAGGTCACCGGGCGCCTGATCGAGGCCGGGCACTGGACCCGTGGTGATCCGGACATCCTGCTGGTCATGGATGCCGGCTACGACGTCACCCGCCTGGCCCACCTCCTGTCCGACCTGCCTCTTGAGCTCATCGGCCGGCTGCGGTCGGACCGCGTCATGCTCCGCGACGCGGGCGAGCCCCGCTCCACGCCCAGGGGCGGGCGACCCCGCAAGCACGGCACCGCGTTCACCTTCGCCAAGCCCGAATCCTGGCACGAGCCCGACACCACCACCCGCACCGAGACCACCCGCTACGGCACCGCCGAGGCCAGGGCCTGGGACCGGATGCACCAACGCCTGCAAAAACGCGGCCCGTGGCTCGACCACGAAGGTGAAATCCCTATCACCCACGGCACGTTGGTCCGTCTCAAGGTCGAGCACCTGCCCGGCGAACGCGAGGCGAAGCCGCTGTGGCTGTGGTCCTCGGCCACCGGCATCGACAACACGCACCTGGACCGGATATGGCGCACCTTCCTGCGCAGATTCGACCTTGAGCACACGTTTCGCCTGCTCAAGGGCACCCTCGGTTGGACCGCGCCGCACGTCCGCGCACCGGACACCGCCGACCTGTGGACCTGGCTGGTCATCGTCGCCCACACCCAGCTCCGCCTGGCCCGCCCGCTGGCCGCAGACCTGCGCCGCCCCTGGGAGCGGCCCGCGGAGCCCCGCCGCCTCACCCCGGCCCGGGTCCGCCGCGGGTTCCGCAACATCCGCGCGAAGGTCCTCACCCCAGCCAGAGTGCCGAAACCCTCCCACCCCGGCCCCGGACGGCCACCGGGTTCGAAGAACCGCAAGCCGGCGCCCCGCCACGACGTCGGCAAGACCGTCAAACGCGAACCCACACTCCAAGCCCATCTCGCCGCACGAGGTTAAAGATCAAGCT
>NZ_JBITGZ010000094.1:0-1660 GCF_044457565.1 Kitasatospora sp. NPDC050543 | reverse complement strand
AGAAGCCGTTGTCGTACCGATGGTGGGACGTGTCGATCGAACGGGAGTCTCGTTCGGGTGATCGTCGGCCGGTCGGCGCATGGGGGTAGGGCCTCTTGGTAGCTCGAAGGTTGTCGAAGCCGTTAGAGGTTCCAGGAGGCCCTGGTGTCGCAGTCTTCCGTGTGGGTGCGGGTGGAGTCCAACTCGCGTGCCCGATCGTGTGATTGCCTCGCCCATGTGTACGGCAACGCGGCCGACCGTCCCGAGAGGCGGCGCCGGTACCCCTCGGACATGACGGACGATGAGTGGGCGGTTGTCCGTGCGTCGCTGCCGGTGCCGAGGTGGCTGGAGGGCCGGGGCGGGCAGCCGGAGGGCTACTGCCACCGGCAGATGTTCGACGCCGTGCGCTACCTGGTCGCCGGCGGCGTCTCCTGGCGGGCGATGCCCGTCGACTTCCCCGCATGGGACCGGGTCTACGCCTTCTACCGGCGCTGGCGTGACCAGGGCTTGGTCAAGGAGTTGCACGACCGGCTGCGGGGCAGGGTCCGCGAGGCGGCTGGGCGGGATCCGGAGCCGACCGCGGGGATCATCGACTCGCAGTCCGTGCGGGCCGCCGCGTCGGTACCGAGGGCCACGTCCGGCTATGACGGCGGGAAGAAGGTGCCGGGGCGCAAGCGACACATCGTGGTGGACAGCCTCGGCCTGCTGCTGGCGGTGGTTGTCACCGCCGCGTCCGTCACCGACCGCGACGCGGCCCGGACGCTCCTGGCCCGGCTGCGTGAGCGGTTCTGGCGGCTGACCCTGGTGTGGGCGGACGGCGGCTACACCGGCCGCCTGGTCGACCTCGCCGCGCAGGCATGGCGGATCGCGCTGACGGTGGTCAAGCGCAGTGACGACACGTCCGGATTCGTCGTGCTGCCGAAGAGGTGGCTGGTGGAGCGCACCTTCGCCTGGCTGATGCGCTCACGCCGCCTTGCCCGGGACTACGAGGCCCGCACCGATACCGCCGAGACAATGATCCTCTGGTCGATGACCATGGTCATGAGCCGCCGGCTGGCCCGCCGGCGATGCTGAACCGGCCCGGCACGTCCTCGGTCAGCCAGCCCCGCTCGACTAGGCGCTTCGCCTTCGACCGCACTCCTTCGACCTTCGCCGGGACCACGTCCAGCCCCAGCGCGGCCGTGATCTCCTGGCAGCCCATCGCCCCGTCCGCTCCGGATCGTCGACGGTCCGCCAGAAGGTTGACGATCCGCTGGTAGTCCGGTGCCAGCGCGCTCACGCCCAGTCCTTCCCGGCGCACCGGCACCACCGAACCTGCCACCGCCACCCGGACCTGAGCCGGCTCGGCCCGCCCGGAGGGCTTGCCCTCGGGCACCGCCGGGATGTCCGGCCCGCGCGGCGCGGACAGGACCTGATCGACCCTCTCCCGGGCGATCACCCACCGCTCCCAGTCCGTCTCCGCGTCCGCCAGCTCGGCCTGGATTCGGTCCGCCTCCTCGCGCAGCGACTCCACCCGCTGCCGCGCGGCCACCTCCCGCTCCTCCAACAGCCCCACCACCGACGCCATCCGGCACCTCCACCAACGAGACGATCCCGATGGAGCAACCCTGCCGCCCGACCGCCCGCACTATGCCTCACCAGCGGAAATACGCCGATCACGTCCGATAAGACAACGGCTTCT
>NZ_JBITGZ010000093.1:0-1705 GCF_044457565.1 Kitasatospora sp. NPDC050543 | reverse complement strand
CCAAACCCGCCTCCAACCCCGCCCCCGCCTTCCACACCCCACGCACCGCATCCGTCCGCGCCAACACCCCCGCCACCGCACCACACGGCACGAAGCTCTCCACCGCGCCGCTCTTGAGCTCGTTCGGCCGGCGCAAGCGCGGGAAGTAGACCGCCGCGTTGGGACCGCGGCCGCCCAGCTGGTCCGCCTCGGCGCGAAATCCCGCCACCGCCGCGTCCGTCGTCGTCCAGGCGGAGGGCGGGTCGACCAGGAGCACCGCGCGGCGGCGCTTGCAGTAGGCCGCGGCAAGGTCGTAGAGCACCGGCTCGACGTCCTCGCCACTGCGCCTGTACGGCGGGATGCAGAGCAGGTTGAACAGGTCGGCGTGGTCCAGCAGCCGCTCGTACTGCCGGCGGACCTCCTCGGTGCCGGGCAGGTCGACGCCGTCGGATCCGCCGAGCTGCTGCGCCGCCGACGCCGCGGCGGACTTCGCGGCTTCGAGGGCGGCACGGGCGTGGCCAGGCTCGCCGGCGGCCTGCTGGGCCGAGGTGCCGGCGGTGGTGGCCGCCGTGGCGGCGTCGGTCGCCCGCCGGGCGGCGTCGGTGGCGGCCTGGGCCCGCTGCTTCCGGGTGTCCTCCGCGCGGGTCGCGGCGGCGGCCGCCTGCTGCGCGGCCTCCCGGGCCACCGCCTGGTCCGCCTGGGCCTGCCTGAGCTTCTGCTGGTTGGCGGGCACGTTCTGGTCGAGCTTCTTCGCCTCGTCCACGGCCCTGGTGGCGGCGACCAGGGCCGCGTCCGCCCGGCCCTGCTCCGCCCTGGCCGCGGCGAGGGCGGTGTCGGCCGCCTGCTCGGCCTGGTCGGCCGAATCCCGCTCCCGGCCGGCCCGGGCGGCTGCCGCGGTCGCGGCCCGGGCGGCGCCGCTCGCCGCCGCGTCATGCCGGAGGGCGTCCTTCAGCGCCTTGTCGGCCTCGGCGGCCTTGCCGTCCGCGAGCCCGGCCGTGTCCTGCCAGGCCGTCGGCCCGGATGCGGGCTCCGGGCGGACCCGGGGGCTGCCCGCGGCTGGTGGCGTGAGCGGCGGGATGGCCCAGCGCACCAACGCGGACTCCCGCTCGAGCACCGCCAGTACGCAGCGTGGGTGGTCGGCGTAGAGGGACACCCCGACATGCCGCTCGGTCCGCTGGGCGGAGCGGTCGGTGACCACGAGGGTGAACAGCTCACCGGCCGGCGCACCAGTGACGTCCACCCGGGCGCGCAGGCTGTTGCCCCAGCCGCCCGGCGAGACGGCGTCGAGCGTCACCTTCGCCTCACCGCTGCCGAACGTCAGCCGGGCGATGCCGGTGGAGCCCTGCGGCGGCTGGTAGAGCCGGCAGATCACCGCCTGGCCGCCGCCGCCCAGGAAGAAGTCCCGGACCGCGAAGCCCAACAGGCTCTCGACCCAGAGCCCCCCGAACTCCCGGACGAAGCCGTCGAACCCGGTGATGGTGACCGGCCGGGTGGTGCTGCCGCGCGCGGCCCGGCCGACGAAGGCGGCGATGGACGTGGCGACGCCGGTGATGGTGTGGACCCCGCTCGGGATCTCCTCCACGTAGACGCCCGGCTGGGCGAGCTGCTCAGGCACAGCCCCTCCTGTTCCGCTGGTCACCCGCCCGGTCAGGACGGGAGTTGCTCCGACAGCTGCTGAACCTGCACCACCACGAACTCCGCCGGCTTCAACGGCGCGAACCCCACC
>NZ_JBITGZ010000092.1:0-1812 GCF_044457565.1 Kitasatospora sp. NPDC050543 | reverse complement strand
GACGATCCCGATGGAGCAACCCTGCCGCCCGACCGCCCGCACTATGCCTCACCAGCGGAAATACGCCGATCACGTCCGATAAGACAACGGCTTCTCACCGCCCTGGTCGACAAGTCCGTCCTGACGCTGGAGGAACGGGGACCGCGCACCCGCTACCGGCTCCCCGCCGCCGCACGCCAGTACGGACGCGAGCAGCTCACCGCATCCGGCCAGCAACACACCCTGTACGAGCGCCACCGCGACTGGTACGTCCGGCTGGCCCGCCAGGCCGAGGCCGACTGGTTCGGCCCCCGCCAGAGCACCTGGCGAGAGCGCCTGCACACCGAGTACCCCAACCTGTGCGCCGCCCTGCAACGGTCCATGGACGACCCGCGGCGGGCACCCGCCGCCCTGGAGCTCGCCGTGCGCCTGTGGAGCCACCCACTGGCCCCCGGCACCGCGGGGGAGGCCAGAGCCCGGCTCGCCCACGGCCTCGCGGCCGACGAGGAGCCGACCAGCACCCGCGCCCGGGCCCTCGCCCTGGACGGCCGACTGGCCCTCCTCGAAGGAGACGCCCCCACCGCCGACACCCGCGTCGGACAACTGCGCCGGCTGCTGCCGCAGCCGGACGACCACGACCAGGACGCCCACCGCGCCTTTGCCACCCTGGCAGGCCTGACGAAGCTCGCCCAAGGGCACCCCGACCAGGCGCTCACCCGGCTTCAGGACGCCCTCGACCAGCACCACGCGGCGAACGACCCGGGTGAGGCCGTGATCACCCTGGTCCACCTCACCATCGCGTGCTTCAACCTCGCAGACCCCCGCGCCGGCGCCCACGCGGAGCAGGCCGTGGCACTGTGCCGGGCTCACGACGCCCACTGCTCCGCGGCCGACGCCCTGTGGGCCCTAGCCCTCGCACGCCTGGGCCAGGGCCGCCCGCGCAGCACCGCCGCGCTGATCCGACGCGCCCTGCGGAACAGACCCGTCTCCCCCCACCGGGGCGACCCCGGGGAGTTCTCTACCGGCACAGCGGAGTTCCTCGAAGTCCTCGCCTGGAGCGCCGCCGAACAGGACCGGGGTGAACGCGCCGCCACCCTGCTCGGTGCCGCCCAGAGCGCCCGCCGGTCCGCCGGCCGCCCACCCGAGGTCCCGGGCCAGCTGAAAGTCGGCCACGAGCGCTGTCGGACGCTCCTGCACCACGGCCTCGGCCGCACCGCCCTGCGCGCAGCCATCCGTGCCGGCGCCGCGCTCACCCCCGAAGAAGCCCACGCCTTCGCGCACGAGCGCGACACCACGCCGGCCCGGCCCGAGGCCGCCACCGCGCACGACCCGGCCCCGCTCACCCGCCGGGAATCGGAGGTGGTGACGCTGGTCGCGCTCGGCCTGACCAACAAGGAGATCGCCGCCAGACTCGTCGTCTCGCCCCGCACCGCCGAAGGACACGTCGCCCGCATCCTGGCCAAGCTCGGCTTCACCACCCGCAGCCAGATCGTCGCCTGGAGGACCGCGGCCGACCATTGACGCACCGCCGGCTCCGGTCATCGAGGTGGTAGCCGCCGCGCGCCGCCGTCATCGCCCATCGCTTCGCGGCCCTTGGCCCACCGCCGGGCTGCCGCGGACAGCTCTGGTCCCGCCCACACGCGATCCGCCGCGCCCGCACCGGGGCGGACTGGTGAGAAGGCGCAGCCGACCCTGGTGTGGCTTTGGTCCCGTCGTCCGCTCCGGCCGCGACGCCCAGTGAGCCTTCCCCCGGGACGTGGACACCGGAGTTTCATGCGGCGAGGGTGATCCTAGGGGACGCCGCTGTCTGCTGTTCGAACTGGACCGGGCTGA
>NZ_JBITGZ010000091.1:0-1918 GCF_044457565.1 Kitasatospora sp. NPDC050543 | reverse complement strand
TCGTTTCTCTAGGCGCTGGTGTTCGTGCTGGTCAGCGGGGTGCGGGTTCGAGGGCGATGATCTGCTTCGGTGCGGGGATGCCGAGCTTGGCCAGGAGGTCGGTCTGGGGCTTGGTGAGGGTGGTGACCTGTCGGAACAGGCCGGTAGGGCCGGTGAACGTGCCGAGGTGGAGCCGGTCGAGCTCGCGGCGGATGGTAGTCCAGGTCTCGTCGGTGGTGGTCTCGATGATGCGGATCAGCAGCAGGGCGAGCCAGCAGAGGACGACGTGTGCGCGTATGCGCTCCTCGAGCCGGTGATAGACAGGCCGCAGGTCGATGATCTGTTTCATGTCCCGCCAGCCCCGCTCGACTTCGAGGAGTTGCTTGTAACCGAGGGCGATGTCCTCGGCCGACAGATGCGGGTCGGAGCAACGCAGCAGGTACTTGCCGTCGAGGTTCTCCTCGGTCTTGATCTTCGCGGTGTCGATGCGGAGCTTGCCGGCCGGGGTGGTGCGGAGGTAGCGGTTGAGGCCGGGCGTGTCGGCGAGCTTGCCGCGGAGCTCGCCGCGCTTGAAGTCGCTGAGCTTGTCGGCGCCTTCGATCAGGGTGGTGAGCTGAGAGACGAGCTGTTCGCGTATGTGCTGGTCACGGGTGGCGGCTTCGGGGTTGTGGCAGATCACGAACCGTTCGGTCTCGGAGATCCGCACCTCCTTGACCCGCATGTTCCCGGCGATCTCGCTGTAGCGGCCCTGGCGGGACAGGGCGGCCCTCACCTCCGGGCTGCCGGAGCGGAGCTTCTCGCCGACGATGTAGGCGTGGTCGCCCCGGCGGAGGTAGCGGCGGTTGCGTTCGCTGGAGAATCCCCGGTCGGTGACCCACACGATCTTGCTCAGGGTCCAGTCCCGCATGTCGTCCTTGACCTGCCGGATCAGCTTCTGGTCACCGGTGTTGCCGGGCCAGGACCAGACACGGACCGGGATCCCGTCCCTCGTGACGGCCATCCCGATCACGATCTGCGGCAGGTCGTCGCGGGAGTCCTTCGACTTGCCGAAGGTGCGGAACCCGGCCTGCTCCGCGGACTCGCCGTCCTCTTCGGCGGTTGGGCCGTCGTCCGTCAGGAGGCGGCCCCTGTCGTCGCGGGCAACGGGTTCGTCGGCCTCCTCCAGCTCGAAGTAGGTGCTGGTGGTGTCGAAGAACAGCAGATCGACCTCAAGGTTGAGGAGGTTCGCGACCTCGTCGAACACCCGCTTCTCCAGGTCGTCGGTCACCTCGTGGAGCCAGTCCATCGCCCGGTAGCAGGCGTCGTCGTCGGTGGCCGGCAGGCCCTCGACATGCACGTCGTGCGTGGCCCAGTCCGCGGCGGCCAGCTTCGACGACGGAGCCAGAGCCCGGTTCGCGACCAGGGAGAACAGCACCCGCTCGGTCACCGACATGTCCCGGCGCCGGCCCCGTTTGGGCTGCCCGACCTGCCCGACGATCCTGTCGATCCTCAGCCGCCGCCACAGATGATCGAGGACGTAGGTACCGCCGAACGGCACCGACGAAACGAACTCCAGGTCACCCGCCGCCGTCGACGCCAGCGCCTCACCCGGTTCCAGCAGCCTCGATAGAGACGCGACCAGGCGTTTCACCGCGTCCCGGTCGAGGTCGTCCTCACGGCCGAACGTGAACAGGACCTTCGGGACCGCCCGGCCCTTCACCGGATCCCACTCGTTGTGGGCCAGGTGCAGGTACCGGACCGTGCCGGACTTGTTCTCCCGTTTCGTCGTCTTCACGTACACGACTCCAGACCCTACGGACCAACTGCAGGTCAGCGCAGGCGAATCCGAAGAATCGCGTCTCTAGGCGAATCCGACCGCGTCACCAGACCCCACCCGGCTGACCTGCACCTTCAACCCGGCAGGGACTCCAGGGCCCCTGAATTACGCGGAACGCAGGAC
>NZ_JBITGZ010000090.1:0-1977 GCF_044457565.1 Kitasatospora sp. NPDC050543 | reverse complement strand
TACTGCGGTGGGTGGGTGAAGTCGGGTGCTGTGCCGGTGCCTTCGTTGCTGGTCTTCGTTAGTCGGGTGTCTGCGGATACCCGCGGGGTCGTTTCAACACGGAGGCAGTAATGCACATTGGCAAGAAGGCAGCCTTTCTGAGCGCGGTTGCCGGCGCGCTGGTCCTCGGCGGCGCGGGTGGGGCCAGTGCCCAGGGCTTCGGTGACCTGTTCGATCACAGCGGGTCCAGCCAGCGCAACGAGTGCAGCACCAGCACCGGCACCATCGCGGACACCGCGGGGACCGCGCAGACCGGTGACCTCACCTTCGAATCCAACTGCATCAACGTCGACGGGACGGGCTGGGCGCACCAGACCAACGAGTGCGACACCTCCGCCGGCACCACCGCCGTGACCAGCGCACTGTCCCCCACGGGCGAGGTCGAGGTTTCCTCCAACTGCGCGAACATCGCCTTCTGACGACACGCGCGGTCACGGACGCCGAGCCACTGACCGTCCGGCGTTCTTCGCCCCCCGCGGGCGGCGGCACGGCGGGAGTTCCGGTCGCCGATGTGGTCCCCGGAAGGCACTCCTTCCGGGGACCACATTCGCGTTCCGGGCGAGTGGGGTGCCGGCCGGGTGAAGATATGTCTACTGCGGCGGGTGGGTGAATCTGTGTGTGTCCCGGAGGCTTTGGCCGGTTGGTGTCGTTAGTCAGATGTTCGCGGATACCGCGGGAAACCCTATGGAGGCTTCTGTGTACGGTGGCAAAAGGGCGGCTCTCTTGGCTGCGACGGTCGGTGCGTTGGTCCTCGGTGGTGCGGGTGGCGCGGTTGCCGTCGACCACGGCTCCGGCCGGGTACCCGGTCAGAACGGCGGGGGACGCCAGAGCAACGAGTGCAGCACGAGTTCGATCCTCGGACCGGTGGACATCGCCACCCCGCTGACCGCGGTGGGGACCGCCTCGACCGAGACGACGTGCGTCAACTACAGCGAGTCGGGCGTGTCGGAACAGAGCAACGAATGCTCCACGAACTCGGTCGTCGGACCCGTCGCGGTCAACCTCTCACTGGCCCCGACGAAGCCCATCAGGAACGGGACCACCTGCGTCAACTACAGCGGATCGAGCGTGTCGGAGCAGAGCAACGACTGCGCGACGACCTCGACCGTCGGACCCCTCACGGTCTCCCCGCTCGCCCCGGCACCAGAGATCGACAACACCACCAGGTGCGTCAACATCGCCGGCGGTGACCGGAACTGAACTGCCGACCGTCCGACACCCTCCACCCCACGAGTCGGCGGAACGGACGCGATCAGCGATCACCGACGTGGTCCCCGGAAGGCACTCCTTCCGGGGACCACACGCGTGTCACCGGATTGAACACGCGACGCCGATGATGAAGATATGCCTACTGCGGCGGCCGGGTGAAGTCCGATGCCACCCCGATGCCTTTCACCGGCAGTCTTCGTTAGTCGGGTGTCTGCGAACATCCGCGACTTGGTTTCACTACGGAGGCAGTAATGCACATTGGCAAGAAGGCAGCCTTTCTGAGCGCGGTTGCCGGCGCACTGGTCCTCGGCGGCGCGGGCGGCGCCAGCGCCCACGGCCTCGGCGACCTGTTCGACCACAGCGGGTCCAGCCAGCGCAACGCGTGCAGCACCAACACCGGCACCATCGCGGACACCGTGGTGACCGCGCCGACCGGCGACATCACCTTCGACTCCAACTGCATCAACGTCGACGGAACCGGCCAGGCGCACCAGACCAACGAGTGCGACACCTACGCCGGCACCACCACCGCGACCAGCGCACTCTCCCCCACGGGCGAGATCGAGGTCTCCTCCAACTGCGCGAACATCGCGTACTGACAACACGCACGGTCACGGACACCGCGCCACCGACCGCCCCCCGCCCTCCACCCCCACCGACAGGGGCACGACGGCAGTCCTGATCACCGATGTGGTCCCCGGAAGACACTCCTTCCGGGGACCACATTCG
>NZ_JBITGZ010000089.1:0-2266 GCF_044457565.1 Kitasatospora sp. NPDC050543 | reverse complement strand
CCGAGTACTTCGACGGACGTCCCATCTGGACTTCCCTTCCTGGATCTACGAGATCCAAGTGTCAGGGGTGTCCACGTCACGGGGCAAAGCTCACAGCCATGACGTGATCAGAGTCCGGCACCGCCTTCCGCCGCCGGTTGCCAGGAGTCGACAACGGTCTGCAGGGCACCGGCGCCCGCCTCGTCTCAGGCCCGTGCCGCCTCCTCGGACGCACACGGACGGACGCGCTCGGGTCAGGCGCCGAGGCCGATGTGGGAGACGTAGGTGTAGGCGCCCCAGTCGGAGTCGAGGTCGGCGATGATGTCGAGGTGGTAGCCGCAGTCCTGGCCCGCGTACTCCCCCACCTGACCGCTGCGGGCCGCTGGCTGTACACACCCGTCCCGCCGCCTGGATATTACGCATGCCAGGCGGCGGGAGGGACAGGTCAGCAGCTGGGGCGAGTCGTGCTGGCGGCGGCCATGTAGTACGAGGTGTCGCCAGGAGAGTCCTTGAGGGGGACCGTGAGGGTCGTGTACGCCGTCCAGGGCATCCCCCCGACGTCGAAGGTGAAGTTCCCCGTCACGGTCTCTGCCAGAGTGTCCAGCGCGATGTAGTTGTACTTGTGGGGTTGGGCGGGGACGGTGACCGAGTTGGTCGTCGTGTCCTGGCCCGACCAGAGCTGATCGAAGCGAACCGCCAGACTAACCTTGACCTTGGCGACGAGCTCCGACAGTGCGCCTGTTTCGAGCTCCTGTGTGAGGGTGAACCCCCAGGAGTTCTGCCAACCCCTCATCTTCGTCTTGGTGAAGGTGTAGTTGAAGGGGGCGTCGAAGTCATTGTACCAGACGTCGGAGATGCACTTGGCCGGAAGGTGGGCCGGTGCACTCTCGCTCTGCTCGGTCCAGTAGCAGGTGAAGCTGTAGCCCTGGCACCTGTGCGATGCGAACGTGACGGCGAGGGTATCCGCAAGGGAACTCTGGGTTTGCGTGATGAACTTCCACTCCTGGTAAGGGTTCGCCGTGCCACAACCCCCGAGGGTGACGTAGGAACCGCTGGCCCAGCCGTTGGCGTTCAGGCAGCTGTAGGAGCTGTTGTGCCGAATCATGAAGCCGCGGCCGCTGCCTGTTCCACCCCCCAGGGGCTGGAGGAACCACTTCTGGCTCTCACCCCCACTGCAGGGCTGCTCGTGGAGCCCAGTACTGCTCCACGGCTCGATGCACTTGTTCGTCCCTAGGTTGAGGAGCGAGAACGTCCCACCACCCGACCCCGGAGTGGGGTTCAGGCGCCACGTCCCCGTCGCCCCGGTCGGGTCGGTGGATATGACCGGTGTGGTCCCGTTGTTGGACGAGAGGCCCTGGAAGGTGAGAGGTGCCAGCGGCGCAGCGGCCGACGAGATGGACACACAGTCCAGTGATGAGGCCAATATGTTGCAGGTTGCGGCGTGAGCCTTGCCGGCGGCGAGCGGAGAGACCGTGATTCCCAGGGCGATACAGCATGCCACCAGCATCAGGGTGATCAGGCGGACCGGGACGGTATCCCGGCCCGAGGCCATCGTGAGGGTCATGGTTCACTCTCACTTTCTCGTGAAGCTTCCGATATGAACGCTCCAGACGCTGGACAGCGATCCGATCAGCGCCTGGCTCCACTCAGCTGACGACAACCCAGCCTGAGCAGACGCGAGAAGCATCCACCCGGCTGGATCCAGCCACACGCGCACAAGTACCTGTTCGGCTACCCGCCTTGCGGGTACCGCGTACCGCCTCGCCTCGCGGATGCGTTCGGCGATCGAGGGTTGCAGCGCTGGGAGATCGACAGAGGGCCGACCGTTGAGCGTCGGCGCTGTGCATGCGAGTGGTTCCTTTTGGGGTCAGGCGCGCCTGCGGGCCGGGAGGCCCTCGGCCGGACGAGGGACGTGGTTCGGCGGCCGGCGGGGCCCGGTCCGGCAGGAACAGCGTGCCGGCCAGCCGGTCGAGGACGGCCGCCCGCAGCGCGTTGTCCGGCACGCCCTTCCCGAGCGGGCCCAGGAGGATCCCAAGCGCCGGTCGTCGTCGGCCCGCGGCAAGTGCACCGCGAGGGCACGATGTTGAGGATGCGCAGCATCCGGGCCCCGCCCCGGCCCGCCCGTACGACGCCGACCGCCTCGGCCAGGTGCTGCGGCAGCGGGGTGCGCCGCTGGTGGCGCACCGTCAGTCCTGAGTGGACGTTAAGTCCTGTTTCTCTCGGTTCGTGATCACTCGTACGTGTGAACGTCGGCCGTACTGGCGTGCCAGTCGGGGTTCGGGTGATG
>NZ_JBITGZ010000088.1:0-2379 GCF_044457565.1 Kitasatospora sp. NPDC050543 | reverse complement strand
AACACCACCTACCAGGCCATCGTGAACGCCTTCAACCAGCACCCCGACCAGGCATTCCGGGCACGCGAGCTGCACGAACTCCTCGGCATGCCCACTGACGAGGCGTCCGTCAACATCACCCGCAGCCGCCTCGGACGCCTCACTCGCCAAGGCTTCCTCACCCAACCCGGACGAGGCCGCTACCAGAAACGGACTTAACGTCCACTCAAGGCGAGCCGTTCGTCAGCAGCAGATGGAGGGTGCGGTCGCGGTGGGGACGAACGTGGCGGTGTCGGAGTCGCAGCCATCGAAGTACACCGGTCACAGCGGCTCCTCACCGCTGTAGTAGCCGGTGGGGCGCAGGAAATCGGGGCTGACAGCGGCGAAGGACCACGCCGGGCCGTCCGCGCCGAGCAGTTCCCGGGCGAAGTCGGACACCAGTCGCTCGGCGTCCGCCGCCGGGTAGTGGTGGCCGTAGGGGCTGTATGCCTCGCAGAGCATCCAGCGCAGCCGCGCCAGGAAGCCGGCGTGGTCGAGCGGGCTGACCGTGGCGCGGAAGCCCTCGCGAAGGAGCGGACGTTTGAAAGGCTCAATGTCGTACTCGTCCGTCAGGATGTACCAGTTGCGGCGCACGTCAGCGGCGCGCATCAGTCGCTCTAACAGGGCACTGCGCAGGAAGGCGTGCAGGACGTCCTGGCTGTTCCCGGCCGTGACGAGTACGTCGCAATCCGCTGTGAGCAGGAGGGTGTTGCTGTTCATCGCGCTGTCGACACCAGAGAGGAAGGCGTCGACAGCCGGAGGTTCGGGATTCGGTGGCGGCGCGCTGAAGTTCGGGGAAGCCATGGCCGCAGCCTTGCGGACGGCTGGTCGCTACTTCAAGGGCTTTTCCACCGATCTGACCAGATGCTCAGCGTGGCACCAGCTGATTGTGCAGGTGGGCCGGCAGCCCCTCACGCTCGACCCGCGGGCTCACGCACCCGGCAGGGCGACCGAAGACCTCGGCGTGGAAGGAGTCGTCGCCGGCTCACGTCCAGGTCGCCTCACCATCCAGTACCCGATGCTTCCAACCTCAGCAGGGCCCCTCGATCCAAGAACCGACAGAAGTTCATAGAACGCCCTCTGATTCCCTCGTGGGAGTGGCACCAGGCTGAAGAGCACCGTGGGCTGGGCATTGGCCGGCCGGGAGCGCAGCTCCGACGAGCAGATACTGGAACTCCTCGCGCCCTGCGCCGGGACCCGGCACCGAGTCTGCCGTCTCATAAGGCTGGCGGGCACCCGGGCGCCCCGGCCAGGCCCGCGGCTCGCACCGCACGAGCACGCTATCCCTGAGCCGCACCCCCACCAGGCGGCAGGCAGGCTGGGGTCATGTGCGGTCGCTTCGTCTCCACCAGCAAGCCCGAGGATCTGGTCTCACTGTTCGGTGTGACCCGCTGGGGCCCGGAGGAGACCCTCTCCCCCAGCTGGAACACCGCCCCAGCTGACCCGGTGTGGGCAGTCCTGGAGCGGCTGGACCGCGACACCGGGAAGCACGCCCGCCAGCTGCGGCCGCTTCGCTGGGGCCTGGTGCCGTCTCCTGGGCGAAGGACACGGGCGTCGGCGCGCGGATGATCAACGCCCGTGCCGAGACCGTCCACGAGACGCCCGCCTTCCGCAAGGCCCTCGCCACCCGACGGTGCCTGCTGCCGGCCGACGGCCATTTCGAGTGGGTCGCCATCGCCCGCCGCGGAGAGAAAGAAGGGCTTCAAGCAGCCCTCCCTCATCGTCCCGACCAGCGGCAGCCTGCTGGCGGTGGCCGGGCTGTACGAGTTCTGGCGCGACCCCACCCGCGCCGACGACGACCCGCGCGCCTGGCTCACCACCACCACGATCTTCACCGCCCAGGCGACGGACGCCGCCGGACGAGTCCACGACCGCATGCCCCTGGCCATCGACAGCGGAGACTTCGAGGCCTGGCTCAACCACACCGACCCCTGCGAACTCCGCCAGCTGCTCCACACCCCCCGCCGACGGCAACCTCACCGCCGGCCGGTTTCCACCGCTGTCAACAGCGTCCGCCACAAGGGGGCCAGAGCTGCTCGTGCCAGTCCCCGATCCCGCCCCACCGGGTGACGGCGCGTAGCCGAAGAGACCGTCGAAGGCCCCGAGCCGCCGAGCCTCCGAACCTTCGAACAGAGCTGACGCTTCGCCTCCGACACGTGCGACCCCCC
This sequence comes from Kitasatospora sp. NPDC050543, assembly GCF_044457565.1. Lineage (NCBI taxonomy): Bacteria > Bacillati > Actinomycetota > Actinomycetes > Kitasatosporales > Streptomycetaceae > Kitasatospora > Kitasatospora sp. NPDC050543. The sequence continues at coordinate 193 of NZ_JBITGZ010000088.1, read as the reverse complement.
AGTTGGAACCGGCGGTTCCCGGGTTGGTTGGCGGCTGCGGATCGGCGGCAGCGTCGATCGCTCGGGCAAGGGCGGCGGCAACGGCGTTGAAGTCGACTCTGTCAATCCCCTGGTTTCGTAGAGGCCTTCCTATGCAGCCAGTCCCTCGTTCAGGCGACCGGCTCGTGCCTCGCTGATGATCCGTTCGAACTCC
>NZ_JBITGZ010000087.1:0-2504 GCF_044457565.1 Kitasatospora sp. NPDC050543 | reverse complement strand
CGGGCGCCACGCGGGGCGCCTGTGGTCATTCGCCCTGGCCGGCGCTTCCCATCGGGCCGATCTTCACCGGGGATCCGCTGCCGTCCGTGACGGGCAGCGAGCCGGCGCCCGGCCAGGGCAGGGTGACCGCCTGGGTCTCGTCCGGCGGGGTCACCACCAGGCCGGTGACCCGGACGCCCGAGCCGCCCGAGGTGTTGGCGGGGTAACTGATGCCGAAGTACGTCGACTTGCCGCTCCTCACGACGCCCGCGACGACCGGCTCGCCGGAGCGCTTCGCGGACAGCGTTCCCGCGGAGGTCTTCAAGTCGACGCCCGCGAACCCGGAGAGCGTGCAGTCCTTGCCACTGTGGTTCTTCAGCTCGACCACGACGGTGTTGTCGGCGTCGCCGGTGATGGTGCGATCCGCGGCGGTGATGGTCAGGTCCGCGGTCCGGCACTTGGCGGTCTTCCCGGCCCCGGTGGAGCCGGCCGGTGCGGCGGTGGGCGGCGTGCTGCCCTTCCCCGGACCACCCGAAGCCGGACCGCTCGAAGTCGGACCGCCGCTGGGCAAGGCGCCGGTCGACGCGGTCGGGGCGGCGATCGGAGCGCCCTGTGCGGTGCCCGTCGCGTCGTCCTGGCAGGCGGTGAGCGAGAGGGCGGCGACGACGGCCAGGGCGGCGAAGGCGAGCTTGCGGACGCGCATGGTGATTTCCTCCGGGTGGGACGGCGGTGCCTGATGCTCCGTGCGAGCGGGTTTCCGAAAACCAGGACCGCCCACCCGGACGAACCGTTCCGCCCGGGCCGCCCCCAGGACAGTGCTGTGACATGAATGGCCGGAAACCACCCGCGCCGCCGCCCGCCACGCCATGCCGCACCCCACCCCCACCCCGGACCACAGGAGCGCACCACCCCGGGGCCTGTGATTGAACCAATCCCGACGCGGGGCCCGGAAACCTCGAAAGCACGCCGATTCCCACCCTCCCACGAGGCGAGGTCACACCCCACAGGCCCGGATCACGGGAACAGCCGAGCCCCCGGCGGCGCCCGACGAGTTCCGTCACCGGGCGCCGCTCACGAAACCACCCCTCGGCGCAGCACCGGGCCAGCCACCACCCCACCGCCGACCGGAGAACCTGCGCCGGGAGAGCTGTACTCCCGCCCCCACGATCCGTCAGACCGGCCTGCCTTACGGAACCTGACGAGAGGACGACAGTGCCCGACCTGGCGCAGCACCACCCGACCCGGGGTTCGTCACCGACGGACGTCACACAACCACCCGCCCACCGCAGGCGCTCGCCTGCCGGCTAAGGCTCGGTGAGAGCGTCCTCACCCCCGGCCCGGACGGCGGCGCCGAACCGCCAAGCCTCGATGTCGCGGTAGCGGATCGGCCCGGGGCCACGGCCGAAGTTGCTGCCGACAAGGTGGAGACGTTCGGCCTGCCACGGCCGGCCCACGAACCCGGTGAGCCCAGCCGCGGCCTGCGGCACGCTGGTGGGATCGTCGCGACGGGACCGTGCCAGGGTCAGATGGGGGCGCAGCGGGCGCTCCCTGGCCTCGATCCCGCAGGACCTAGCCAGGTCCCGGACGTCGGCGGCGAGCAGGTGCAGTCCCTCCAGGTCCCCGTCGATCCCGCTCCACAGCAGTCGCTGGTCGAAGTGGCCGCCGCCCCGCAGGCCCAGGTGCAGGGCGGGGTACGACGCGGTCAGACCGGCCAGCGCCGACCGCAGCGGCGGCACCGCCGTGGATGGCAGTTCACCGAGGAAAGCCAGGGTGATGTGCCAGTCCTCGATCCGGTTCCACCGCAACCGCGGGTACATGGCGTAGGCGGGCTGCAGGGCCCGGGCCAGTTCGTCCTTGGCGTCGTCGGGCGGAGCCAGTGCCACGAAGACGCGAAGGGTCGAGGGCTCGGGGTGATCGTCCACGAGGGTGGAGGTTAGCCGAGGGTAGCTCGCCTGCGCTCACCGGTACGGCCCGGGGCGACACCCTGATCGTAGGCAGCTACCGCGCTCCGGCCGCCGCGCCGCCCTGGGACACAGCATGGGCGCCGAGGCCCTGGAGCACCCCAGAGCGGCGGGCAGCCCGACAACGGGCCGGACGGCACCGCGTGCCCGTCGTTCGGGAACGCCCGGCAGCCATCACCCGCGGACGCCTGCGGCTGCCGGACCCCGAGGGAAGGCGACCGCGCGCCGCCCTCGACGCCTACACCCACCACCACGCCCCGTAAGCCAGCCCCACGACAGCCACCACCACCCCGGTCGCGGCGCAGCCCACGCCCCCACAGCAGCCCCGCCCGCGACCGCACGGACAGCCCGACGGACGGACAGCCGGACGGACCGAAGGACCGGCAGGTCGGCAGGTCGCGGCCGGGGAGCAGCGAACGCTCGCCGGGGCCCGTGCGGACGGCGTGGGGCAGCCACCCCAGGACGGCGCCACCCCCGCGCCCCGGGAAGCCGGACAACCAGGCCGGCGGCCGATGTCAACGCAGCAGCCGTAGCAGCAGGGCCGCCCCTGCAGCATTCCTCACC
>NZ_JBITGZ010000086.1:0-2624 GCF_044457565.1 Kitasatospora sp. NPDC050543 | reverse complement strand
GCTGCCTCATCAACTTGCCGAAGGCGCGCGGGCTCAGTCCGGCGAACGGGGCTATCCAGGACGGCTCAGACGCCGTGATCACACCAGCCACGGCCAAGATCATCCCACGGCAAGATCACTTACGGGACAACCCCTCCGTGTTTCGGTTCGCGTCGGCTGATCTGGGGGGATCCCTGTATCGGAGGTCGCGGGGCTGCCGTCGGACGTTGGGCATGCCGAGGGCCCGGCGCGATGGCCGGGTGCTCCTGGTTCCTCGTGTCGTGGGTGGTCAGGGGCGGCTTGGTCTGTCAGGTGGCCGGTCGGGGTAGTGCCACCAGGCGGCTGAACGCCGCGGTCAGTTCGTGGCGCCAGGGCCAGGTGGCGGCGATCCGCAGGTATGGGCGGCGGGCTCCGCGCGTGATCCGGGCGGCAGCGTGCGGGAGGCGGTAGCGGAGCTTCTTGGGCTCGGCGGTGGCCAACTCGCCGTCCAGCAGCAGGGTCCGGGCCCAGACGAGCAGGTCGATGGCGGTCAGGGACAGCTCCAGCCAGGCCTGGTTGATGGCGAAGTGGCGGGAGGGGAAGCGGCCGAAGCCGGAGCTCTTGCCGCAGCGGATGTGGTCCTCGACTCGGGCGTGAGCGCGGTGGCGGACCTCCAGGTACTGGACCTGGCCGCCGCCGGCGACGGGCGTGTCGGTGAGGAAGACCTGGTGACGCATGCCTTCGTCCTGGTCGAACAGGGACAGCTGGGCGCCTGGGTGGGGACGCTCGCGGCGGACGATGATGCGGGTGCCGTCCGGGTATCCGGTGAGGTCGACCAGGCCGGTCAGCTCGGCGACTTCCGCACCGGCGCGAAGGGTCCCGTCCTGTTCCAGCGCAGGGTGCCAGACCTGGTCGGGTAGGACCCGGATGGCGGTGCGGACCTGTTCGGTGACGGCGTGTCCGACGGAGAAGGTGGTCTGGATGCCTCGCTGTCGCAGGGCGCGTAGGTGGGCGAGGAAGGCTTTGGCGCTGCCCGCGCTGTCGGCGCGGATGAGGACCGGGGTGCCGTGGCGGTGGGCGTCGGGGATCTGCGCGAGGGCCGCGTTGACGACCGTGATGTGGTCGGCCGCGGTGTTCGCTCCGGCGTTGCCGGGTCGCAGAATGCCGGCCAGGGCCTCGCCGGTGTTGTCCAGGAAGCAGAGCATCGGGTGGTAGCCGAAGCCGCGTTTGTAGGTGGCGGCCGCTTCTTCCTTCTCGGAGTGGCAGGTGACCAGGGTGGCGTCGATGTCCAGGACCAGGCCGGTCAGTTGACGTCCTCCGGCGCGGGCCGGCGGTATCCCGTCCGTGGTCTCGGCGGTCTGCAGCCAGGCGACCTCGCGGGCGGCGGCCCGGGCAGCCCGCAGCGCGTTCAGGTTGTTGGTGTCGATGCCCGCCAGGACGCGCCAGGCGGTCGGGGTGGAGGCGACCGGGCCGAACACGTCGCGCTGGTCGCGCAGCACGGCCAGGTCTCGGATCGCTTCGCCTCCGTCGGCGAGCATCACCGCCAGGTCCACCGCGACGCGGCCGGGATCGTGCCCGGTCCCGCGCGGTCGCAGCCGGTGCAGGGCGTCGCTGAAGGCGCTGGTCAGCGTGGTGGCGTCGGCCAGATCCGCCAGCAGACGCGAGCCGGCGTGGTTGACCACCCCGTGCCCGTCGGCACTGACGACGAGCTTGGGGCGTGACCGGGTAGTGTGCACGCAGAAAGTGCCTTCCTGCTGGTACGACTGGGACCTTAGACAAGCCTCATCGTTGCAGCTCAGAAGGCACTTTCGCTTTTCCGATCATGATCCGGACGCGACCCCGGATGAAACGCGCAGGCTAACGGCGTTGCACCACCGCAGTTCTCATTGGGGTCGCGCCGCGACCTTGCGTAGGAGCTCCCCGGCCGCACAGGTCTGGTCGGGGTCCATGACGAGACAGAGGTTGAAGCCCCGGTCATCGCGCCGCACCTTCACGTCGACGTCACACCTCTCGGCGGGGTCGGCAGTGGTCGTTTTCAGCGCCAGCGTGAACGAACCACCCTTGGTCGCCGAATCGGAGGCGGTATAGCTGCCCGGAGCTCCGTCCCGCACCCAGAATTGCCATGCAGCGTCCGACACGGTCGCAGGGCACTTGGTGTCGGGCACGGCATGGTTGAGGCCACTCACGGCCGCACTGTGATCGTCCGCCACGTGCAGCCAGGCGCCAGCCGCGTTGTCCCAGTCGCCCACCAGATCGGCCTGCTCAATCACGGCGACCTGGCCCCCGGCACCCGCACACGCGGTGCACCCAAGAAGTAGACAACCCAGCACCATCGCGACCCGCCGACCTCGCCAGCCGGCCTGATGCATCCAACGGGCCTTTCTAGCACCTACCTGCGGCGCATCCTTGTCGGCCGCCGCCGAGAACCCGCGTCCCGGTTCCATGCCCTTCCCCCCAGATGTACAGAGCTGCAACGTATGGCCACGCGCTGGATCAGCCAGGAGTTAGCTTGGCAGACTATTTGAACGCGTTCAATCTAGCGACTCCGGTCGCCTTCCGTGGCTGGCGCTAAGCTTGTTGTTTAACCTCGCAGGTCACTCGACCTGCTGATCTGTGGTTCTTTCCGGGACAGCAGAGGCGGCCGTTCTCCACGCTTCGAGATGTCG
>NZ_JBITGZ010000085.1:0-2655 GCF_044457565.1 Kitasatospora sp. NPDC050543 | reverse complement strand
CTCGAAGGAAGTGTCCGTTCCTTGAGAACTCAACAGCGTGCCAAAAGTCAACGCCAGATATGTTGACATCCCCGGCCTGGACCGTTCGGTCCGGGTTGGAGATTCCTTTAGTAACAAAACACTAGCGAGGACGCAGTGCGCGGGGCCGACCTATTCCGTTGGTTGCCGTGCCGCTCAACGCGGGTGTTCGCCCGATTACGGGTAGACATTCACGGAGAGTTTGATCCTGGCTCAGGACGAACGCTGGCGGCGTGCTTAACACATGCAAGTCGAACGGTGAAGCCCTTCGGGGTGGATCAGTGGCGAACGGGTGAGTAACACGTGGGAAATCTGCCCTGCACTCTGGGACAAGCCTTGGAAACGAGGTCTAATACCGGATATGACCTGTCCTCGCATGGGGGTGGGTGGAAAGCTCCGGCGGTGCAGGATGATCCCGCGGCCTATCAGCTTGTTGGTGGGGTAATGGCCTACCAAGGCGACGACGGGTAGCCGGCCTGAGAGGGCGACCGGCCACACTGGGACTGAGACACGGCCCAGACTCCTACGGGAGGCAGCAGTGGGGAATATTGCACAATGGGCGAAAGCCTGATGCAGCGACGCCGCGTGAGGGATGACGGCCTTCGGGTTGTAAACCTCTTTCAGCAGGGAAGAAGCGCAAGTGACGGTACCTGCAGAAGAAGCACCGGCTAACTACGTGCCAGCAGCCGCGGTAATACGTAGGGTGCGAGCGTTGTCCGGAATTATTGGGCGTAAAGAGCTCGTAGGCGGCCTGTCGCGTCGGATGTGAAAGCCCGGGGCTTAACCCCGGGTCTGCATTCGATACGGGCAGGCTAGAGTGTGGTAGGGGAGATCGGAATTCCTGGTGTAGCGGTGAAATGCGCAGATATCAGGAGGAACACCGGTGGCGAAGGCGGATCTCTGGGCCATTACTGACGCTGAGGAGCGAAAGCGTGGGGAGCGAACAGGATTAGATACCCTGGTAGTCCACGCCGTAAACGTTGGGAACTAGGTGTTGGCGACATTCCACGTCGTCGGTGCCGCAGCTAACGCATTAAGTTCCCCGCCTGGGGAGTACGGCCGCAAGGCTAAAACTCAAAGGAATTGACGGGGGCCCGCACAAGCAGCGGAGCATGTGGCTTAATTCGACGCAACGCGAAGAACCTTACCAAGGCTTGACATATACCGGAAACTGGCAGAGATGTCAGCCCCCTTGTGGTCGGTATACAGGTGGTGCATGGTTGTCGTCAGCTCGTGTCGTGAGATGTTGGGTTAAGTCCCGCAACGAGCGCAACCCTTGTTCTGTGTTGCCAGCATGCCTTTCGGGGTGATGGGGACTCACAGGAGACTGCCGGGGTCAACTCGGAGGAAGGTGGGGACGACGTCAAATCATCATGCCCCTTATGTCTTGGGCTGCACACGTGCTACAATGGTCGGTACAAAGGGCTGCGATGCCGCGAGGCGGAGCGAATCCCAAAAAGCCGGCCTCAGTTCGGATTGGGGTCTGCAACTCGACCCCATGAAGTTGGAGTTGCTAGTAATCGCAGATCAGCATGCTGCGGTGAATACGTTCCCGGGCCTTGTACACACCGCCCGTCACGTCACGAAAGTCGGTAACACCCGAAGCCGGTGGCCTAACCCGTAAGGGGAGGAGCCGTCGAAGGTGGGACCAGCGATTGGGACGAAGTCGTAACAAGGTAGCCGTACCGGAAGGTGCGGCTGGATCACCTCCTTTCTAAGGAGCACATGGCCGGTTGCGAGCGAATGTCTCGCACGGTTGCTCATGGGTGGAACGTTGACTATTCGGCACACAGGGTCTGTCAGGCTCTCCTAGTACTGCACTTCGGTGCGTGGAACGGGTTCCTGGTCGGGGCTTGGGTGTCGGGCACGTTGTTGGGTCCTGAGGGAACGGCCGGAAGGCTGTTGCTTCAGAACCTGCCGGTCCCACTGACCGCACGCCGTTGGGTGTGTCTAGGTGGGTGACTGGTCGTTGTTTGAGAACTGCACAGTGGACGCGAGCATCTGTGGCCAAGTTTTTAAGGGCGCACGGTGGATGCCTTGGCACCAGGAACCGATGAAGGACGTGGGAGGCCACGATAGTCCCCGGGGAGCCGTCAACCAGGCTTTGATCCGGGGGTTTCCGAATGGGGAAACCCGGCAGTCGTCATGGGCTGTCACCCATACCTGAACACATAGGGTATGTGGAGGGAACGCGGGGAAGTGAAACATCTCAGTACCCGCAGGAAGAGAAAACAACCGTGATTCCGGGAGTAGTGGCGAGCGAAACCGGATGAGGCTAAACCGTATTGGTGTGAGACCCGGCAGGGGTTGCCGATACGGGGTCGTGGGAAAGTTCTTCAGTCGTCTGCCGGCGGCTGGGTGAGTCAGAAACCGTTGGTGTAGTCGAAGGACATGCGAAAGGTCCGGCGTAGAGGGTAAGACCCCCGTAGACGAAACATCAGCGGCTCACTTGAGCTTCTCCCAAGTAGCACGGAGCCCGAGAAATTCCGTGTGAATCTGGCGGGACCACCCGCTAAGCCTAAATATTCCCTGGTGACCGATAGCGGATAGTACCGTGAGGGAATGGTGAAAAGTACCGCGGGAGCGGAGTGAAATAGTACCTGAAACCGTGTGCCTACAAGCCGTGGGAGCGTCGTT
>NZ_JBITGZ010000084.1:0-3281 GCF_044457565.1 Kitasatospora sp. NPDC050543 | reverse complement strand
CCGCAAGCCGGCGCCCCGCCACGACGTCGGCAAGACCGTCAAACGCGAACCCACACTCCAAGCCCATCTCGCCGCACGAGGTTAAAGATCAAGCTAAGTGGCTGTTGTCGTTCCGATCTTGAGGGGTGCCGGTCGAACGGGAGTCTCGATCGGGTGACTGTGGAGACAGCCGTGCATGAGAGCAGGGCCTCTTGGTAGCTCGAATGGTGTCGAAGCCAACGAGCGGTCCAGGAGTCTCAATGACGGAGTCAAGCCGTCTGCGTGACCGGATCGGGGGTGAAGACCCGGTTGTCGCGCAGGAGCGCCCACAGGACGCTGACGCGCCGACGGGCCAGTGCGATCAGGGCTTGCACGTGCTTGAGTCCCTCGCTGCGCTTCTTCAGGTAGTAGTCCCGATTGGGGCCGTCCTTGATGGCGCTGGTCTGCGCGGACAGGTAGAACACCCGTCGCAGGCGGCGGCTGTAGCGCTTGGGTCGGTGGAGGTTGCCGGTGCGGCGTCCGGAGTCGCGTGGCACTGGGACGAGGCCGGCCGCGGAGGCGAGGCGGCCGGCGTCGGCGTAGGCGGACAGGTCGCCGGCGGCGACGACGAACTCGGCGCCCAGGATCGGGCCGATGCCCGGCATCGACTCGATGATGTGCGCCTGCGGGTGGGTGTGGAAGGTCTCCTTGATCTGCTTGTCGAGACCGCTGATCCGCTCGTCCAGCGCGATGAGCTGGGTGGCGAGGTCGGCGACGATCGAGGCGGCGACGCTCTCGCCGGGCAGAACGGTGTGCTGGGCCTCGGCGGCCTCCAGCGCGGTGGCGGCGACCTTGTCCGCCGAGCGCACGCCGCGCTTGCGTAGCCACGACTCCAGCCGCGAGCGGCCGAGCCGACGTATCCCGGCCGGCGTCTGCCGGTGCGTCAGCAAGGTGAGAGCACCCTTGCTGGCGGACCAGTCGAAGGCCCGCTCCAGGGCCGGGAAGATCCCGGTCAGCACGTCGCGAAGCCGGTTGACCATCCGCACCCGGTCGGCGACCAGGTCGGCGCGGTGGGCGACCAGCAGCGCGAGATCGGAGACCAACTGGGCGGGCACGTCCACGGCGGCGAAGTCCCGTCGCACACGCGAGGTCTCCGCAATCACGAACGCATCGCGGGCGTCGGTCTTCGCCTCGCCCCGGTAGGCCCCGGCCATCCGGTTCACCGTACGACCCGGGACGTAGACGGGCTTCTGCCCATGCGAGGCGAGCAGGGCCAGCAGCAGCGCGGACGCGGTGCCGGACAGGTCGATCGCCCAGTCCACCGCCTCGGCCATGGCCAGCGCCTCGGCGATCGCTTCCAGGATCGCCGCCTCGTCGTTGTCGATCTTCTTCGACCAGACCTGGAACCCCAACTCGTCCACGGCAGCCGCCCAGTGGTGGCCCTTGCCCGCGTCGATCCCCACCCAGATCCGGGTCCGTCGCTCTGTCATCCGATGCTCCCCACGCCGAACCAGCACTCGTCGGCCCGAAGAACACCCCGCCGTCAGCTCCGTAAACAGCGACCAGGACGCAGATCTCAATCAGCGGTCAGGGCGCCCCGAAGAGCCGGACGGCCACTCCTGGAGAGCCACCAACGGCAAGCCCTGTTCAGCCACATCCGGCCCTCCCGGGCCGACCAACACCTTACGGAGGCCCTGTTATCGCATTTGTACGGCATCACCGGGGTGGAGTCCACTTCGGCCACTCTTGCGTGTGACTGTCTGGCTCACCGGTTCGGGAACGCCGGCGACCGCGGGGTTCGCGAGCGCCGGTATCCGTCGGACATGTCCGATGCGGAGTGGGCGGTGGTGAGGCCGCTGCTGCCGGTGCCGGGCTGGCTGCGCGGGCGGGGCGGGCAGCCGGAGGCGTACTGCCACCGCGCGATGTTGGACGCGGTCCGCTACCTGGTCGACAACGGAACGAAGTGGCGGGCCATGCCGGCCGACTTCCCGCCGTGGGACCGGGTCTACGCGTTCTTCCGCCGTTGGCGCGACCACGGTCTGGTCCGCGAGTTCCACGACCGGCTCCGCCGCAAGGTCCGCGAGCAGGCCGGGCGGGACCCGGAGCCGAGCGCGGGCGTGATCGACTCCCAGTCGGTCAAGGCGGACGCCGTCGTCGGCGCCGACAGCCGCGGCTTCGACGGCGGCAAGCTGATCAACGGGCGCAAACGGCACGTCGTGGTCGACACCCTCGGCCTGCTGCTGGCCGTGCTGGTCACCTCGGCGGACATCGGCGACCGCGCCGCCGCCCACGTCCTGTTCGCCCAGGTCGCCGCCGCGCACCACCTGCTGGCCCTGGTCTGGGCCGACGGCGGCTACACCGGCAGCCTCGTCGAGCACTGCCTGGCCGCCCTCGCCCTGGTCCTGGCGATCGTCAAGCGCAGTGACGACATGCGCGGCTTCGTCGTGCTGCCCAAGCGGTGGATCGTGGAGCGGTTCTTCGCCCACCTGATGCGAAGCCGCCGCCTCGTGCGGGACTTCGAGCGATCCACCGGCAGCGCGGAGGCGATGGTCTACTGGTCGATGACCCTGCTCATGACCCGCCGCCTGGTCCGGCCACGGCCTTCGCGAGCGTGAACCGGCCCGGCGCCGGCTCGGCCAGCCACCCGCGCGCTGTCAGCCGCTTCGCCTTCGACCGCAACGCCTCGATCTTCGCGGGCACCGGGTCCAGGCCGAAGCAGCCGGCCATCTCCTGGCACGTCAGCGGACCTTTACCGAGACGGTTGCGGTCCGCGAGAGCCTGCACGATGCGCTGGTAATCCGTCGACAGTGCCGACCAGGCCAGGCCCGCACGCCACATCGGCACCACCGATTTCGGCTTCGCCGCCTCCGAAGATGCACACACTGCCGGCGGTTCACCGCAATCCGACGGCTCCTCGGCGGCATCCGGGCCGGCGACGTCGCCTTCGCCCGGGGACAGCACCTCGCCGACGCGTGAACGGGCGATGATCCACTCGTTCCACTCCCGCTCGGCCACGACCAGCTCGGCCTGGATACGGTCCGCCTCCTCCCGCAGCGCGTCCACACGACGGCGAGCGGTCAGCTCACGCTCTTCCAGCAGCCCCACGACCGACGGCATCCCCGACCTCCACCAGAGCGACGACACGACACGTCACCACTCCCCGAGACCGCCGACCCCATGCCTGAACAGCGGAAACGCAGCCCTCAAGCCCGGAAAGACAACAGCCACTGACAGTGGTCCAAGGCCTGGATCCGTCGGCCGCCTGCGAGAGCGCCGCACCGCCGCGGCGCTCTCGCAGGCGGCCAGAACGTCGATCCTCTGAC
>NZ_JBITGZ010000083.1:0-3586 GCF_044457565.1 Kitasatospora sp. NPDC050543 | reverse complement strand
GCCCGGATGTGGCTCGCCCCGTCCGGCGGGTGCCGGACGGGGCGAGCGGTGCGCGCTGTGGTGTTGTGGTGTGCCGTGGTCAGCCGGCGGGCTTCTCCGCGGCGGCCGGCCCGGCCGCCGTCGCGGCGGGTGTGGTGGGTGTGGTGGGCTGGGTGGTGCGGGGGCCCAGGACACCGAAGAAGAACAGCAGCGTCGGAACCAGGTACACCGCCCAGACGCCCGCCTGGAGCTTCGTCGGGTCGGGCTGGAAGTTCAGCACGCCCTTGAGCAGCGTCCCGTACCAGCTGTCCTTGGGGATCGTCGAGCTGATGTCGAACAGCTGATCGTGCAGACCCCCCAGCCAGCCCGCCTCCTGAAGGTCGTGCACCCCGTACGCCAGCACCCCCGCCGCGACCACCACCAGCATCGCTCCCGTCCAGGTGAAGAACCGCGCCAGATTGATCCGCAACGCCCCCCGGTAGAACATCCACCCCAGCACCACCGACGTCAGCAACCCCAGCAACGCCCCCACCAACGGCCGCACCCCGTCACTGGTCGCCTGCACCGCCGACCAGATGAACAACGCCGTCTCCAGCCCCTCCCGGCCCACCGCCAGGAACGCCGTCGTCACCAACGCGAACGTCCCCATCGCCAACGCCGCGTCCAGCTTCCCGTGCAACTCCGCCCTCAGATGACGCGCGGTACGACGCATCCAGAACACCATCCACGTCACCAGCCCCACCGCGACCACCGACAGCGACCCGCCCAGCGCCTCCTGCGCCTCGAACGTCAACTGCGACGACCCGAACTGCAACACCGCACCGAACGCCATCGACACCGCGACCGCGCCACCGATCCCCAACCACACCGGCGCCAACCGATCCCGCCGACCCGTCTTCACCAGATACGCGATCAGAATGCACACCACGAGACTGGCCTCAAGGCCCTCACGCAGACCGATCAGATAGTTGCCGAACACAGGACACTCTCCCGGGGGATCGGGGACGGAACAGACATGCAGACATGCAGACGCGCAGACGTGCAGACGTGCAGACGTGCGGGAACGGACCCGCGAGAGACAGGCCGCACCACGAAGGGCTCAGCCGAACAGGGCCTGCCCCCACCACTCACCGGGCTTGCGCACACCCGCCGGACACGCGAAATGCGCCGACCCCACATGCTGGATGTACTCGTTCAGCAGGTCCGAACCCGCCAGCCGCCGCTGCAACGGCACGAACGCCTTCCGCGTGTCCCGCTGGTACGCCAGGAAGAACAGGCCCGCGTCCAGCCGCCCCAGACCATCCGTGCCGTCCGTGAACGAGAACCCCCGCCGCAGGATCATCAACCCGTCATTGGAATCCGGATGCGCCAGCCGCACATGCGAACCCTCCGGCATCGCCGCCAGATCCGGAGTGTCCCGCTCCCTCGCCTTCCCGAACGGCGCACCCTCCCCCTTCGTCCGCCCGAAGATGTCCTCCTGCTCCTTCAACGGCGTACGGTCCCACGTCTCGATGTGCATCCGGATCCGACGCGCCACCAGGTACGAGCCGCCCGTCATCCACTCCGGACCGTCCCCCGACGCCGCCCACACATGCTCCGCCAGCGCCGCACCATCGGTCCCCGCGATGTTGTGCGTCCCGTCCTTGAACCCCATCAGGTTCCGCGGCGTCTGCGCGTCCGGCGTCGTCGACGACGTCTTCCCGAACCCCAACTGCGACCACCGGACGTTCACCACCCCCATCCCGATCCGCGCCAGGTTACGGATCGCGTGCACCGCCACCTGCGGGTCATCCGCGCACGCCTGCACACAGATGTCCCCACCACTGCGCGCCGGATCCAGCCGGTCGTGCGCGAACGCCGGCAGATCCACCAGCGCCTCCGGCCGCCTGGCCCGCAACCCGAACCGGTCCACCCCGTCCTTCTCGAACAGCCCCGGCCCGAACCCGATCGTCAACGTCAGGCGCGAGGCGGGCAGACCCAGCGCCTCACCCGTGTCATCCGGCGGCGCCTGCGCCAGCCCCGTCGCCGCACCGGTACCGATCTCCCGGCCCCCGGTCATCGCCGCCGCCGCCCTCGTCCACTCCTTCAACATCCGCACCAACGCCTCCCGACTCGTGGTGGAGACGTCGAACGCCGCGAAGTGCAACCGATCCTGCACCGGCGTCGCGATACCCGCCTGATGCTCCCCGTAGAACGGCACACCCCCACCGGAATCCACCTGCGCCGCACCGGCCGACGACCCGTCCCGCAAGGTCGCACCGGCAACCGAACCCACCGCGGCCGCACCCAGCGCCACCCCCGCACCCGCCCAGCCGATCACCGCCCGCCGGGAGAACGCCCCCGCACCAGGGCCGGGGCCGGCCTGCTCGGGCGACACGGACGACGGGGTGACCATCGGCTCGTTCGAAACCGGCTCGTTCGAGTCCATGAGGGGCGGCCCTTTCTGTGCTGATCAAGATGCCGTGGCGGCCGCTCAGGCCGCCACGGCGGGGGGTGGGGGATTGTGGTCGAGAGGTGGTACGAGGTGCGGGCTACTTGGTGGTGACGGCGGCGGCGAGCTTGGACAGCGGCTCACCCAGCGAGTTCACCGCGTCCGAGAACGCCTTGCGCTCCCCGTCGGCGACCTTGTCGTAGGAGGTGAACACCTCACCCTGCTTGTACTTCGCCAGCAGCGCCTGGATCCCCGCGAACTCGCCGTCCAGCGTCGTCGCCAGCTCCGCGTCCTTCTCCGCCGCCACCGGCTTCAACAGCTCGTACGCCTTCTTCGCACCCTCGACGTTCGCCGCGAAGTCCGACAGATCCGTGTGGGAGTAGCGGTCCTCCTCACCGGTGATCTTGTTCACCGCGACCTCGTCCAGCAGCTCCTTCGCGCCGTTGGCCATGCTGGTCGGGGTGATCTCCGCCTGCGGGATCTTCTTCTGCCAGTCCTTCAGATCCGCCACCAGCTGATCGGCGAGCTTCATCTCCTCATCACCGATCCGGGCGTCCGCCCACAGCGACTTCTCCAGCCTGTGCCAGCCCGTCCACTCCTGACCCGCCTCCAGAGCGTCCTCACGGGTGTCGGTCCTCGGATCCACGTCACCGAAGCTCTCCGCCACCGGCTCCGTCCGCTCCCAGCCCACCCGCGACGGCGCGAACAGCGCCTTCGCGCCCTCCAGATCCCCCGCCCTCACCGCCGCCGCGAACCGCTCCACCACCGGGATCGTCGCATCCGCCTGCTCCTGCGCGTAACCCCGGTACGACGCCACCGCCGCATCCAGACGCGGATCCGCCTTCACCACCGCACCACCGTCACCCGTCACGGTGACCTTCTGCCGGATCCCGTCACCGACCATCCCCGGCTTGCACGCGACCTCGTACTCGCCCGCCTTGATCTCCGCCGCGATCGTCGCCTTCGTCCCCGGCCCGATGTTCTCCCGCTCCGTCACGATCCGGTCGCCCGCCCCGTAGACGTACACCTCGGTCGCCTTCGAACCCTTGTTGGTGACCTCGATCTTCACATTCCCCGCCGGGAACGAGGTCCGCGACACCTCACACGCACTGTCGGAGGCATTCACCAACACGGCATCCGACGACGCCACCTCACTCTTCTTCGAACAGCCCGCCA
>NZ_JBITGZ010000082.1:0-3992 GCF_044457565.1 Kitasatospora sp. NPDC050543 | reverse complement strand
CGCCCTCGACGCCCGACGCCGCGACAGCGCCAAAAGCGCCCTCATCACCCTCGTCGAACACGCACTCCTCGCCCGACTGCGCTGACCCGATGCCCGTCCATGCACCCCCCGGGGGAGCAGGGCGGGCATCGGCACAACCGCTCATAAGCGGCACATAACAGTTCGGTAGGCATTTGGTGATCGACTGTGACGATCTGTAGTCGATCAGCGTCACATAGCGCCACCAAGCCTTAGTTTCACCCCAGACTGTCGCTAAATGTCCGGATTGCTCCGCTCCGGATGCTCACCAAGAGCTGTTTGTCCCCAATCCCTGCACGTGTTGAAATTCCAGCAACCCCATAGTCGTGTTCGGCAGTTCCAGCCCGCAGCGAGCTGACTGCCGGGGTAGCGCTGAATTGATCCATGGCCGCCAGTCGGCCGAGAGGTTGTTGTCGAGTGAGGCGTAAGCAGCCAGTCACCCCGCAGCGGCGCTCCGAGCCCCGCCACAGCGAGCCGAACGGTAGCGCCAAGGACGCGGCAGGTTTCTCCGCGTTCACACCCACCGAGGAACGGCCCACCGCCGCCCTCGGCGGGCCCACCACACCGCCCGGCGGCGCACCCTCCGGAGCCAAGCCAGGCGCCAAGCCGGCGCCCATACCCGGCAAGGCCTCGAACGGGAAGTACGACTTCCTCGCCCCGCGGAACTGGCGTGTGCCCACCCGCCTGGTGGCCATCCTGCTGATCCCGGTCATCATCGGCCTGGTCTTCGGCGGCCTGCGCGTCAACTCGTCCTTCGACGACTACGTCAAGGCCGACCGCGCCGAGAAGACCGCCGAGCTGGCCCGCGCGGCCACCGCGCTCGCGGACGCGCTCGAGAAGGAGCGCGACTTCACGCTGATCCCGCTGATGACCAAGCAGGATCCGAACAACGACGTCGCCAACTGGCGCGGCAAGACCGACGAGGCGCTGAAGGGATACCAGGCCGCCTACTCCAGGATCCCCGACGACCCGCTGCTCCAGCACCGCAACGACGCCGTCCAGAGCCTGATGCGCGTGCTGCCGCACCTGCGCGACAACGCCTACAAGCCGGAGCTGTTCGCCAGCGCCACGCCCTCCGCGTACTCGGTGATCCTCGCCCCGCTGCTGGCCTACGACAACTCGGTCGGCTTCGGCAGCTCCAGCGTCACCAGCAAGGGCCGCGCCATCTACGCCATCTCGCTGGGCAAGGCCTCCGCCTCCACCCAGCGTTCGCTGATGCTCAGCCTGCTCGTCGGCGTCAAGGTCGGCGCCACGACCCGCTTCGAGAACACCGACCTGATCCAGCAGCTGCTGGTGTCGGCCAAGCTGGAGCAGACCGCGGTCGCCGAGTTCACCACCGGCAGCGCCCCCGAGGACGCCAAGGTCTTCTCGGACGCCCTGGTCGCCCAGGCCAACGCCGACCAGCACGGCGCGTTCAAGATGCCCAACGGCACCCCGCCCACCATGCAGGGCCTGATGAACATCGGGATGGCCTACAGCCAGGCCGCCGCCGAGGGCTTCAGCAAGGGCAAGGCCGTCGCCGACGCCGCCGCCAGGGAGGCCGAGGAGTCGGGCCTCAACAAGGACAACTGGCTGCAGGCCACCGCCTCCAGCATGAACGCGCTGCGGACCACCGAGACCACCCTGCTCGACCAGGTCGTCGGCGACGCGGCGGAGCTCAAGTCGCGCGCCCAGACCGACGCCATCCTCAACTCCGTCATCGTGATCGCCGCGCTGGCCCTGGCCGGTCTGCTCACCGGCTTCATCGCCCGCTCGATGATCCTCGGTATGCGCACCCTGAACAGCGCCGCGCTGGAGATCGCCAACCACCGTCTCCCGGACCTGGTCGAGAAGCTCTCCAAGACCGACCCCGACCGGGTGGACACCTCCGTCTCCCAGATCCCGCTCTGGGGCAAGGACGAGATCGGTGAGGTCGCCCGGGCCTTCGACCAGGTGCACCGGCAGGCGGTCTCGCTGGCCGCCGAGCAGGCACTGCTGCGAGGGAACGTCAACGCGATCTTCACCAACCTGTCGCGCCGCAGCCAGGGCCTCATCCAGCGCCAGCTGGCGCTGATCACCGACCTGGAGAACAACGAGGCCGACCCGGACCAGCTGGAGAACCTCTTCAAGCTGGACCACCTCGCGACCCGTATGCGCCGCAACGGTGAGAACCTGCTCGTCCTCGCGGGCGAGGAGGCCGGCCGCCGCTGGAACACCCCCGTGCCGCTGGTCGACGTGCTGCGCGCCGCCGCCTCCGAGGTGGAGCAGTACGAGCGCGTCGAGCTCTCCGGCATCCCCGAGGCCGAGGTCATCGGCGCGGCCGTGACCGACCTCGTCCACCTCCTCGCCGAGCTGCTGGAGAACGCCACCTCGTTCTCCAGCCCGCAGACCCGGGTGCTGGTCAACGCCACCCGCCTGCCGGACGGCCGAGTGCTGGTCGAGATCCACGACAAGGGCATCGGCCTCACCGCCGAGGACTTCGCCGAGATCAACGAGAAGCTGGCCGAGCCGCCGACCGTCGACGCCACCATCTCCCGCCGCATGGGCCTGTTCGTGGTCGGCCGGCTGTCCCAGCGACACGACATCCGCGTCCAGCTGCGCCCCTCCGGCGAGTCGGCCGGCACCACCTCGCTGGTGATGCTCCCGCAGGCACTGACCCAGCTGGCCTCCATACCGGAGCCGGAGGAGCAGTTCACCGTCTCCCGGATCTTCCCCGACCAGGAGCCCCAGTCCGCCTGGGCCGCCGACGGCCAGGGCCGGGCGCGCAGCGCCGCCGAGCTCGGCTTCGACGACCACCTGACCGGCAACACCGGCAACAGCGGCTTCAGCCCCGCGCTGGAGTCCGTGCAGCGCTCCCAGCGGCTGGACCAGCAGCGCCGGCTCGCCGCGCTGGAGGCCGGCCCGGCCGCGGACGCCCAGCAGAGCGACGGCGAGGCCGGCGACGGCTACCAGGACGGCCAGTACGGCGAGGAGTCCTACCAGGGCGGCCAGTACGGCGACCAGGACCCGTACGGCCGGCCCGCCCAGGGCCAGGAGCAGTACGGCTACCAGGACGACCAGTACGGCCAGTACCAGCAGCCGTACGGCCCGCAGGGCTACGACGGCCAGGGCTACCAGGACGACCAGTACAACGGCCAGCAGTACGACGGCCAGGGTTACCAGGACGGCCAGTACGGCTACCAGGACGACCAGTACGGCGGCCAGAGCTACGACGGCTACCAGGACGGCTCCTACCGCGACAATGGCCTCCCGGCCCGCGAGGAGACCCCGGCCGGCCACCCGTACGGCGCCGAGCCCGCCGCGCTGCCGCCCGCCGAGAGCAACACGCTGGCCTCCGGGCTGCCCCAGCGCCGCCCCGGCCAGCAGCTGGCCGGCGGCGGGTCCGCGGGCATGGGCACCCGCCCGATCGGCGCCCAGGACACCGGTGAGACCCCGAACTGGTTCACCGGCGCCAAGGACACCTCCTCGGGCGACGCCGAGTCGCGCGGCCACGAGGTGTCGGCGCTCGGCGGCTACGGCCCGACCGGCCCGACCGGCCAGCCCTCCGCGGACTGGCAGTCGCCCAACGACGGCAACTGGCAGCGCGCCGAGCAGCTGCGCGAGCCGGCCGCCGGCGGTGTGACGCCCTCCGGGCTGCCGCGCCGCGTGCCCAAGCAGAACCTGGTGGCCGGCAACGCCAAGCCGACCCCGCAGGACGGACCGCAGGTCTCCCGCACCCCCGAGGAGGTCCGCGGCCGACTCACCAACCTGCGCCGCGGCGTCGAGCAGGGGCGCAGTGCGACCGGCGGTTCCGGTGCGACCGGAAGCTTCCGGATCGACCCCGACCAGGCAGACCGGTCCGGCAACGGACAGCACAACCGCAGCACCGATCTCTTCGGCGGCTCGAACCACCAGGAGCGATGAGTTGAGTCAGATGAGCCAGGCCGCACAGAACCTGAACTGGCTGATCACCAATTTCGTGGACAACACCCCCGGGGTGTCCCACACAGTGGTGG
>NZ_JBITGZ010000081.1:0-4048 GCF_044457565.1 Kitasatospora sp. NPDC050543 | reverse complement strand
GGCCCTACCCCCATGCGCCGACCGGCCGACGATCACCCGAACGAGACTCCCGTTCGATCGACACGTCCCACCATCGGTACGACAACGGCTTCTTACGGGACAGCTTTTAGTGCCGCATCAGGCAACGTTGGCCCTGGTGACGACTTCGCGTCGCCCGCTGATCGGCGGCGTGCTTGTTCCGCCAGATGATGTAGCGGCGGATCCTGCTGCCCTGTTCCTTGTGGCTGGCGTGGTCGGTGCCGTCGCGGACGCGCCACCGTGCGATCCTGCGGAGCCGCACTTCGGCGGGCGAGGCGTCGGGCAGCCGGGTGGCCCCGACTCCATGAGGCCGACGGCCTGTGGTCATACCGTGCAGGATCCGGGAACCCCGGCAGAATCGAATGTGGACCGCTTCGTCCGTGCCTCCGTCGCCCGGTTCCGCCGGTCCCCCTGTTTGCACCCGTACCGCCCAGTTCAGAGGAGCACCCCATGTCCGACTTCCACCCGGAGCACGATCGCCTGGTCGTCAGGCCGATCGGGGAACCCGCCGCGGACGCCGGCACCCGTACGGGCGAGGTGGTGGCGGTGGGACCCGGCCGGCCCCTGGAGAGCGGCAAGCCGCACCCGGTGGACGTCAAGGTCGGCGACCGAATCGTCTTCGCCACGTTCTCCGGCTCGGCGATCGAGGTTGAGGGGGAGACGTACCTGGAGGTCCCCGAGGACGAGGTCCTCTCGCTGTTCGCCGAGTAGGAGAGTCTCATGACCGAGCAGCCGAAGGCCCGGATCGGCGTCACCGGACTGGCCGTGATGGGCCGCAACCTGGCCAGGAACTTCGCCCGCCACGGCTACCGCGTCGCCGTGCACAACCGCACGCAGGCCAGGACCAACGCCTTGCTGGAGGAGTTCGGCCACGAAGGCGAGTTCGTCCCGGCCGAGTCGCCGGAGGCTTTCGTCGCGGCGATCGAACGCCCACGCATGATCGTCATCATGGTCAAGGCGGGTGATCCGACCGACACGGTCATCGACGAGCTCGTCCCGCTGCTCGACGAGGGCGACGTGCTGGTCGACGGCGGGAACGCCCATTTCCTCGACACCCGACGTCGGGAGTCCGCTCTGCGCGAGCGCGGGCTGCACTTCGTCGGCAGCGGCATCTCCGGCGGTGAGCAGGGCGCGCTGGAGGGGCCCAGCATCATGCCGGGCGGCACAGCGGAGGCGTACCGGTTGCTGGGGCCGCTGCTGGAGGACATCGCGGCCCAGGCCGACGGCAGGCCCTGCTGCACGCACGTCGGACCGGACGGTGCCGGCCACTTCGTCAAGATGGTCCACAACGGCATCGAGTACGCGGACATGCAGCTGATCGCCGAGGCGTACGACCTGCTGCGCCACGCGGCGGGCATGCAGCCATCCCAGATCGCCGAGGTGTTCCGCACCTGGAACGGAGGGCGGCTGGAGTCCTACCTGATCGAGATCACCGCGGACATCCTCGCCCACACCGACCCGGAGACCGGGCGACCCTTCGTCGACGTCGTGCTGGACCGGGCCGAGCAGAAGGGCACCGGACGCTGGACGGTCCAGACCGCGCTGGAGCTCGGTGTCCCCGTCGGCGGCATCGCGGAGGCAGTCTTCGCCCGCTCACTGTCCGGCAGCGTGCCCCTGCGCGAGGCGGGCCGCGGTCTGCCGGGACCGACCGAGACCTGGCTCGACAGCGCCGCCTTCGACCGCTTCGCCGAGGACGTCGAGCAGGCCCTGTACGCCTCCAAGATGGTCGCGTACGCCCAGGGCTTCAACCAGATCCAGGCGGGCAGCGCCGAGTACTCCTGGCAGATCGACCCCGGCGCGATGGCCGCCATCTGGCGCGGCGGGTGCATCATCAGGGCCCGGTTCCTTAACCGGATCAAGGCCGCGTACGACGAGGACCGGGCGCTGCCCACCCTGCTGACCGACGTCCACTTCAGGGAGGCGCTCGGGTCCGCGCAGGCGGCCTGGCGGCGGGTGGTCTCGACGGCGGCGCAGCTGGGCGTGCCGGCACCGGGCTTCGCGACGGCGCTCGCGTACTACGACGGCCTGCGGGCGGAGCGGCTGCCGGCCGCCCTGATCCAGGGGCAGCGGGACTTCTTCGGCGCGCACACCTACCGGCGGGTCGACCGCGACGGGGTCTTCCACACCCGCTGGGAGGAGCCGAGCCGTCCGGAGGAGCGCTGACCGGCCGTCCGACGCCTGCCGCGTGCCACGGCCCTACCGGGCGAACCCGGTGGGGCCGTGGCACGCGGGCGCGCCGGTCAGCCGGTGGTGACGACCATCCGGAAGCGGGCGGCGCCGGCGAGCATCCGGTCGTAGGCCGCAGTGATCCCTTCGAGCGGTACCGTCTCGACCATCGGGCGGATGCCGTGGAGCAGGCTGAACTCCATGGTGTCCTGCACGTCCTGCGCGGTGCCCGAGGGGTGGCCGCGGATGATCTTGCCGCTCATGAGCAGCTGGTTCGGGCTGATGCCCAGCGATGCGGCGTCCGCGCCGATCACCACCAGCTCGCCCCGGGTGGCCAGACCGTCCACGGTCGCCGTGATGGCCTCGGAATTCGCGGCCGTTCCCAGGACCACCTGTGCTCCGCCGAGCGACTGCAGCGCCTCCCGACGCCGGCGCCCGCCGTGCTGTCGACGTAGTGGTGCGCGCCGAGCTCCTTGGCGAAGTCCGCCTTGGCGGCCCCGCGGGCGATGGCCACGGTCTCGAAGCCCATGGCGACCGCGTACTGCACCGCCAGGTGGCCGAGACCGCCGATGCCCAGCACCGCGACCAGATCGCCCGGCTTGGCGGAGCTGCGCCGCAGTCCGTTGAACGTCGTGACGCCCGCGCAGCCCAGCGGGGCCGCCTCGGCCGCCGACAGCCCGTCGGGAATCCGGGCCAGGGCGTCCACCGGTGCGATCACCGCGTCGGCGTACCCCCGTCGTAGGCCCAGCCGGGCACCTTCAGGCTCTCGCAGACGATGAAGTCGCCCTGTCGACAGCGCCGGCGGTGGCCGCAGCTGCCGCCGAACCAGCCGACCGCGACCCGGTCGCCCACCTGCCAACCGGGCGAACCCGGACGGCTACAGCGTCGCACGGCTGTGCCGCGTGATGGGCGTGGGTCGCTCCACCTACTACTCGTGGCTCGCGTCACGGCCCGCGATCGCCGAACGGCAACGCGCTGAGGACGAGTTGGCGGGGAGGATCCGAGAGATCCATGCCGGCTCCCGGGGCGCCTACGGTGCCCCGCGCGTGCATGCCGAGTTGCGGCGGGGCGGCCATGCGGTCAACCGGAAGAGGGTCGAGCGGATCATGCGCGAGCGCGACATCCGCGGCATCACCCGCCGTCGGCGCCGTCACCTGACCAGGCAGGATGTCAAGGCTGCCCCGGCTCCGGACCTGGTCGGCCGCGACTTCACCGCCGCTCGGGCCGGCACGAAGCTGGTCGGCGACATCACCTATCTGCCGACGATCGAGGGCTGGTGGTATCTGGCGACGGTCATCGACCTGGCGACCCGCGAGGTGATCGGGTACGCGATGGCCGACCACCACCGGGCCGAGCTGGTCACCGATGCCCTGCGCATGGCCGCCGGCCGCGGCGGTCTGCAGCCCGGCTGCATCATGCACACCGACCGCGGGAGCGAGTACACGAGTGGCGAATTCCGCAGCGAGATAAGGAAGTTGAACCTGAGGCAGAGCATGGGAAGAACCGGCGGCTGCGTGAGCGGCACTGGCGCATCTCGCTGGTGTGGGCCGACGGCGGCTACACCGGACGCCTGGTCGACCTCGCCCGCGATGTCCTGCGGATCGCGCTGACGGTGGTCAGACGCACCGACGACGCCACGGGCTTCGTGGTGCTGCCCAGAAGGTGGCTGGTGGAACGGACGTTCGCATGGCTGATGCACTCACGCCGCCTGGCCCGCGACTACGAGACCCGCACCGGCACCTCCGAGGCGGTGATCCGCTGGTCGATGAGCATCGTTATGAGCCGCCGGCTCGCCCGGCGAGCACGCTGAACATCCCCGGGCGTTCCTCGGCCAGCCAGCCCCGCGCGGTCAGGCGCTTCACCT
>NZ_JBITGZ010000080.1:0-5372 GCF_044457565.1 Kitasatospora sp. NPDC050543 | reverse complement strand
TGGTGCATGCTAGGCGTTCAGCGTCCGGGTCCGGGCCCATTCGGGCGATCCGGCTGTGGTTGCTGGTCAGAGACCTGCTTGGCTGTTCTCACCGGCCCGACATACCTTCCTGAGCCCTGGCTTAATGTGTGAGCGAGTGAGTGGGTGGGGTGCTGGTCGGTGTAGGGCGCGTCGCTGCGCAGTGCCTCTTCTTCGCGCCCGCCTGGCGGCGGCCGCACGTGGTTGGTTGGGGGTCGGCCGCCAGGAGGGGAGCTGTGGGTGGGGGTGTGGTGGTCCGTTCCTGGCTGTCCCTGGCTGTCCCTGGCTGGCCCTGGCTGTTTCGGTCCCGGTCCGGGGGTTCCGTCTGCTGTCCGGGCCGGGTCGGTGGTTCGGTCCCGGCTGGGCTTGCGTCAGCCTGCCGTCCGGGTTGGGCGTCCCGTCCCGTCCTGCCGTACCGGGTCTTCATAGTGACGCAGCACGCCGCCGCGCGGCCTGGTCCTGGTCACCGTCCTGGCGGTGTGACTGGTCCCAGCGTGGTGCCGGGCGTTGCCCGGTGGCCCCGGTGCGGGCCACGATGGGGCCGGTCGGTACACGGGGAGGGGTGGGGTGGGTGGCTGTCTTCCTGGCGGGATGTGCGGTGCTGGTGTTCGCCATGGTGGCCTATCGGGCGGGCTTCCGGATCTGGGCCGAACACCCCCGGGTCGCCGCCCCGAGGGCCAAGGGTGCCCGGCTGACGGTCTATGAGGTCGCGGCGCTGCGCGCGTGGCGGCTCCACCGCGACCGGCTGGCCGTGGCGGTGGTGTCGGGCATGGTGCTCAGCGGCGTGCTGCGACCGGACGGGAGAGGCCGACTGGAGGTCGCCCCCGGTGTGTGGAGTCCGGACGCCGTCCAGGCGGCGGTCCTGGCGGCTCTGGAGCCCGGCACGGCCAACCTGCCGTCCGAGCTGCGCGCGTTGGCTGCGGGGCTGGAGGAGGTGCGGGCGGTGGAGCGGGGACTGGAGGTGGCCGGCCTGGTCACCCGCAGCGACAGCGACCTCCCGGTCAACGTCTCCCTCTGCGTCATGCTGGGCACCGCCGTGGTGGCCCAGCTCACCCTGATGACGACCTCCTCGCTGCTCGCGTTCGGGGTCTTCGCCGGGCTGCTCGCGCTGGGCGGGGGCGTCGCGCTTGCCACCCCGGAGCGTTTTGACCGGACCTCGCGGCGGGGACGCCGACTGCTGCGTGCGGTGGGCACCGAACTGGAGCGGCGGCCGGTGCTGGTCCTGGACGAGGCGGCTTACGCGAGGCTCGTCGAGCTGGTCCTGTACTCGACGCCGGTGCCCGGGTTCTACTTCGACCCCCCTCCGGTGGCGGGAGCGACGGTGGCGGAGGCAGGACGGTGGCCGACGAGGTCCCCGGGCCGGGCGGGCCGTGAACGCACCGGAGACCGGAGGAGCCGGGCGGGCCGGACGCTCACACCTGCGGCCGGCGGGCTGTGCGGTCCGGAGATGCACCAGGGCGGCTCCCGGACTGCTGTGAGACGGTGGATGCTCACCGCAGTCCCCTGGACCACACCCTCCCCGCGTTCCTTCTGCCCCGGGCGAGTCGGCCCGGCGACCACCCGGGGCACTACGGTGGCCGGGCGGCGTCTGCGATCCGGGCCCGGGGTTCGAGGAAGAGGCCGATCAGTTCGGCGGAGACGGGTTGCTGGCCGGGGCCGCGCCGGGGCCTGCGCCCCGCCGGGCGGGCGCTTGGGCCGATCCGGTCACCCAGGCGGCTTGACTCGGTCATTGAGACTCCTGGACAGCTTGTTGGCGTAGACACCCTTCGCGCTACCAAGAGGCCCTGCTCTTGTGCACGGCTCCCGCCACAGTCACCCGATCGGGACTCCCGTTCGATCAGAACCCCTCAACCGGCATCGCTTCTGCTGCTTCGGAGCGTCAGACCTTCAACAAGCTGGCCTTGTAGGTGAATTGTGAGAGCACCTGTCGCCGATCGACGAGAGCGCCCTGTGCCACGGGGAGATGTCCTTGGGATCCGGGAGCGCGAGGATGCTTGCCGTAGGACGTTCGTTGTGTGGTGCGTGGAGCCCGATCAGCTTTCCGGTTCCCGGCACTGAGCGGGCCCTGGCTCCGCCCGACGGACAGCGCCGCGCTGGCCGCGAGATCAGGCCGGTTCCTGCGGCTTGTCTTCCGTCGGGGATGGATTGGTCTCCCGCAGGGCGAGGACGGTGAGGAGGGCGAACGCCACCGCGGCGGCGAGGGTACGGGCGTCGTTGAACAGTTCCCAGCGGCGCAGGATGCCCGCATGGTCGGCTGGTGCTGCGGTGGCGGCCCACTGCTTGATGAGGCCGTTGATCGGGACGTTCCCGAACCGGGTGATCAGGAAGGACGCGACGGTCAGGAGCCCCGCCGCAGTCGCGAGGATTCGCGGCCTGCCGCGCATGAGGGCGGCCAGGGCGAGGGAGCTGAGAGCGGAGACCGCCATGGCACCCTGCACCGTGATCCCGTTCATCTTCATCAGTTCGGCATGGAAGTCGAGTCTCATCTCGAGTGGCACGGCGTTGAAGGTCGGGACGAGGTTCGCGGCTCCGTAGCCGAAGGCGCCGGCAAGCAGGCCGGTGGAGAACAGGGACAGTCCCTGGAGGAGTCGGGTGCGCATGAATGCTTCTCCCTTGGGGGCGCGAGCGGTGTCTGCGTTCAGACTGCG
This sequence comes from Kitasatospora sp. NPDC050543, assembly GCF_044457565.1. NCBI lineage: Bacteria > Bacillati > Actinomycetota > Actinomycetes > Kitasatosporales > Streptomycetaceae > Kitasatospora > Kitasatospora sp. NPDC050543. The sequence continues at coordinate 2,706 of NZ_JBITGZ010000080.1, read as the reverse complement.
GTGAAGCGGCTTCTCGCCTCGCCTCGGAGCCGGCCGGGCGGAAGCCTGCGGCCGAAGGCGAGCAGGAGGAGGTCCTGGGCGGCGCCGTACACGGGGGAGCCTGATCCGTACGACCAGTCCATGTCCTCGGCGCACAGCCGCACGCCGCCGACGTCGGCGCCGAAGAACCTCAGGCCGCTGGGCCGGATCCCTTCGAGCAGTACCCGCAGCCGGTCTTCGGGGACACGCCGGTCCAGGCCGAGGGCGACCGTGATGTCCAGGCCATGGACCACGTCGTGGCCGAGCGCGGCCTGGAGTCCACCGACCGGCGGAGTCCAGGGGTGGTGGGCGTTCTCCCGCAGGAACGCGGCGAGTTCGACGGCGGAATGGGCGGCCGCGTCCCGGCGTGCGACGCGGTCGGTCATGCGGTGCAGGCTTCCCCGGGCCCTGGCCAACTCGCCCATCGTCGCGGGCAGGGAGAGCCGGAACCCCATCGACATGTGGGCTGTGACCTCACGGACCCGCCATCCCGCGCAGAGACTCGGCTCGTCCCACTGGGCGGGCCTCAGGCGGTCGAGCAGATCGGCCAGATCCCGGCGTTCCGCCGCGATCATGGCCCTGACCTTGGCGTTCCTGCGCCTTCGAGATATCGCATTCTCCATGTGATCAACTCTGCGGTCCGGCCGAACCGCATGTCCAATAGATGGATGTGCTGCGATCTAGAATCAACGGTTATGGAGCTTCGCCAGCTGCGCTACTTCGTCACCGTCGTCGAGGAGGGTGGCTTCACCCGCGCCGCTGCCCGACTGCACCTGACCCAGCCGGGGCTCAGCGCCCAGATCCGCCAGCTCGAGAAGGAGCTCGGGCAGCCCCTGCTCGAGCGGTCCAGCCGGTCGGTGACGCCGACCGAGGTGGGCCGGGCCGTCCTGCCCTATGCGCGAGCGGCGTTGGCGGCTGCGGACGCGGTGCGGCACGCGGTGGACGAGCACGCCGGACTGCTGCGCGGCCGGGTCACGCTCGGACTGGTCCCCGGCGCCACCGGGCACGCCTTCGACGTCGCCTCATTCCTCGCGGACTTCCACGACGCCCACCCCGGCCTGGAGATCGCACTGACCGAGGACGCCTCGGATCGGATGCAGGCCGCGCTCCTGGCGGGTGAGATCGACATCGCTCTCCTCGGACCCCCTGGCGAAGAACCTCCGCCCGGCCTGTCCTACCGGACGGTCATCGACGCTCCGCTCGGCGTCGCTGTCGCAGCCGGCGATCCGCTCCTCGCCGACGCCGACCGCACCGACGTCCCCCTGACGGATCTGCGGGACCGCCCGCTGATCTGCCTGCCGCAGGGCACCGGAGTCCGGGCAGCGCTCGAACGCGCCTGCGCGCAGGCCGGGTTCGGGCCCCGGGTCGCCTTCGAGGCGGCGGCCCCCCACGTGCTCGCCCAGCTCGCCGTCCGGGGCCTGGGTGTCGCCGTCATGCCCATCGACGAGGAGACGCCGGGCATGGCCGCCCCCCTGCACACCCTGCCGATCGTCCGGCCCCGGATCCGTGCCCGTATCGTCCTCGCCTGGCCGGCCGCCGGGCCCGCAAACCCGGCGGCCCGGGCGCTCCTCGACCGGCTGCACGACGCCCTGCCGAAGGCACCCACGTCGTAGGGCGAGCCCAGGACGTCTCTTCCGGATCTTGCCTGGCCCCGTACGTCCGGCAGAATCCGAATGAGACGACATTCCCCGACACGCCGAGGGGGCGCTCTCTTCCACATGACGCTGTCGTACTTCGCGTGACCCGTTCTGCTGCTTCACCACCAGCCAGGACCTGCAGACGTTCTTAACTGCCACCGGCGGGTTCGCCCACTTCGGCGCGGCGCCGATGACGATCGTCTACGACCGCACCAAGACCGTCGTCCGACGGCACGTCGCCCCCGGCGAAGCGGTCCCGCTGCATCCGGAGGCGGTCGGCTTCGCCGGCCACTACGACTTCGACATCGACGTGCTGGCCGCCTACCGGCCCCAGGGCAAGGGACGGGTCGAGCGGCAGGTGCTGATCGTCCGGGACACCGCCTTGTGATCGCCGCTTGCCCTGGTCGCTGTCGGGGCCGAGCCCCTGCTCGGCCTGCTCTTCTCCTGTTCCCTCGTCCGGCTGCTCGGCCTGGTCGCCGGGTGCCCCGTGTGCCCGGGGGGTGGGGTGAGCTCCTGCTGTTCCCGCTCGTCCTGGTCCCCGCCGGGGGCTGGGTGCCCGTGCCGCTGGTCGCCAGGCCGACGATGCCACGGGACCGGGCGTCGGAAGCGGTGACCTTGTGTCCTTCGGCGCGAGCCACTGAGACTGAAACCTCACTGCGAGTTCTGCTGGGGCAGCCGGAAGTGAGTGACCTTCACAACGCCCAAGGCAAGCGGGTGGGCAGCGTCCGGAGCGGCGGTTGGGTCTACAACGCCCGGGACGGGCAGGTCGGCAGAGTGTGGAGTGACGGCTCGGTCTACGACGCCCGGGACAGGCGGGTGGGGAGCGTCCGGAGTGACGGCTGGGTGTACGACGCCCGGGACGGGCAGGTCGGCAGAGTGTGGAGCGGCGGTCAGGTCTACGACGCCCGGGACAAGGAGGTCGGCAGAGTCCGGAGCACGGGGGACAGGGATCGCGAGGTGAGGAATGCTGCAGGGGCGGCCCTGCTGCTACGGCTGCTGCGTTGACATCGGCCGCCGGCCTGGTTGTCCGGCTTCCCGGGGCGCGGGGGTG
>NZ_JBITGZ010000079.1:0-5485 GCF_044457565.1 Kitasatospora sp. NPDC050543 | reverse complement strand
CCCGCCTACACAACCTCGCTCTCACGGGATGACTCCCGCCGCATGCGGGACCTGAGAGGTCCCCGGGAGACGGCTCCCCACCTCGCAGTCTCGGACGAAAATCAGGCGAGGCAGAACTCGTTGCCCTCGATGTCCTGCATCGTGATGCACGACTCGTTGACGCCATCGGCGCGCTGCGTCAGCACGTGCTTCGCGCCGAGCGCCATCAGCCGTGCGCATTCGGCCTCGAGTGTGGCCAGGCGCTCGTCACCCACGAGCCCGGCGCCGGCCCGCACACAGAGATGCACCCGGTTCTTGACGACCTTGCTTTCGGGAACTCGCTGGAAGAGCAGGCGCGGGGCCACACCCGACGGATCGGTACACGCGAAGTAGATCTCGTCCTCGGGCGGCAGCGAGCGGTGGTACTCCCCCCAGGTGGCAAAGCCCTCCGGGACCGTCGGTACGACGTACCCCAGCACCTCGCACCAGAAGGCGGCGAGGCGCGCAGGTTCCGCGCAGTCGAAGGTCACTTGGAACTGTTTGATCGTTGACATCGGCGCACAATAGCAGGGGCCCTGCTCCTCTCCCCGGGTCGGTAGGTCCGCACGTTGTCGGGAGGAGGCACCTGCTACCCGTTGCTGTGTCGTGCGGTCGCAGGGGTGAACCGAGGTCAGTGCTTCCCCAAAGGGAACCTGGGATGCGATCCCGGCCAGCCACTCTCGTGCTGCCAAAGATCAGTTACGGGACAACCCTTAGCTCTTGATACTGACTTCTGCCATTATACGATGATCAGTCAAGCTACGTCGGTGTCCCGCCCGATGGCCTGGAGGCGGTTCTTGAGGCGGTAGCTGTTGCCGTTGATGGAGATCACGTCGCAGTGGTGCAGGAGCCGGTCGAGGATGGCGGTGGCGAGGACTTCGTCGCCGAAGACCGGCCCTGCCGACCGACCAGGCCGAGCGTCTCGCCGCCGGCCGCCGCCAGCGGCGCATCGACACCGTCCCCGAGCTCCTTCGGCCAGCCATCGCCGCGTTCGACGCCTCGCGGATGAATGCCCAGGACCGGGCCCGCCGAGCCAGCACTCGACCCCGCAGCGACCACACCCTGGAGACCGCCCTCTCCACCATGCGCGACCTGGCAATCTTCCTCACCGCCTTCCGGGGCAAGAACGACTGGGCCCTGGTCGACGTCCACGACATCGAAGCGTTCCTGACCACCCTGGCCAGGGCCCGAAAGAGGCGGCTGACCGTGCTGCGGCAGTTCTTCCGCTTCGCCCGCTCCCACCGCATCGTGCTCATCGACCCGACTCGTGACCTGGCAGTCCGGGAGTCGAACGGCTTCCGCGGCAGGACCCTCACCCTCGACCAGCAGCGCGGACTCTTCCAGCGGTGGACGACCGACGAGAGCGTTCACCCGCACGAGGCGCTGGTCGGCATCCTCGCCCTGCTGGCGACCCTGCGCAACCTGACGATCAACGCCCTCCGCGCTGCCGGGCACCACAACATCGCCGCCGGCCTCCGGCACGCCTCCTACGAGCCCTTCATCCGCCCACTCGACCTCCTGGGCATCGCCTGACCAGCACACTCACAAGATCATCGGACTTTGCAACATCCCTGCCCCGGGCCGGTGGCCGCCCTCTTTCTGTGGGTGGGGGAGTTGCTACGGTGAGGGTACGGACGGATTCGGGGGGCGAATGGTGACGGGTTTTCATGTCAAGCCATCGGACATGCTGGTGGTTTCGGGCGGGTTCACCGACCTGCAGAACTGGGCGTCGCAGATCTACCGAGGGCTGGTCGGCTCGTTGGACGCGGCCGCGGGGATGGCGGGGGACGATGACGCCGGCAAGAAGTTCGCGGCGAAGTACGACCCGGCGGCCCAGAAGCTGGCAGACGCGATGGCACAGGGCGTCGCCCAGCTGGGAGGTACCGCGAACGGCCTGTACACCATGGCCATCAACTATCTGAAGAACGACGCCGATGTCGCGGCCAGCCTGATGGCTCCGCAGCAGCTGCCGGCCTCCACCAATCCCCAGTGTGACCAGGAGCCGGTCAAGGCGAAGATCGAGTCTGCGGCCGGCCACGCGAGCAGCGGTGTCGTGGACGGGATCCTGGCCGAATTCTGGCCGCAGGGCGATTCCGGCAAGCTGCGGCAGGCCGCCAAGGACTGGAAGCACCTGGCCGAGCTGGCCAGCCGGATCGGCGCCGAAGGGGACACGCGGGTCCAGAAGGTCATGGCGTCCAGCGAGTCCAGCGCCGTTACCTCCTTCGCCCAGAACTGGGCGAAGATGCACGACGGCTGCGCGACATCGGGCCCGCTGCTGAACAGCATCACGAACGCTGCCTACAAGCTGGGTGTGGCCTGCGAGTCCTACGCCAAGGAGATCGAGGACCTGAAGGACACCCTGGAGAACCTGGCGATCGGCGCCGGGATCGTCGCGGGCACTGGCATCGTGCTGACGGTGTTCACGCTCGGTATATCGGACGCGGCGGCGGCCGGTGGCGAGGCCGCGATCGCCGCGGAAGCCGGCGCGGCAGCGCTCGCCATGACGGCCGCGGTCGAGGGCAGCGCCGAGCTCGCGGTCCTCGCGGAGGCCGCGGCGATCGTCGAGGCCGCCGAGGCGAGCCTCATCCCGGTCGGCGCCGCCGCGACCGCCGCCGCGGCGGGCACCGCGGTCGTGCTCGCCTCAGCAGGCGACGCCATGGCCGCCAGCAAGGCCCCCGTTCCGAACACCGTCCCCGACGGGCTCAAGCCCCTCCCTCCTCAGCCGAACACCGGCTTCAACGACCTCACCCCGGCGGAACAGGCCCAGGTCCAGGCCTGGATGGACGAGGCAGAGCAGGCCACCGATCCGAAGCGCTCCTGGAAGGCCAACGACCCCCTGAACGCCGGCAAGCCCGAAGAGGCGGAGCGCCGCAAGTACCAGATCCGCGTCGCCGGCAGCAGGGAGTACAGCCTCTACACCACCCTGGACAACCCGAAGGACTTCGGCGCTGAGGCCACGATGAACGCCGACGGAATCCGCCCACAGGACGGCGCCGCCGTCGACAGCAAATACATCGGGCAGAAGGCCAACTGCAAGTCTCCCTTCCGCCTCGACAACGTCGACAACGTCTTCCCGATCGTCTACGAGAACGTCCTCGCCGACCAGGAATGGGAGTGCGCCCGGTACGCCTCCGCATTCAAGGACCCCCGGAACAAGCCGATCAACCACCTGGAAGTCATCACCAACGACGAGAAGGCCGCCGCGTACTTCGATGCGATCATGGCATCCGAAAGCGTGCCGGGCCGCACCCGGATCGAGAAGTAGACCGCACCAGCCAGCAGGACCCCCCGCCCCTAGACACGAAAGACAGGCCCATGAGCGGCAAATACCTCATCATGCCGGACCAGGAAAGTGGCGGCTCCTGGGGCTTCACCCCCGAGCAGCTCGACGACGTCCTGCACCGGAACTGGCCCCACGCCCGCCTAGCGGGCCCCATGCCCGGTTTCGACGTCTACGAGCTCTCTGTCCCGTTCCGCGACGATCACCGCCACCTCACCTACCACGCCGACCGCCACTTCTTCTCCTTCGCCGACCGCGACCCCCTCGACTTCTCCTTCCGCGTCATCTTCACCCTGCTGCTCACCCTCGCGCCCATGCAGCCGGTGATGTGGACCGACGACTTCAGCGGCGACATCAACCACGTCGACCTCTCCGTCGGGCTCCACGAACTCCTGCGCCCCTTCCAGCGCTGAGGCCGCCGCGTACCTCCCGGAGATGCCATGGAGGTCTTCGGTGATTGCGATGGGCTCGCCGCAGAGCGCCGGCATCCGCGAGGAGCTCTACCTCGTCGGAACCGAGAAGCCGGCCGGCTGCGGACGCGTGGGCGGGCGTTCTCCCCGCCGTCGGATCGTCCGGCACGGATCGGACACCCCGGAGCGACGAGTACGTGGTGATCGAGAACCAGCTCACCGCCTCGGACGACGATCGCATGACGCGCCTCACCAAATGCGCGGCGGTGCTCGGGGCGGAGGTCGACCGCGACAACATGACCGTCGGCCAGGCTGGCGCTGTACAAGCGCCGCGCTCTGGCAAAGGACCTCGGCGTCCCCGCCGACGGCACCGGCTCGCACCGCATCGTCCGCGGCAGCACCGCCGGCTCCTTCACCGACCGGACGGATTCGCCTGGGACGCCGCCACGTCGCTCACCCCCCCCGCGCCGTCTGCACGGTCCTGAAGCCCGGCCGCAAGCGCGCCCGCCCCGGCGACAAGCCACCCACCGAGGGTGACACGACGCTTCGTCCCGGTCCGTGGCTGCCTAACTGGGCGTTTCGTCCCTGGTTCTGGGGCTCAGGTTCCGCGCCAGGTCGGGGTGGTTTCTCCGGTGAGGCGGCGGGTCATGAGGCTGATCATCGCGACGTGGACCATGGCTTCGGAGCGGGCCGGAAGGGCTTCGTAGTCGCGGGCGAGGCGGCGGTGGTGCATGAGCCAGCCGAACGTCCGCTCGACGACCCAGCGGCGGGGCTGGACAACGAATCCCCTGGTGGCGGGGTCGCGGCGGACGATCTCGACGTCGATGCCCAGGGTGGCGCCGTGTTCGATGACAGCGTTCTTGTAGCCCATGTCTTGCCGATGGTCGGGTGCTCGGTTGCGACCGTGGTCAACAGTTGTCGGCTGGCGGTGCCGTCCTGGACGCTCGCGGCGGTGACCAGGACCACGAGCAGGAGGCCGATCGTGTCGGTGACGATGTTGCGTTTCCTGCCCAGGATCTTCTTGCCGACATCGGCGCCCTGGCCGGCGGCGGGGACGTTCGTGGAGGTCTTCACGCTCTGCGAGTCGATAATGCAGGCCGTCGGATCGGGATTGCGGCCCTCGTGGATTCGGACGAGGCGGCGTAACAGGCCGCTGAGCTGCTCGAATACGCCTTCCTTCTGCCACTTGGCGAAGTAGGCGTAAACCGTCTCCCAGGGCGGGTAGTCGTGCGGGAGGTAGCGCCACGGGATGCCGGTGCGGTCGACGTAGAGGATCGCGTCGAGGAGGTCGCGCAAGTCGTGCTCGGGCGGGCGACCGAAGGCCAGGGCTCGCGCGGTACGCTCGCGGCGGCACACGGTCAGGGAGGGTTCGACCAGGGCCCAGCGGGCGTCGGACAGGTCGCTCGGATACGGTCGACGATCCGTCATGAGGACGGCATACTGCCGGATCGCCGTCTTGGCCATAGACCGCGGACCTGCCGGAGACAGATGCCATCGAGGCCGGCCTTTTGGAATGAGACAGGACGCAGTACGCATCTCCGGCGGGCTTTCGTGCGCACGTGCCACGCCCGTCGCTCCCACCTCAGGAGCCACGCCAAGGGGTCCGGCTGGACGGCTCGCAAACCTGCATCGACCAGCGTTTTCATGGGTGAAACGCCCAGTAACTAGGTCTTTCGCCACTGAGTGGACGTTAAGTCCTGTTTCTCTCGGTTCGTGATCACTCGTACGTGTGAACGTCGGCCGTACTGGCGTGCCAGTCGGGGTTCGGGTGATGTTC
>NZ_JBITGZ010000078.1:0-5615 GCF_044457565.1 Kitasatospora sp. NPDC050543 | reverse complement strand
GGTGGTTGATGTTGGGCGGGTTGGGGTTCATGGGGCGGGCGGCCGGGCCGCCGGTCGGCCCCGCGGGGGCGGCGGGGGGGGGCCGGGGGGGGGTGGGGGGGGGGGGCGGGGGGCCCCCCGGGGGGGCGGGCCCTCTTCGCGTTCGCCGCGTTCGCCGCGTTTGCAGAGTTCGCCGCCGCCGCCGGCGGTCGGTCGGTGGGCGGCCGGCGGGCATCAGTCGACGTCAGGGGGCCTGTGCGCAGGAACACTTGCCGGCCTCCGGCCGCTGCGGCCGCACGCGGCAGGAGGTTCGCCCGGGTTCGGCCGGGTTCGCCCGCAGTGCTCCCCCCGTGGCTCGGTGTGACTTGCGCCGCTGTGTCAACTGTTAACCGCCGAGGGCTTGTCGCGTCATTTTCTACGCGCGTATCTTGTGCGCATCGGGGGCGTTCACCAGCTTGATCTACGCGAGTAGTGCGCCGCCGCAACAGTTCTGAGCGAACATCACGGCCCGGCGACCAGACCCCACGTCCGCCGGGCCCCAGTGCTGCACCCCGCACACCCGGATGCCGTGTCATGCCTGTGCCACGGCAGTTAAGGAGTCCAGTCCCGGTGACCACGCCCACCGCATCCCACCCCCGCTCCCGCTCCCGCAGAGCGCTGCTGCGCGCGACCATGCTCCCGGCCGGCCTCGCCGCCTCGCTCGTGCTCGTGCCGCTGCCCTCCGCCGTCGCCGCGTCCCCGGCCGACGCGTCGGCCGCCCAGGGCGCCACGGCTGCCGGCCCGACCGAGCCCGGCCCGCTGCGCATCCACGACATCCAGGGCACCACCCGCCTGTCGCCGCAGGTCGGCAAGAGCGTCCCGGGCGTCCCCGGCATCGTCACCGGCGTGCGGACGTACGGCTCCAAGGGCTTCTGGATGCAGGACCCGAACCCGGACGCCGACCCCGCCACCAGCGAGGGCCTGTTCGTCTACACCGGCAACGCCGTCCCGAGCGTCAAGGTCGGCGACTCGGTGCTGGTCACCGGCAAGGTGACCGAGTACTACCCGAACTTCGGCGGCGGCTCGCAGTCGCTCACCCAGCTGAGCGCCCCGCAGATCACCGTGGTCTCCGCCGGCGACCCGGTGCCCGCGCCGGTCGTCGTCAGCACCCGCAACATCCCCGGCACGTACACCCCGCTCGCCGGCGGTGCCTCCATCGAGGCGCTGCCGCTCCAGCCGGAGAAGTACGCCCTGGACTTCTACGAGTCCCTGGAGGGCATGAACGTCCAGGTGCGGGACACCCGGGTGATCCAGGCCACCGACAAGTACAACGAGCTCTGGGTCGCCGCCGACGCGCAGGACCAGAGGAGCAAGCGCGGCGGCGTGCTGTACGAGTCGTACGCTGAGCCCAACGTCGGCCGCCTGATGGTGCAGTCGCTGACCCCGATCGCCCAGCAGCCGTTCCCGGTCGCCAACGTCGGCGACGTGCTGACCGGCGCCACCACCGGCCCGCTGGACTACAACCAGTTCGGCGGCTACACCCTGGCCGCCACCACGCTGGGCACCGTCCAGGACAACCACCTGGAGCGCGAGGTCACCGCGCCGGCCGGCGAGCGCGAGGCGACCATCGCCACGTACAACGTCGAGAACCTGGCGCCGGGGAACCCGGACAGCAAGTACGCCGAGCTGGCCCAGGCGGTCGTCACCAACCTGCGCTCGCCCGACGTCGTCGCCCTGGAGGAGATCCAGGACAACAACGGCGCCACCAACAACGGCACCGTGGACGCCAGTGTGACGGTGGCCAAGTTCATCGCCGCGATCAAGGCGGCCGGCGGCCCGGCGTACGAGTGGCGCTCGATCGACCCCGAGAACAACAAGGACGGCGGCGAGCCCGGCGGCAACATCCGCCAGGTGTTCCTCTTCAACCCGCAGCGGATCTCCTTCACCGACATAGCCGGCGGCACCTCCACCGCCGCCGTGGACGTGACCGGCACGGGCGCGGCCGCCGCGCTCAGCGCCTCGCCCGGCCGGATCGACCCCGCCAACGAGGCCTGGGTCAACAGCCGCAAGCCGCTGGTGGGCCAGTTCAGCTTCCGTGGCAAGAAGCTCTTCGTGATCGCCAACCACTTCAACAGCAAGGGCGGCGACCAGGGCATCGACAGTCGCTTCCAGAACCCGACCCGCAGCTCCGAGGAGCAGCGGGTCAAGCAGGCCACCGTCGAGCAGGCCTTCGTCGCCAAGCTGCTGGCCGCCGACCACGACGCGAAGATCGTCTCGCTCGGCGACTTCAACGACTACCAGTTCTCGCCGGCGCTGGCCACGCTCACCGCCGGCGGCGTGCTGCGCGACCTGGTGAACGAGCTGCCCGAGAAGGAGCAGTACTCCTACGTCTACCAGGGCAACTCGCAGGTGCTGGACCACATTCTGGTCAGCCCCGAGGTCGGGTACGCCAAGTACGACGTGGTGCACATCAACAGCGAGTTCGCCAAGCAGGCGAGCGACCACGACCCGCAGGTGGTCCGCATCAAGCCGTGACCCGGCCGGCGCGCCGCGAGTCGGTGGGCCGCGAGTCGGTGCGCTGAGAGTCGGTGCGCCGAGAACCGGTGCACCGAGCAGTTGACGGGGCGTGGTCGCGGTGTGCGACCACGCCCCGTCGGCGTTTCCCCGTACCCGCCGCTCAGCGCAGCGCCGCGAGGACGGCGTCGGCCATCACCCGCTCGCCGGTCGCGTTCGGGTGGAACGGGACGGCGGGGGAGTGCGGCAGGGCGCCCTCGATCCAGCGGTCGTCGGAGCAGATGTCGTGGCCCCGGGTGGCGGCCGTGGTGTCCACGTACGTGGCGCCGTTGGCGGCGGCCGTCGTGGCGATCATCGCGTTGAGCTTGCCGAGCACCCCGCGCAGGTAGGCGACGTCGCCGGTGGTGACGGGCTGGCGGAGCACGCATTCGTGCTCGTCCTCGGGCAGCAGCGACGGGTAGCCGACCACCAGCACCTTGGCCTTGGGGGCCTTGGCGTGGATGCGGGCGAGGACGTCGGCCAGCTTCGGCTGGGCTGCGCCGATCCGGTCCGTCAGGTCGTCCCGGCCGTACTGCCAGGACCAGCTGCTCCAGTCCCAGTGCCCGTGGTTGTAGACGTCCTTGCAGGGCGTGCCGAACGGGTTGACCACGACGCCGCCGATGCAGGTGGCGATCACCTCGGCGATGCCGAGGTCGGTGGTGCCCAGGTCGTTGCCGCCGATGCCGAGGGTCACCAGGTCGGTGTCGGCCGTCACGGCGTCCAGTTGGGGGTCGTTGACCCGGATGAAGGCGTCGTACTGGGCCGAGGTCATCGCCTTGATCTTGGCGGCGGAGCAGGTGACGTCCGTGTAGGCGGAGGCCTTGAGGGTGGCGGCCACCAGGTGGCCGTAGTTGCGGTCGGAGCGCAGGCACAGGCCGGCCGACTGGCCTGGTACGCCGGCCCCGGCCGCGTAGGAGTCGCCCAGGGCCACATAGTGCTTGGGGGCTGCCGCGTTCGCGCCCGAGGCGGACAGGGCGACAGAGGCCAGCGCGAGCACGCTGACGAGGGCGGCGGAGAGTTTCCGGGCAGGGCTGAGCACAGTTCCTCCTGGGGGAGAGAAACGCAATGGGTGGGGTGTGCGTGAGCCGGGCCACAGCTACTACTCCTCGGTAAGTTACTGCCAGGTTTCGTAGCCGTCCATTGGATCGGCAGTAATTCCCGAAAAGTCGGCAATGATATTTCCAATTACGCTCCACCGTGTAGCGACTGCATTTCGGCTCCACCGTGGAGCGAAATTCGAATCCGGGCGCCCAGGCGCACTCCCCCCGGTCGTCACCGGCCGGTTGACGCAGTGATCGGCAGGCCGCACTATCGGAGCCACCCGCCGCCCCGCCGCTCATGGAGGACCCGCGCATGGCCCTGGACGCCGACGTCATCGTCATCGGAGCCGGGCTGGCCGGTCTGGCCGCCACGGCGGAACTGGCCGACGCCGGACGGAAGGTGATCCTGCTCGACCAGGAACCGGCCGCCGGCCTCGGCGGACAGGCGCACTGGTCCTTCGGCGGCCTCTTCCTGGTCGACTCGCCCGAGCAGCGCCGGCTGCGCATCCGCGACTCCAGCGAACTCGCCTGGCAGGACTGGCTCGGCACGGCCGGCTTCGACCGCCCGGAGGACCGCTGGCCGCGCCGCTGGGCCGAGGCGTACGTCGACTTCGCCGCCGGCGAGAAGCGCGCCTGGCTGCACGCGCAGGGCGTGCGCTTCTTCCCCGTCGTCGGCTGGGCCGAGCGCGGCGGCCTGCTCGCCACCGGCCCCGGCAACTCCGTCCCCCGCTTCCACATCACCTGGGGCACCGGCCCCGGCATCGTCCAACCCTTCGTCCGCCGGGTCCGGGCCGCCGCCGAGCGCGGGCTGGTCGACCTGCGCTTCCGCCACCGCGTCACCGCGCTGAGCGCGAACGCCGGCGTCACCGACACCGTCGCCGGCGAGGTGCTGGTGCCCAGTGGCGCCGCGCGCGGGCAGGCCAGCTCGCGCGAGGTGGCCGGCACCTTCGAACTGCGCGCCCAGGCCGTGATCGTCACCTCCGGCGGCATCGGCGGCAACCACGAACTCGTCCGCAAGGCCTGGCCCGCCCGGCTCGGCAGCCCGCCCGAGCGACTGCTCTCCGGCGTCCCCGCGCACGTGGACGGCCTGATGCTCGGCATCACCGGCGAGGCCGGCGGCAACCTCGTCAACGGCGACCGGATGTGGCACTACACCGAGGGCATCGAGAACTGGGACCCGATCTGGCACCGGCACGGCATCCGCATCCTGCCCGGCCCCTCCTCGCTCTGGCTGGACGCTCACGGCAACCGGCTGCCCGTACCGGTCTTCCCCGGCTTCGACACCCTCGGTGCCCTCGAACACATCAGGCGCACCGGCCACGACCACACCTGGTTCGTCCTCACCCAGAAGATCATCGAGAAGGAGTTCGCCCTCTCCGGCTCCGAGCAGAACCCCGATCTGACGGGCCGCAGCATCCGGGGCGTCCTCGGCCGCGCACTGCCCGGCGCGACCGGCCCGGTCGAGGCGTTCAAACGCCGCGGCGCGGACTTCGTGGTCGCCGGCAACCTGCCCGACCTGGTCCGCGGCATGAACGCCAAGACCCGGCAGCCGCTGATCGACCAGGACGCGCTGCGCCGCGAGATCGAGGCCAGGGACCGCGAACTGGCCAACCCCTTCGGCAAGGACCTCCAGGTCAACGCGATCCGCGGCGCCCGCAGGTACCTCGGCGACAAGCTGATCCGCACCGCCGCACCGCACCGCATCCTGGACCCGGCGGCGGCCCCGCTGATCGCCGTCCGGCTGAGCATCCTCACCCGCAAGTCGCTCGGCGGCCTGGAGACCGACCTCTCCGCCCGGGTACTGCGCCCCGACGGCTCGGTACTCGACGGCGTCTACGCGGCGGGCGAGGCCGCGGGCTTCGGCGGCGGCGGAATGCACGGCTACCGCTCCCTGGAGGGAACCTTCCTCGGCGGCTGCCTCTTCTCCGGCCGCACCGCAGGCCGCGCAGCGGCTGCTGCGGTTTGATCGGGGCTCGGCTCGCCTGCGGGGCGCTCCGGTCCGGTGCCGACGGGCGTCGCTCCCGCGTTCGCTTCGCTCTCTTCCTCGCTCCTTCCTTTCGGCAC
>NZ_JBITGZ010000077.1:0-5801 GCF_044457565.1 Kitasatospora sp. NPDC050543 | reverse complement strand
CTCCAGGCCTTCGACATCGCCTTCGACGGCCGACTCTCCGTCGGCCGCCGGTAACTCACACAACACGAGATACACCAGTCGCTGGACAGACCCGCTCGTGGTAGACATGCCCGGTCCGGGGTCCGGGGTTGGGATCGTCGTGGTCGGTTCCATAGACCCGGCCCGCTGCAGTTCCTGGTCCATGTCCAGCAGCATTCCACCCGTCACCGACACCCGCGGACGGGCGGTTTCGAGGGCCGGTTCCCGAACCACCTGCATGTCGCCAGACCTCGGCCTGCCGCCGCCCGCTGCTGGCCGGACGTTAGACGACGACAAGCTGAGAGTCAGCGGTGGTGGTGGGCGCGCCCTCGCACGGGTGACGTTCCGAGGTTGGTAGACAGAGGACGCTATCCCTTGACGCATGATCACGTCTCGTGGGTGGCTTCGCGCCACCACTGCCCTCGCTGGCCTCATCACCGTTCTCCTTCCCGCGGCCGCACCTGCCTCCGCCACCACTGCCATCCCGGCCACCCGGTCTCCGTTTGCCCAGCACCGGGCGCTGCCGGAGCCGCCGCCCGCCGATGTCGCCCGTTCCGAGCTCGGTGACCTCACTGTCGACACCCCGCACTCGATGGCCGGCTACTCCCGGCAGAAGTTCCCGCACTGGATCAAGCAGTACGGCGAGTGCGACACGAGGGTTATCTGCAGTGCTGGTTCCGGAGACTCACGGAAAGCCAGTGGTAGGACAGCAATGTAGCTGAGGATCGCTGTCTGAGGCACGTGAGGCATAGCAGATCTGGAGAAACCTGCTGGCCAGGTGCGCGGTGACCTGTCATGGTGTCGCCGTGTCTGACGAACCGATAGAGCTGTCGCCGATGCCGGGCTCGAAGTGGTCGGCTGGATCCCTGCGGATCACGAGCAGGACTATCCGCGCGAGTGAGATCTCGGTGCGGCTGGGCATTACACCTGATCACGAGTACGAGCGGGGAAGCCTCTCAAGTCCACGGAACCCACTCAGCCGTCGGCGTGAGGCCGCCGTCTGGATTCGCAAGAGTGGCCTGGACAACGACCGATGGCCAGAGGAGCACGTCGCCGAACTCCTCCGTCGTCTGGTCGGCAAGCACGACGAATTGGCGAGCCTGGCCGCCGACTGCAAGCTGGAGTTGTTCCTCGGCTTCGGCAGTGAGAGCGGCCAGGGCGGATGCGCTCTCCCCTCCGCGCTCCTTCGAGAGGCCGGAGACCTCGGCCTCGACATCGCGCTGGACCTGTACCCACAGGCACCCGACGACTACGCCACCGCCGATGATGTGGCCGGTGATCTTGACCTGCCCGACGCCGAGGCAAGATGGCACGGCCCCTTCTATCGGGTCCGCAACAACGACTTCGAGATCCGCTTCCTCCCGGATCCACACGAGGATCTCGACGATGTCTGCAGCACCGATGCCGAAGTCCTCCTCCCTGACGGATCACGGTGGGGCGCGACGATCCTGACAGTCGACGAAGTCGGCCGGCTGATGAATCGGTGGGACGGCACCGGAGAGGCCCTGGGTGGCAGGTACTTCTCATGCTCCGACGGCCTGATCGTCCGTTCCCCGGGCATCGCGGGAATGGTGGATGTGATCGTCGGGCTGCTGGAGGCCGGAGAGCTCCAGCACACCCTCAAACGACTGGACTGATTGGCACCTGGTGCATGATCTCGGACATGAACGAACCGGAACTGGACCTCCTCTCACGACTGTGGGAGGAGCACATGCGCGCGAGGTTCCCGGCTCACCTTCGTGGTCAGGACATCGAGGGCCGAGACATGGTGCTGTTGGACGCGGACACCGCTGGCTGTGTCTCCTCGTCACTGTCGGGAACCCTTGATGAGAAGCGCCGCAGCATCCTCCTCGGGTGCCTTGGGGCCCTTGAAAAGGTCGTTCCGTTGATCGGTGATGAGGGCGGCGCGATCGAGTACTACGAGCGCTTGCGGGAGATGGCCGCACTGGCAGTCGAGCTCGGAAATGCCAAGGCCGGGTAGCGTCCGGCAATTCGGGGTGGGCGCCCGTGTAGCCTGCCCGCTCGTTCGATTTGGGGGGCAGCTTTGTGATCCACCTTCCAGATGGGCCCTGGTGGGACTGGGACGTTGTCAGCTGGAACGCCGGTCGGCTGCGGCTGGGCGCCGGCCACGACCTGTCGTACCACCACGGCCTGGAGCTGGTCTTCAGCGACCCGGTCTTCATCATATGTCCCGCTTCATTCCACGATCCGACGTTCCGCGAGCCGACACCCGCGGAGGCCCGGATCGTGTCTCGGCAGGTTGGTGAAACACCTGAGGTGCTGGTCGCCTTCGAGGCCGATGCGGGAGGACCTGAACCTGCCTCCGGCTTGATCGCGGCCGGGCAGCTCGACATCGTCCACGGAACCGTTTTCCGGTACTGGCGCGAGAATCTGGAGGCTGGGGACGCCTTGCCCCTTGGGTGAGTCCGCCGGAAGCATGACCCCGGACTCGTAGCCGGGCGGTGCTTCTGGCCAGCAATCTGGCCAGAAGCACCGCCAAGGATGTGGGCTCCGGCGGCTATCGAGCCGAGCTTGGAACCGCTCGAATGGATCGTGTGAGGGCTCTACGGACCGCGGTGACCTCGTCTTCCAGCTCGACCGTGCGGCGTTCGAGCCTTCCAGCTCGCGCGGTCTCCTCGGCAACTTCGGAGATCAGGAGCGCGTTGTGGCTCTCCAGGTCCCGAATGCGGCAGAGAAGTTCGGTTCGCTGGACGTCGTCGATCTCAGCGCCGAGGGCAAGCCTGACCCGCTCCTGGAGTCGGTCCCGTTCCGTCCTCAGGCCCTTGATCTCTTCGCGGGCGAGTGCGAGGTCGGTCTGCAGGCTGGCTTCGCTGACCCGTTGCTTCGGGAGAATGGCTGCGGCCGGAATGCCGTGCCGTGCCTGTTCCTGGACGGCAGCTTGCACCGCCTGGTGAACAACCGGGCTGTTGTAGACGAACCAGGTGGAGACGGCGGCCTTGCGGGCCACGCGCGCGACCGTGATCCGCTCGCCTGCGGCGACGAGGCCGGCGACGGCGTCGAGGCTCCGCTTGGTCTTGGCCTTACTGTCGGCGGTCCGTGCCTGCCGAAGCCGCTCTACGCGGGCTTCGCGCGCAACGGTCGTCGGGTCCGTCACGGGGCTGATGTCCAGGGTGTCACCGGGGAAGAACGCCTGAGAGGCGCGGACCTTCCGCAGCTCCTTCGATGCCGCCTCCACCGCATCCCGTTCCTGCGGTGACAGACCGGCCAGGCGCTCGTCCATCTCGGCCAAGACCTTTGCGTATGCCTCCAGCTGGTGCTCGAAGTTCGCCAGCACCCAGTCCGCGGCGCCCATGGCCGTCGCTGCCTCCCGATCTGCTCGCAGATCGGCGATGGTCTGCTCCAGCGCCGGACGGTAGGAGGGGTCGGGCTCGTAGAAGTCGCAGCCGGCGCACTGGAAGCGGATGCGGCAGTGCCCGCCGCCGGCCTTGACGTTGCTGGGCTCGGTGCATCCTCCGTTCGGCACCGCCACGGATCGCAGCTCGTAGGCGAGCGGGTCGTTGGAGCCTCTCGGGTTCCCGTGGCGGTCGGCCGCAAGTACCGCCACCGTTTCGACGGCCTTGCGACGCCGCTCCTGGGAGACGGTGTAGTACCCCATGGTGACGTCGAGTGAGCGGTGGTCCATGAGCTTGCACAGCACGTCAATGGCGGTTCCGGCATCGGCGTGCCGCTGTGCGTAGGCGTGTCGAAGACCGTAGGCGATGATCTCCGAGCGGCGGTAGGGGACCTGGTCGCCGTTGTCGTCGAGTCGGTTGTCGAGGAGTTCGGGGATGCCGTCGACCCATTCGCGGAAAACCCTGGCGGAGAAGTAGTGAGCGGTCAGGTACCTGACCCGGGATCTGCGGGTGGCCCCGGGGGCGGGGAAGAGCCACTCTTCACAGCCCGGCATCTCCGGGAGGCTGTCTCGGTGCTTCTGCCACTGCTGGATGTGCCGGGCGGTCTCCGGGCTGATCGGAAGGCGCCGGCCGTAGCGTCTGCGCTTTCGGTTGTCGTAGATCAGGGACGGCTTGCCGTCGATCCACCGCAGGCAATCGCGCTTGAGCGAGGTGGCTTCCTCGGGACGACGCCCGGTGTCGCGGATGATCCGGTAGACCTCCTGGTACATGGCCGCGAAGTCGCCGGCTTGCCAGTCGGCGTGCTTGTAGGTGGAGTCCGCGCTCATCAGGGGCACGTACCGGTCGAGCTGGGCGATGACGTGCTCGGGGATCGCGCGGCCGCTCTCGTCCTCGGTCGTGTCGACGGCCTCGATGCCGTGCAGTTCGGGGCTGAGCGCGAAGACTCCGGGTATGTCGTCCATCAGGCCGGCCAGGCGCGCGTACTGAAGGAGTCGGCGCCACCAGCCCAGCATCGCCTTGCGCTGGGCCTGGGAGTAGGCGCTGCCGTCCTTCGGATTACGGGCGATCTCGATGGCCTCGACAACAACGGTCATGTCGGCCAGGGCGAGCGTCTGCGGCCTCTCGGCGGCGGTCCTGGACGCCAGCGCGTTCGAGGCGAGCGCCGTGACGTTGACCGTGCGCCTCAGCTCAGCCACGGTGGGCCGCACGGCTCGCCCGTACTCCTTGACGATCTCGCGCAGCCATTCTTGCCGGATCGGCCGGAAGTCCAGGTGCCCGCTGGCTGCGGGATAGCGGCGGTTCGGTGCGGACAGCAACCCCACCAGCGCGCAGTCCCAGACGTCTCCGAGCGTCGGATCGACGCCGTCGTACTGAACGCGGGCCCGGCGGAGTCTGACCTGCATGTCGTTGACCAGGCTGTATGTGGTCTTGGGAAGGTGCGTGATGGACAGCGGCGTGCCGAGGTCGAGCAGCGAGGAGAGCCCTGGGGGGAGGTTGCGGACGATGCGGCGCATCATCGCGGGCACGACCGGGCGGTCCTCCTCGTCACGGCGCTGAAGGCAGTAGAGGATCTCCGCCCGCAGGGCTCCGGAGAGGTCCCCGAGAGCGAACTGTGAGCGGCCCGGTTGCAGGCCGTCCCCCACATTGGGTTGTCGTACGGCGGGTAGGGAGGGCGTGTGGGTCGTATCGAAGTCGGGCGGGTGACCGCGCCGTGCGCTGACGGCCCGACATGCCTCGCAGTGGGACGCCGGCGATTCGACCAGCGCGTCGCAGGCCGCCACGCGGCAGGCGAAGGCCCGGGTCCGCGGGTTGTCCAGATCCGCGGTGAACAGCAGGCTGCCGGAATCCCACTCACCCGTCCGCCACTGGAGGTCGAGCCGGTCGGCGAGCCAGGCCGCCCAGTCGGTCCGTGCGACCTGGCTCGCGGGCAGCTCGGCGTAGTCGTGCGCGACGGTCATCGGTTTCCACCGGCTGCCACCAGATCGACCGCCGCACGCAGATCGTCGTCGCTGGCATGGAGGTAAACAGCCGTGCTGGCCGCGGAGACGTGACCGAGCAGAGTCTGCACCACGTCAGGGTCGATTCCCGCACGGACCCAGGCGGTCGCCGCCGTGTGCCGCATCATGTGGGGCCGGGCCCGGAAGCCGCAACGGTTGCCAATCCGCTCGATGACCTGCTTGGCATTCGAATACGACATGGGCAGACCGGCATGCCGTGAGGCCAGATTCACGAACACGAAGTCGCATCCCGCTGCCTGCTGGACTCCGTCGCGCTCGACGAGGTGGTCCCGGTAGGCGTTCACCACCCGCCTTTCGACGGGAACGTGCCGGTGCCTCCTGACCTTCCCCTCGTAGCGTAGAGACCGTGACTGCAGGGGAAGTTGGGAGTCATGGCAGACAAGAGGCGGAAGTTCGACGCGGAGTTCCGTGA
>NZ_JBITGZ010000076.1:0-5802 GCF_044457565.1 Kitasatospora sp. NPDC050543 | reverse complement strand
CGACGGCATCCGGCACCTCCACCGAAGAGACGACACGACACCCCGTCTCTGCCACCGAGGCACCGACACTAAGCCTGACCAGCGGAAACGCACCCGTCACTATCGGAAAGACAACGGCTTCTAAGATTCGCACCGGGCAGGGCCTGGTGGTGCCGGGGCGGGTGGTGGCGCGGGGCCGGGCGGCCTGCGGCCCCGGGACGTCGGCACTCCCCCCGTGCTGGAGCTGCCGTCCTGGAAGCGGCAGCATGCTCTCCTCCTGGGACTGGAGCCGCCGGGGGCGGGACGGGACGCCGGGGCGCGGGCCGGGAGAGCCGGAGCAGCAGCCGGACAGCCAGACCGCCGAGGACGGCGGCTGGAGCGGGGCGGGCGGTGACGGTGGCCTTCGGTCCCCTCGGGGGTGGGGAGGCGGGGAGGCTGGGCGGTTCACGCAGTACGGATCAGTGCCGCACGAACGCCGGATCCCCCGGCCGCAGCTGCTCGCGTGGCCCCGCCGCCCGCAGGACCACGTCCAGCACCCGCGCCGGGTCGGCGGCGTAGGCGTGCGAGAACCACGCCATGTTGGCCTCCACCACGGCCCAGCGGTGGCCCGGGCGGTACGGGTCGAGCAGCTGCCCGACGTCGACGACGACGGCACTCGGCAGTGTGTGCCCGGCCTCAGCGGCCAGCTGGTCGGCGAACTCCGTGATCTCCGCTGCGACGGCCCGGTCCGCATGGTCCGTACCGAGCGGGCGCGGGTCGAGCCGGCCGAACACCGCGTATCGGCTCGCCGCGGCGATCCGGCCGTCCAACAGGAACAGCCGGTACTCGGCCGCGAAGGTCACCACTTCGGACAGCAGCACCGGTGTCGTCGGATCCAGAGCGGAGGACAGCCGGGAGCCGTCGGCGTAGACATCTGCCGGGAAGGACTTGTCACGCGGCGGCTTGACGAACGTCGGCCCCTCCAGCACCCATGCGTCCGCGACGGTCGCCGTCCGGACCTGACGGCCGGTGAACTCCTCCGGCAGCTCGGCGAGCCAGCCGTCCACCGGTTCGAGCAACGCGAACCCGAGCCGGTCCGCCAGCCGCGCACCCGCGACCGGCCCGCCATACCAGTACGCAGGTCCCACCAGGCCGGACTCCTCCGCCGCCCTGACCGACATCCCACGGCCCGCCGCCTCGACGGCCAACAGCTCCATCGTCGACGTCCGTCGCCCGGGCATAACCAGCACCACGATCTCTCCTCCGCTCCCGCAAAACCGCCACGCTAACCCCGCCGTGCCCACCACGCATCCGAGAATCCCCTGCACGGACCGGAGACGACGGCAGGCGGGGAAAGTCGATAGGCGGGCCCGGACGGGACTGCGGGTCCCCGGCGGCGGCACACCGGACGGCGGGACCCGCAGGCCCTTTCGGGGCGCGGCGCGGGGAGCAGCCGGACACCGGCACCTTGTCCTCGAAGGCGGGCGGCCTGGCGGCCGCGGTGAGGGGTGCCGGGGCCTGGCCGCCCGGCCGGGGCGGGTGCCGGCACCCCGGGCCTGCGGCACCAGCCGGGTGGCCGGTGCCGGGCGATGGTGATGGCCTGAGACCCCCCGGGCGAGGCAGGACAGGGCGTGGTGCTGGGGGCGGGTGGTGGCGCGGGGCCGGGCGGCCTGCGGCCCCCGGGGCGCCGGCACTCCCTCAGGCGTCTCCCCGGGCGTCTCCCGCCGGGGAATGCTCTCCCCCCGGGGGCCGGGAGCAGCCGGGGCGGGACGGCGACCGGGGCGGGAGGGAGCAGCAGCCGGACGGCCAGGCCCCCCGGGGCGGCGGCAGGAGCCGGGCGGGCGGGGAACAAGCGGGCGGGTGACGAACGCAGGCCGGGGAGCGCGGGGTGGTGGGCCTCACGGGCCGATATCCCCTTGGACCCACAACCCTTCAAGCGATTGACTGCGCGTACGACACCACACCGACCGCCCGGGAGGAGACCCGTGGAGGACCCGGACTTCACCGTCCTGCTGACCGACGCCTCGGCAGGCGGGCCCAAAGCCTGCAAGCGGTCCGCGCGGTCACCGGTCTGAGCCTGTGGCACAGCAGACAGCTCCTGGACAGCGCACCCGCCACCGCGCGGGAAGCCATCCCTTTCCACACCGCCATCGCCGCGGCCCGGCAGCTGCGCCGAGCCGGCGTACCCGCCGCCCTCCGATGCGGCTGGTGCCGGCGCGCCCTGCCCGACGACGACACCCCCGTCGAACCGGGCCCGTGCGCCTCCCGGTACTGGCCCACCGCCCACTGTCAGGCCAGCTCCCTCACCACCTGCGACTGCGAGTGGTGCACCGCCCACGGCCCCCTGCCCGGCCGCACCACCCATCACCACACCTGAACCCGCCGGACGTCCGGACGCGAACCGGACCGGGCGAGGTGGGCCAGCGAGGGCGGGTCGGGGAACAGCTGGCCGGCGGGCGGCAGGGAGCTCCGGTGCCCACCGTTCCGCGGAACAACGGGCCAGGCGCCGGCCCGCCGAGGTGCAACGCGGGTTCCGCACCACGCCCACACGCCCCGGAGGAGCAAAAGCCCAGGTCAGAACCGCAACAAACGGCCCGCTTCCCACCGCGCCGCAGCCCGCGTTGCGGCCCGGGCGGGCGGCCGGGACGCCGGCCGGGAACAGGAGCTCGGCACCACGAGCAGCACCCGGCGACGGCCGGGACGGCGGCGGGAGCAGGTGGCGGGCGGTGCGGGTCGAATCCGACACTTCGGGCCCAGGGCCCGATGCCGGGGCCGAGCCTGGCGAAGTCGGCTCAGGACCCGTCGGCGAGGATCAGCCGGCCATCGTGAGCAGGCGCCGGAAGGCCGTAAGGCCCTCGCGGTACTCCGCGGAGCGTCCCAGCAGGGCGACGGCCGCCTGAAGGTCCGGCAGGCAGTCTCGGAGGATCTCGGGGTGGCCCTGGCCGGGGATGCCACCGTTTGAGGTAGGTCGAGACACAGCCGGCCACGGTCAGGTCCAGGTACACCAGATCGAGCTTGTCGTCGGACGGCACTTCGGGAAACGGACCGGGGCGGGGGGCGCCCTGCGATGACGACGGACGACGCCACCACGAAGAAGACCAGGGCGAGGACGGGCGAGGAGCCGAACGGCGAGACCCGGGAGGTGGAGATCACCTGGGCGGTGGTGGCGTCGCTGTTCCAGTTCCGTATCGCCACCGCTGAGCAGCTGCGCCGGCTGCACGCGCCGGACAGCAGCATCGAGAGGTCGCGCGGCCGGGCACGGGCTGGGACCTGCACGAATCCCGCCGTTCTGGTCTGACCCACCTCGGCGCGAGCCTGCTGATGCTGATGGCCAAGTCGCGGCACGAGAAGACGGAGAACGTCCGCCGCTACTTCACCGTCCCCGGAGGCGATCCCCGAGCTCACCAGCCTTCCTGCGCCTGGTGACGCACGTCGGTGACGGCCGCCGTCGGGTGGTCGTCCGGCGGAATCGTGGCGACGAGGCGGCCAACCCGGCATAACCCACCAAATGCATTTCAAGCCATGCCATTCCGTTTGAAAACCTTTCGAAGGCCGGGCAAGCTCATTGGTTGAGTGCCGCATCTGCCGTGGCGCGACCTCCGAGCCGAGGAGTGCCCGTGACCGAGAAGGTACTGGCAAGCTGGAAGGACGGCCCGGCCAAGCGAGCGATCCTGGACTTCGTCCACGCGGCGACCACTGCGGGGGCGGCGTTCGTCGAGGTGGTCGGACTTCTTGCGCGAGACGGTGTGGCGCTCGCGGTAGCGGGCGGCGGCCATCAGGTTGACCGCGTAGACGGGTCGGCCGGTGGAGCGCAGGCAGGCGACGAGCAGGCCGCGGGAGGTCTCGATCGCGACCGGTATTCGGTCGTCGGGGTCGTCGCCGTGCTCGGCCAAGAGGTCGAGCAACTGCTGCAGGCCGGCCGCGTCGTCGCCGATCCGGGCCCGCCCGAGGAGTTTGCCGTCGCCGTCGATCACGGCGACGTCGTGGTGGTCACTGGCCCAGTCGATCCCGCAGAACACCCTCATGGGCGCTTCCCACGTCCCTTCGTCCGATGTGCGTATCCGCTGGTCAAAGCCTGCGCGGAGGCACGCGACTCCCTAATGGAAGGGCTCTGGGCCCGTCATCCGATTGGTCGTTCGTGACCCCAGCTGCCCGCAGGGGCCTCGGTCTGTGCAGGAGCTCGAAGGCGTCCCGGTGAGGTGAGAGGTGCACCCCGCGGAGTGCTCGGACCACGATCATTCGATCATCTGCGCGGTTGCGGTTGTGAGGCCGCCGGACGCCAAGGCCCGCCGATCTCTTCCTGGAGGTCAGGGCCTCGGGTGTCAGTCAGGAGTGGCCCCGACGCCGGGCGCCCCCACAACCGCAGTCTGCGGTGGCGGTCGGCCGGCACCCGGAGGCCAACTCTTGCTGAAGGCGTGCCCTAGGCCGCCGGGGTCCACCTTGTGGCTCGGACCGGGTGCCGACTGATCACCACGGCAGACAAGCTGGCGGTCGTGTGATCCACCGGCTTCGGTCCCCATTAGGTGTCAGGAACGCGGCCCTGCCCGGACGGGGCACAGGAGGCGGGGCGCAGCAGGCCCGGGCGGCACGGGTACGGACACCACCTGCCCCGTCCGGGCAGAAGCTGGCGGCCTGGCGGCCGCTGGGGCAGGTGCCGGCCTGGCGGCCGCACCCGGTGGGTGGCGGGGTGCCGGGGCCTGACGGCCCGGCCGGTGGGCGGGTTCGGGGCCGGGCCTGCGGCCCCGGCCGACAGTGGCGAGGGGTGGGGGTGTGCCCAGGCCTGCGGCACCGGCGCCGGTGCTGGGCCCAGGCGGAGTGCGGGGCAGTGGTGGTGGCCTGACGGCCCCCACGGACGGGGGCGGGGCCGGTGGAGGCGGGCCTGCCACCCGCTGAAACGGGTGGAGATGCATTCGCTGGTCGTCATGATCTGCGCATGGAACAAGTCATCGATCTTGATCACACGGCTGTCGAAGTCACCGAACGCAGGCCAGCCTGGCAACGCCAGGGGCTGACTGTTGGGCTTGTGACCTGGCGAGACGAGGCCGCGCCGTGGCCGCAGCGGCCCGACACCGGGCAAGGACCGGGGCCAGCGGCCACGGCCCGACGCAGTGGCCTGTCGCGAACGGGACCGGCAGCGGTGGCTCGCCAAGCTTCAGCTTGTTGATCAGGCCCTCGACGGTATTCCGCTCCTTGTGGAACTCGGCGTCGTGGCTGACGGGTCGGCCGCCCCTCGCCACCGCGTTGCGGTGGGAGGGGCAGCCGAACGGTAGTGACGGGGCCGGTGGGCCGGCTTGCGGGCAGGGCGGAGCGGACCCCTGCCCTGCCCAACTCCGAATCGACGGGCGTGCCCAACCGTGCGCCTTCTCCGGCGAGTGGTGTCCCCGGACGGCAGCCGGGGCAGGTGAGGAGTTCGTGAAGCTGACCATCGACACCGAAGCCGATTCGTACGAGCGGGCCTGCGGGTGGTGAACGCGGCCTACGGCCGGACCGCGCGGCCCCACCAGTCGCCGCCGACGCCGACGACGGGAGCCCCGCAGGCTGACCTTCATGGTGTGACAGACGTCCCCGGCGCTGTCCGGGAGCGGGAGATCGGCTTCCCGCGCCTGGTGTTCGCCATGGCCGCCATCCTGCCAGCGGTCCCGGTCTCCGCGTGGATGTCCGCCGCCGGCCGCGGATCACGGTTGTGGAGCAGGCTCACGTCAGGTTCCAGTACGCCCCGCGCTGACCGCCCAGGTCCCACTGCTGCACACGGGCGCCACGCGGGGCGCCTGTGGTCATTCGCCCTGGCCGGCGCTTCCCATCGGGCCGATCTTCACCGGGGATCCGCTGCCGTCCGTGACGGGC
>NZ_JBITGZ010000075.1:0-7759 GCF_044457565.1 Kitasatospora sp. NPDC050543 | reverse complement strand
ACTTGGGTTTTTTAACCACCGCCGCGGGGTGTTTTTCTAAATAACTATGTCGTTTTGTGCCCGGGGGGGGGGGGGGGCGGCGCCGGGGGGGGGGGGCCCCCCCCCCCGCCCCCCCCCCGCCGCTCTCGCCCGGGTGCTCAGCTGCCCACCGAGGGCCCGTACAGTCGCAGGAAGGCGTGCACGCCGGTGCTGACGATGTCCGCGAGCTCGGCGTCGGAGATCGGGACAGCGCCGAAGAAGGAGCGGTCGGCCGCGCCACTGAAGGTCAGCAGGGTGAAGTGGGTGGCCGCCAGGTCGGCGTCGTCGACGGCCAGCAACCCCTGGCCGGCCATCCGCCGCAGGTGCGCGGCGATGTCGCGCTGGGAGGCGAACGGACCGGCATCGAGCCAGGACCGCAGGACATCCGGTGGCACATGGGCCGCCTCCGCCCGGATCGCCCGGGCCAGCGCGTAGCGGTCCCCCGCCGACAGCATCGCCCGGGCCCGGGCGGTGGCGAACGCACCGAGGTCGCGCTCCAGGTCCACGGCCCCGCGCCGGTCCACGGCCGCGCCCAGGTGCCGGTCCGCCAAGGCGGCGATGGCCGCCGTCAGCTCGCCCGCCATCTCCAGGGCCACGGAGAGGAACAGCTTCTCCTTGTCACCGAAGTGGTTGTAGACGGTCCGCTTGGACACGCCCGCCTCGGCCGCGATCGCGTCCACGCTGGCCCGGGTGTAGCCCTCACGCCCGAAGACGACGCTCGCCGCGCGGGCGATCGCCCACCGCTTCTCGGGTAACCGCCGTGAGCCTGCGGGCGGTTGTACACGCTCCTGGGTCATCGAGCCCCACCTTCCCTTGTTGTACTACTCGGTTCAGTCTATGCAGCAGGGGGCTCCCTTCCGTCGGTCTGCGCCGCAGCGTGGCCCGGCCCGGCCCGAGCCGTCCAGCGCGACCCGGCGCGGCACCGCTCGACCCGGCACGACTCAGCTCAGCAGGACGGCCATCGCCGCATTGTGGCCGGGGATTCCGCTGACACCTCCGCCGCGCGCCGCACCCGCCCCGCACAGCAGCACATTGGGGTGACGGGTGGCCACGCCCCAGCGGTCATCGGCCGGATCGCCGTACGGGAAGTCCAGATCCCGGTGGAAGATGTTCCCGCCGGGCAGCCCGAGGTCACGCTCCAGGTCCAGGGGGCTCTTCGCCTCGATGCACGGCCGGCCGTGGGCGTCCAGGGCCAGGCAGTCCGCGAGCGGCTCGCCGAGGTGGGCGTCCAGGGACGCCAGTACGGCTTCGAGCGCGGCCGCCCGCACCGCGTCCGCTCCTCCCCCGTCCACTGCCCCGGCCGCTGACCCGACCGCCGCCC
The DNA here is from genome assembly GCF_044457565.1 of Kitasatospora sp. NPDC050543. Classification (NCBI taxonomy): domain Bacteria; kingdom Bacillati; phylum Actinomycetota; class Actinomycetes; order Kitasatosporales; family Streptomycetaceae; genus Kitasatospora; species Kitasatospora sp. NPDC050543. Next base: position 6,420 of record NZ_JBITGZ010000075.1, on the reverse strand, counting down.
CGGAGGGCAGTTCACCGGAGAACAGGTCGGCCGGAAGTTGGAGCCCGAAGAGGGTCAAGGTGTGATACCCCTGCGCCACCAGGTCCGGCGCGAGGATCGAGGGGTCGGAGAGCGAGTGACAGTAGATCTCCGACGGCGCGGGCGAGGGCAGCCGCCCGGCCGCGGCCTGCCGGTACGCCGCCTCCAACTCACCGTACGACTCGGCGATGTGGAACGTGCCGGCGAACGCGTCGCGCGGGTCCACCGCGGTCGACCTGAGCCGCGGCAGGCGGCGCAGCAGCATGTTCACCTTGAGTTGCGCGCCCTGCGGTCCCGGCTCGGCGGGCTGCTCGCCGAGCAGCCGGTCCAGCGTCCGCGGCGCGGCGTTGCACAGCACCCACCTGGCGCCGACCCGGCGCTCGGCGTCCCCGGCCCGGTACGTCACCTCGGCGACGGCGCCTTCCGGACCGATCGCCGTCACCTCGCAGCCGGTGAGGATCTCGGCGCCGGCCGCCCGGGCCGCGTCGGCGAGCGCCCCGGTGAGCGCGCCCATGCCGCCGACCGGTACGTCCCAGTCCCCCGTGCCGCCGCCGATCACGTGGTACAGGAAGCAGCGGTTCTGGCGCAGCGAGGGGTCGTGGGCGTGGCTGAAGGTACCGATCAGGGCGTCGGTCAGCACCACGCCACGGACCACGTCATGACTGAAGCAGCGTTCCACCGCCTCGCCGATCGGCCGCTCGAACAGGGCCTCCCAGGCGGCCGGGTCGTCGATGCGCCGACGCAGGTCCTCCCGGGTGGGCAACGGCTGGGTCAGGGACGGGAAGACCCGTTCGGCCACCCGGCCGGTCATCCCGTAGAACTCCTTCCAGGCGGTGAACTCGGCGTCGGAACCGGTGAGTTCGCGGAAGGCACGGGCGGTCCCGGCGTCGTCGCCGTTGTCCACCAGCAGCCCGGCCTCCCCGGCGACGGGCGTGTAGGAGGAGATCCGCCGGCGGCGCACGGCGAAGCGCAGCCCGAGGTCGTCGATGATCTTCCGCGGCAGCAGGCTCACCAGGTAGGAGTACTGGGACAGCCGGGCCGGTACGCCGGGGAACGCCTCGATGGACACCGCCGCCCCACCCGTACGGCCCAGCCTCTCCAGCACCAGGACGCTGCGGCCCGCCCCGGCCAGGTAGGCGGCGGCGACCAGCCCGTTGTGCCCGCCGCCGACGATGACGGCGTCGTAGACGGGACGGCCGGGCAGCCCGGCCGGGGAGCGTGCCGGGTCCGGGGCCACGGACGCGAGATCCTGTCGGTCAGGTTGCATGGCTCGAGTCCTACCAAAGCCGGCCGGCTCCGGCCAAGGGTGTCGAATCGGCCGCGTGGCGCGCCCAGGACAGGCTCGGCCCCGGCCCCGAGATGGCTGGGCAGCGACCGTCGACCGCCCCGGGAGCCGCCGGCACTCATTGATCTCAGCTGCTCCGGCTTAGGCCAGAATTCACCCTGGCGTACATGACGCGCACCTGCCAGCCTTGCTGTCGCGCCACCACCGTCCACACGAGCCTCCGTAGGCTCGCGGGCAGGTGGCAGCGCTTTGGTTGCTGGGGTCCGTTCCTTCGGGTGCGCTGCTCCTCCCGGTGCGTCACGCGGAGCGCGACCGGGCGGAGCCGACAGCGCACGACTATCCATGGGAGAGACATGTCCAGGAGGATCTCAACCCTGCTCGCCGTCGCCGGCACGGTCGCCGGCCTGCTCGCCGCCGCGCCCACCGCGGGTGCGGCGGTGCAGCTGACCGGCTCGTCCGCCACCACCACGTCCGGCGGGCAGGCCGAGTCCAGGCAGGCCGAACTGAGGGCGGCGGCCGAGCAGGCCGCCGCGACCGGCGGGCGGCACATCTGCTACTCCGTCCTGCTGACCGGCTCCGGCTGGCAGGCCCCGGTCTGCGACGGGGCTGTCGCCGGGACGGTCGGCCAGTCCCGGCAGCTGGAGGCGGTCAACATCATCCCGGCCGACGGCGGCACGGTCTGCGGCGTCGCGCACGTGCAGAACCTCGGCTGGCAGCCGCAGCAGTGCGGCAGCGAGTTCGCGCCGCTGCTGCTCGGCACCGTGGGCCAGGGCCTGCGGCTGGAATCCGTCGGTGTGACATCGAGCAGCGGCTCGGTCTGCGCCGCCGGCCACGTCCAGAACATCGGCTGGCAGCCGAAGGTCTGCTCCGACATCCCCGGCCGGTTCACCTACATCGGCACCACCGGCCAGGCGCTGCGACTTGAGGCCATGCTCTTCACCGTCTGACCGCGCACCCGGATCCGCAGCCGCCGCCGGTCTCAGCGGCGGCTGCGGATCGAGCCCCGCGGAGCCGTTCGTCAGTTGACGGCGGGTCAAAACGGCCCCGGGATCCGATCCGACAGGTGTGCGCACTCGCTTCACGGGGGCCGCTTCGAAGGCGCCGGGATGCTCCACGCTCGACGTCCGGGGCCGGCCGACCGTCAGGCAGCGGTGGCCGGCCCGGAGCGGTGGTGGCGCGTGTCCGAGCGGCGTCGACCGGCGCTCCGGCTCGACTGCGTCACGGTGACGCCGGTGGCGCCGGCGGCCTGCGGACTCCCCCGGGCGGAGCACATGGGCGGGCGGGCGCGGCGGGGCGCCAGTACGGTCGCGGTGTGCAACTGTTGCGCCCGTTCAGGGTTCTCACGCCCGTTGCGATCGCGCTGATACCGCTCGCACCGGGCCCCGCTGTCGCCGCCCACGGCGCCGCGTCCGCCCCCGACGCCGTCTCCACGGTCGGCGGCGAGCGGCTGGCGCGGTCGGGCGTCCAGGTGGCGCCGCTGGCCGGAGCGCCGGCGCTGCCGACCGCCCTGACCGGGCTGTCCTGGCTGGTCGCCGACGCCGGCACGGGAGAGGTACTGGCCTCGCAGAACGCTCATCTGCGGCTGCCGCCCGCGAGCACGATGAAGATGCTCTTCGCGGACACCCTGATACCCCGGCTCGACAAGACGGCGATCCACCAGGTCGACCCCTCCGAGCTGGCGGGCCTCGGCGCCGGCAGCAGCCTCGTGGGCGTCAAGGAGGGCCTCGGCTACCGGGTCGAGGACCTGTGGCGGGGAGTCTTCCTCAGCTCGGGCAACGACGCGGTGCACGTACTCGCCCATATGAACGGCGGGATACCGACCACCGTGGCACAGATGCAGGCCCGGGCCGACGCGCTCCAGGCGCACGACACGCATGTGGTCACCCCGGACGGCTACGACGAGGAGGGCCAGGTCTCCTCGGCGTACGACCTGACGCTGTTCGCCCGGGCCGGACTGCACAACCAGGACTTCCGGATGTACTGCGGCACCAGGACGGCCCAGTTTCCCGGAGCGATCGACAAGACCACCGGCCGGCGCACCAGTTACGACATCGCCAACACCGACCGGCTGCTCGGCAACTACCCCGGGCTGATCGGGGTGAAGAACGGCTACACCACCAACGCGGGCGCGACCTTCACCGGTGCGGCCGAGCGTGGCGGCCGTACGCTGCTCGTCACGCTGATGCACACGGAGTCGAACCAGGTGGTGTACGACGAGGCCGCGGCGCTGCTCGACTGGGGATTCGCGGCGGCGGGCAAGGTCGCTCCGGTCGGGCGGCTGGTGGAGGAGCCGGCGCCGGCCGAGGCGGATCGCCCCTTCGAACAGACCGGCCCGCCGGAGGTCGCGCTCCCGCAGCCCGTCGGCGGCGAGACCGGTGCGGCCGGGTGGCTGGTGATCACGCTGGGCGGCGTCGCGGTGGCGGTGGCCGTGGTCCGCGCGCTGGTGCGGCAGCGTCGGCGCCCAGCGCCGGCCTGGTCGTCGGCGGGTACGGGGGTCAGCGCGGGTGCGGGGGTCACGGCGGGTGCGGCTGGCACGGCGGCACCGGGCCGCCCGGTCGGGGCGCCCGTCCGGGCCGGGGTGGGAGCACCGGCCCGCGGGCCGGTCGGAGCCACGGCGGTGGGGCGACGGCGGGTCGTACCGGTCGGCCGGCGGCCGATCCGGCGGGTGCGCGTGCTGGTCGGTGCGGCCCGGCGGCGGTTGCGGCGGCCGGGCCGGCACTCGCCCCGGCGCAGGTAGCGGGCCGCCGGGGTCGCTCGCGGGGTGGGCAGCGGCGAGCGGCTCGGCCTCGGACGGCACGTCGTCGGCGGCGCAGGGCCACGAAGGGTCCCTGATGCAGGAGTTCACCGACTGTGCGGATCCGTCCCACTGCCGCAGGCGCTGCCCGGGGTGCAGGTTCCCGTCGCCGCCGGCATCCGGCATCCCGGCCGGCTCGCGCCTGAACGCGCTTGCGACCAGGCCCAGTCGATGACTTCCGCGTCCGGGTTCGCGGGGAAGCCGTACTGCGCTAGCCTCGGATCCGGGCCACCAGCCGAGGCCCGCCGCTGGAGGAACCATGCGCATCACATTCGACCCGCAGGAGGCGGACGCCCTGCGCGAGGACGCCCGGGACGCGGTCGCCGACGACCCCACCCTGGCGTATGTGCTGCTCGACCTGGCCGACCGGGGGCTGGACCTGTCGGCCTCCCGCTCGTGGGAGGACATCCGCGCCGAACGCGGCCTGCCCCCGGTCGAGGACGCCCAGCAGGCGCGGGAGCAGCGCGTCGCCTAGGCACTCGGGCTCCCGTCGGCGGGCCAGGTGGTGTTGCACGAGATGGCCGAGCGGCGACGCTGGTCGGCACCGTCGTCCTGGTCGTGTACGTCGAGACGTAGCCGCCCGCCGGCTCGGTCGCCGGGCGGGCGAGTCGCCCGGTGCCGGTGCGCCCCCGGTCGTGCGGGTCAGTGGCGCTCGTCGGGGTAGTCCCAGTCGATGACCACCTTGGCGGAAGGTGCGGCCCGGCCCACGGCGAGCTCGACGTCGCTCTCGAACCTGGGCCGCCACAGGTAGCACCGGGTGATGCAGAGCGGGTAGGACCCGTTGTCCCCCACCACCTGGTGCTCGCCGGCCTCGCCCGGGTGGACCCCGAGGACGACCTCGCCGTCGATCCCGTGGTCGAGCATGACGGCCTCCAGCGCCGTCAGCACCGCGTCCACCTGCTCGGGGCCGGGGAGCCGGGTGACGGACAGCGAGAAGTTGATGTTGACTGACGTGCCGTCAGGCTAGCGGCCGGGTCTGACGATCCGGGGTCGCCAGCCGGGCGGCGGAGCGAGGCCGGCACCGGAGGGAAGCGTCACGCGCCGAAGTTCGTCGCGTACAGGCGGCGGACGTCGGACGGCGTGACGAAGTCCATCGGCACCGTGCCCAGGTGTGGGCGGCTCGCGGGGGCCAGGGCGGAGAGGTAACCGGCCAGCCTGGGGGCCATCGCGTCGGCGGCCTGTCTCGGCCACAGCCCCCAGCCGGAGGAGGAGGTGAAGGTGAGGAAGAGCCGCTGGGTGGCGGTGGAGGCCCGGGCGGCGTCCAGGTGGGCCGACACCTCCGGCCACTTGCGGGACGCGATGTCGAAGATCGTCCCGATCTGGTAGTCGTCCTCGATGTCGGTGAGCGACCCGCCCCACGGTATGCCGGGCAGCCCGCCGCTGTCGGCGAGCAGGGTGATCCGGCCCCGTACCTCGCCGAGTTGCGGCACCCGCTGCTCGCCCCAGAACAGGCCGGGCCACTTCGCCTGGTACGTCGCGAAGATCGCTCTGAAGTCGGCGTCGGAGACGGTGGAGTACTCCTGCTTGACCCGCATCAGGACGGTTTCGCCGGGGTGCTGGGAGAGGAACGTCTGGCACAGGTTGAGGACGTCGCCGAACATGATGTGCTGGTAGAACGAGCCGTGGTGGATCGCGAACACCCCGTCGATCGCGCGGCAGCGGATGTCCAGGAAGCGGATTCCTGAGGCGAGTTGGTCGGGTATCGACAGCGTCTGCGTCTGGGTGATCGCGCCGCCGTAGAGTGCGCAGCTGTCGTGGGTACCCGGAAGCGAGAGCTGCGAGAGGTGGGCCGAGACGGACAGCGCGCCGAGCCAGTCCGCGCCGGCCGGTACGTCGGCCGCGCCCGCCGCCCGCGTCGCGGATCCCGCCGGGGTCGCGGCGCCGGCCGCCCGCGTTGTCGCACCGAACCCGGCGCCGGCCGCGGCGAGCAGCAGCGCGGAGCGGCCGAGGGCACGGCGGCTGACCAGACGGTGACCGGGCGTACGGTGGCCGTGCGGAGCATCCGTCAGGTTCATTGCACCATCCCGGTGTTCGCCACGAGACATGCTTGCCATGTCCATTGTGGATGGCGCGAACCGCGTGGGTACAGTCCTGTGCACGGCTCTCCTGAGGTGATCTCAGGGACGGTGCGCTACGGATGGTGCAGCCCGGTCGTCGCACAGATCCCGGGCTCTCGGTGCTGTTGCGACCAGGGTGATCAGCCGCACGGTGACGTCGACGGCAGAGCAGGGTGCGGCGAAGGGGCCCGGCGCGCGGTGTGCGCGCCGGGCCCCTTGCCGTGTACTTCGCCCCGGGGCCCCTGTCCGACGCCCGGGGCGCCGCG
>NZ_JBITGZ010000074.1:0-7911 GCF_044457565.1 Kitasatospora sp. NPDC050543 | reverse complement strand
CCCCCAACCCCACCCCACCACCAACTACGCAACCCCGTACTCCCCCACCCCCTGTGAGCACCCTCACCCAACCACCACCCCAAATGTCCGAAATGACCCCCACGGAGAACGCCTCACGGGCCCCTCGGCCGGCCTTCGGGCCGCCTTCCGATGGCCATCCGGTGGCCCGGGGCCGGCCGGGTGCCCCTCACCGCCGGTTCACCCGGCGGGGTAGTGAGGCCTGCAACAGCAGGAAGCCGGGCAAGGGCGAGGGCGGGCAGAGGCGGGCAGGGACGGGCGGCCGGCCATCCGTGCGGCGTCGCCGCCGGCACCCCTCCACCGGCGGCGACCAAGGGGAGACGACCATGTACGTGCACGGGCAGGACGGATCCGAGGAACGGCACCGCCTGGACCGCCGGAAGCTGCTCCAGGCGGGGATCGCGACGGGCGCCGCGACGGCACTGACACTGACCGGCGCCGCAGCACCGGCCGCCGCCGCATTACCGGCGGCAGGCCCACCGCGCGGCCAGGCCCCGGCGGACACCACCACCGTGATCACCGGCCATCTGGACCCCGGCGCCCCCGACTTCGTCCACCTGCCGGTCGAGGTGCCGGAAGGGGTGCGTGAGATCGCCGTCTCCTACTCCTACGACCGCCCACCCGTCCCGCCCGGCACACCGGGCAACTCCTGTGACATCGGAGTCTTCGACCAGCGCGGCACCGAGCTCGGCGGCCCCGGCTTCCGCGGGTGGTCCGGCGGATTCCGCACCGCCTTCACCATCAGCCGGTCCCGGGCGACCCCCGGCTACCTGCCCGGGCCGGTGGATCCGGGCACCTGGCACCTGGTGCTCGGCCCGTACCAGGTGGCGCCGCAGGGGATGGACTACCGGGTCGAGATCACCCTGCGATTCGGCGCGCCGGGCCCGGTGTTCGCCCCCTCCTTCCCGCCGGAGCGCGCCCGCGGGCGCGGGCGCGCCTGGTACCGCGGCGACTGCCACCTGCACACCGTGCACTCGGACGGCCGCCGGCTGCCGGCCGAGGTCGCAGCCGGCGCGCGAGCGGCCGGGCTGGACTTCATCGTCACGACGGACCACAACACCTCCTCCTCGCACGGTGACTGGGGCCCACTCGCCGGACCTGACCTGCTGATCCTGCCGGGCGAGGAGATCACCACCCGCAACGGCCACTGGCTGGCGCTGGGCCTGACGCCCGGCGCGTGGGTGGACTGGCGCTACCGCTCCCGCGACGGGGCGCACCCGCGCTTCGCCCGCCAGGTACGGCGCGATGGCGGCCTCGTGGTGCCCGCGCACCCCTACTGTCCGTACATCGGGTGCCAGTGGAAGTTCGGCTACGAGGACGCGGACGCCGTCGAGGTGTGGAACGGCCCGTGGACCTACGACGACGAGTCCGCTGTCGACACCTGGGACGCCCAGCTGGCCGCGGACCTCCGGCGGGGCCGCCGCTGGCTGCCGGCCGTCGGCAACAGCGACGCGCACAGCGTCCCCCAGGTGATCGGCTCGCCGCACAACGTCGTCCTCGCCGAGGACCTGACCCGCGACGACGTCCTGGAGGGGATCCGTACCGGGCGCAGCTGGATCGCCGAATCGGCCGGGATACAGCTCGACTTCACCGCCACCGGTGACGGCCGGCAGGCGGGCATCGGCCGGCGGCTCAGCGTGCCGGCGGACGCGCCGGTGGACATCCGGCTGACGGTCTCCGGCGTGCCGGGCGGCACCGTCCGACTGATCACCGACCAGGGCCAGCTCCACCAGGAGAGCCTGCCCGCCTCCGGCTCCGGGACCGTCGTCTGGCGGACCACGGCCTCCCTCGCCTGCTACGTCCGCGCCGAGGTCCGCCATCCGCGGCCCGACGGCGCCCCCGGTACCGGCAACAGCATGGGCGCCGCCCTCCCCTGGGGCCCGATGGCCGCCCTCACCAACCCCGTCCTGCTCCGGATCGCCGACAACGAGGACCAGGCGGACGAACAGGAGTGACGAGGCCGCTCGCGCGACGGGGGTGGGAGTGTGCCGCACATCCGCGCCGCACGCTCCCACCCCCGTCGCCCGCCTCCGCACGCGTCAGCGGTACAGGGCCGCACCCACCTGCTCGGCGCCGGCGAGGCCGCCGGTCACCTCGACCGTGAGCGGGAGCGGCGTCTCGCCGGCCGCGAAGCCGGCCCTGACGAACTGCCAGGTGATGCCGTCGACCATGCCGAGGCCGAGCGGGGCGAGTTTGGCGAAGGCGGGCTTGCTGATGTCGATGTGCTTGGAGTCGCAGGAGGGACACTTGTCCCGCACCGGGACGGTGATGCTCCTCCCCTTGTACGTCACCTTGACGGAGATGCCCCTGCACAGCGGGTCCCGGTTGGGGTTCGCGGACGTCCACCAGGTGTGCGAGACGGCGACCAGCAACTGCGACGACGCGTTGATCCGGGTGCCGCAGGCCCCGAAACCGGCATCGTCGTAGTACGTCATCTTGCCGGTCATCGGCTTGTTGACGGGTATCGCCGCGGCGGCGGTCCCAGCGCCCAGGACGGTCAGCGCGGCGGCGGCCAACGGCAGGCCGGCCCAGATTCTCAGGTTCTTGACGACTCGCAAATCCCCTCCAGGTCGGGTGGAAGTGCGACGGCGGATGTCGACGGCCGGCCAGCCCACCGGGCCGCCGCCGTGCGCCAACCACCGCCCGGGGCAGTGCAGTTCGAGGCACTACAAAGGAGGGCCGGTGAAGTTCGGATACCTCCGGCCCTTCCGCCCCGGGTATGGACGCTAGGCCGACCCCACGCCCATGGTCTATGCCATTGATGAATTGTCATGGACATTGGCCGAGTATCAGCGGCCCCCGGAGACAGGCAGGCCGAAACAGCGCACCCCGGGCGCAGTCGGCGAGGTGGCGCTCCCGCCGATACGCCGCATCCCCGCGCACGTCGCTCGCGGCCCGCGTGCGGCGCCGGGCTTCCGCTGTCCGGCCGGGCTGTCACTGGACCACGGAGACCACGGAGACCACGGAGGCCACGGGGCGCACCCGGGCCGCGAGCCGCCGGCCAATCCCGCGCCACACCCGCCGAGCCGCACCACGCGCTTCGGGCCCGGCCGGTACGTCTGCGGGGGTCACCGGGCGACGGGGTCGGCCCAGGCCACGCCGGCCTCGGGGGCCTGCACGGCCCGCGAGGCACTGACCTTCGGGCGGTGGGGAGGTGGAGACCCAGGGAGCCCCCGCCGCGGCGCAGGTGCGCCCGGTGGCCTCTCCACGGGCCGCCGGGCGCACCTGACATCCTGCCGCCGCCCATCGCATCCAGGCGTCCGGGCGCGTCGTGCACGTTCGGCCCGGAGCCGACTCGGGCGGCCCGCTCAAGGGCTGATCAGCGGTCGATCTCCAGGCTGTGGCAGGTCCAGCTGAATCGATCCGGCCCGTCCGCGGGCGGGCGCGGGTGATAGGTCCCGTCGGCGACCGAGAGATTGACGATCAGGTAGGCGTGCCAGCCCGTGCCGACACCCCGCCCGTCGGAGTACACCGGAGCGCCGTTGGCGTACCAGTTGACCGAGCGCGAGCCGAAGACCGTCCGCAGGTCGACCGTCGCACCGGGCGCGACGCCGACGCCGGCGCCGTGCCAGTAGCTGTAGCCGCCCCGGACGTGATTGGAGACCTCCAACAGGTCGCGGTTGTCGGGGTGGTACTCGAACACGTCTATCTCGTTGCCGCCGTCGCGCCAGGTCCAGATCGCGGGCCAGGCACCCAGCGCGGTGGGGAGGGTGACCCGGGCCCGCAGTACGTCGTCGGCCTGCAGCTGAAAGCCGTCCGGACTGCCCTCCGTGGTGAGCAGGTTGCAGTTCCAGTACTCCCCGCCCGGCCGGCGGGCGGCCGCGAAGACACCGCCAGGGCAGTACGCGTCGCTGAGGTAGTCGAGCTTGTGGTCGCCCCTGTTGGTCGGCCCCATCTGGGGGTAGGCGCTGGAGCGGCCCGCCACCCACTGTCGGGTCGAGGTGAAGTCCGCCCTGAAGACCGTCGTCATCGTCGCCTCCCACTGCCACCGTCGGCGCGGACCACCTCCACAGCCACCCAGAGTGACATACCCGACACGTACTGTGATATGCGAACCGGAGGCCTCGGGTCCGCGTGGAACGGCCGCACAGGTCGCACCGGCTGTGCGACATCCCGCGAGTTCGCCGAACCTCCGCTGTGCACTTGACCCTGTGGCCAGGGGGTTCTTCCATCGTCGGGGCTCGACTGCCCACTGACGCAACTCGGTTCAATGAGTTGTGGCGCTCAACGCTGCCGCCTACCGGACAGGGGCACGCTGCCCAACGCGCCGTGGAACCACCCGCCCGGGGACGCCAGGACATGACACGGTCTGCCCTGTGCGCTCCTCCTCCTGGCTTGGGAGGCACGGCATCCGCAGGCGTGGACCGCCGTCGCCGTCGCCAGAAGGATCAAGGAACGCGATTCAGCGATTGCCGCCCGCCGCGGCGGCCGGCCGCTGACGGCCCGACGCGCCGCGCGAGTCGGCCGGACGGCGCCCGGCGCCCTCTACCGTGGCAGCCATGACTGATCGTCGGAGCGGGCACGCGGAGCGCACCACCCGCACCGGGTACCTGTGGGCCGCCGTCGCGTTCGCCGTCTGCATGGCCGGGACGACCCTGCCCACCCCGCTCTACGGCCTCTACCAGGACGAGCTCGGCTTCTCCGAGCTGATCGTGACGGTGGTGTTCGCCGTCTACGCCTTCGGTGTCATCGGCGTCCTGCTGTTCGTGGGCAACGTCTCCGACAGCGTCGGCCGCCGCCCGGTCCTGCTGTGCGGGCTCACCCTCGCCGCACTCAGCGCGCTGTGCTTCCTGTTCGAGGGCGGGCTCCCCCTGCTCTACGCCGGCCGGCTGCTGTCGGGCCTGTCGGCCGGGCTGTTCACGGGCGCCGCCACCGCCTTCGTCCTGGAGCTCGCCCCGCCGGGCGGGCACAGCCGGGCGGCCTTCGCCGCGACGGCGGCCAACATGGGCGGCCTGGGCTGCGGGCCGCTGCTGGCCGGACTGCTGGCCGAGTACGCGCCGAGGCCGCTCGCCCTCCCCTTCCTCGCGCATCTCGCCCTGGTGGCCGGCGCCTTCGTGGTGATCCTGCTGCTCCCGGAGACCGTCCATGACCCGCGGCCGCTCAGGGCAGCTCGTCCGCAGCGGCCCAGCCTGCCGCCCGAAGTCCGCCCGGTCTTCCTGCCGGCCGGGCTCGCCGCCTTCGTCGGCTTCTCCCTGCTCGGGGCGTTCACCTCGGTCACGCCGGCCTTCCTGGCCCGGAGCCTGGACGTCCACAACCACGCCGCGGTCGGGCTGATCGTCTCCTCGGCGTTCCTGGCCTCGACCCTCGGCCAGCTGCTGGCAGGGCGACTGGGCGAGGCCAGGTCGCTGCCGCTCGGCTGCCTGATCCTGATCGCCGGCCTGGCTCTGCTGGCGGGCGCACTGGCCTGGGAGGCCCTCACGCTGCTGGTTCCGAGCGCCGTGGTCGGCGGCTTCGGCCAGGGGCTCGCGCTCCGGGGCGCCGTGGGTGCCGTCGCGGGCGCAGCCCCCGAGGAGCACCGGGCCGGAGCCATCTCCGCCCTGTTCGTGGTCGCCTACACCGGCATCTCGATCCCGGTCATCGGCGTCGGCGTGCTCACCGAGTCCGTCGGCCTCCAGGACGCCGGGCTCCTGCTGATCTGCTGCATGGCGCCGCTCGCAGCCTTCGCCGGCCTCTACCTGCTCCGCCGCCCGGCCACCGCGCTCTGAGCAGACCGGCGCAGGGCCACCGTCATCGCCGACCTGGTTCCCTTACCCCGCAGGGCTGCTGACGGACCATCGGGTGCGCCACCCTCGAACCGCGTGATCATCTGGCTGAACGGCGCCTTCGGAGCGGGCAGGACGACCGGCTCGCGGGAGCTGGTACCCCCGGTGCCACGACCAAGGATCTTCGATTCCGAGCACGTGGGCTTCATGCTGCGCCATGAGCTCGACTCCGTGCCCGTCGACGACTTCCAGGACTGGCGTCCCCGGCGAGCCCTGGCGGTGGGCCCGCCGCGCGGGAACCTGCCGCTAAGGGCGGGCGTCGGCCGCCCCGCGCCGGACGGAAGAGGGGCGTAGCGGTCGCTGGTGCGCGCCGGTCACGAACATCCGGACCTCGCCCCGGTCGCTGATCTCCGCGCAGAAGATGCCGGTCCGATCACGGTAGAGCGGGTGGCCGCCCGGGCCTAGGCCCGGCTCCCGCTGGACCAGTACCAGGTCCGGCACGGCCGGCCCGTTTGCCGCGGAGGAAGTGTCGAAGGCCAGCTCGTAGCAGTCGTGGTGCATGGGTACTCCAATGAGGCACGGGCCCCGGGGCCGGGGGTGACGGGCTCCGCGTGCCCCCGATCCCGCACTTCATGCCCGTTTTCCGCCGGGCGTGGCCGGAGCATCTCGCGGGCGTGCGGCAGCCGCGCAGGGGACTGCGCAGGAGGGCGTACGCGACGAGGGCGTACGGGAGGAGAGGAATCATCCACCGATCAGCGGCTCACGGGGGCCGCATTGGCAGCCGGGCCGTGATATCGCCGGCCGTACGGGCGCCGCCTTGCCCGCGCGAAGAACTCCGCCGTGTCCAGCCCGCCGCCGTATGGGCCCCTGTCCGGCCACTGAGCGAGAGCGGGCTGGGACACAGCCAACCCGATTGAGGTCCCCCTCACCATTCCCACTTTCGCCGCCGATATGCGCACCCTGGCTGCTCTTCTTGCTCGCGTCCGCTCACTCGGGGTTCGGGCACCGGTGTCGGGCGCGATCGGCCGGGGCGGCCCCGCCGGCGAGCCGGGGCGGCTTGTGGTCGGGGCCGGTCGCCACCGACCCGACGCGCCCATGGCGCGGGCGCGGCGCCGTGACTCAGGCCGCGTCCAGGAAGTCGCCAACGATCTTGACGAACTCCTCGGGCTGCTCGAAGACGACGACGTGGCCGGCGTCGAGCTCACGGTAATCGCTGCCGGCGATGCCCGCGTGCAGCTGTCGCGCATTCTCCACCGGGATGGTGGCGTCCTGCGCGCAGCCGATCACCAGGGTCCGGGCCGTGACCTTCGGCAGCAGGTCACGGATGTCCAGGCGCAGGTTCAGGTCGATCTGCCGCAGCGTGCCGACGGTGGGCTGCATGAAGGTGGCGTTGAACTCGACGGCCTCACGGCCGATCCGGTTGAGGAAGCCGCGGCTGAAGGCGGTCAGGGTCGCGTACCGGCCGAACGCCTCCGGGCTGTCGGCGATGGAGCGCCAGACGGTCATCATGTTGCGCAGGTACTCGTCGCCCGGGTCGGTCCAGCCGGCGGTGGCGACCAGGCTGCGCACGAGGTCGGGCCGCCGGGCCGCCGCGGCGGTGGCCACGGCCGCACCCAACGAGAAGCCGACCAGCTGCACCGGGCCGAGGCCCGCGTCCTCGATCACGGCGCCCACCTGTGCGGCGAGCGCGTCGATGGCCAGCTCACCCCCGTCGTCCTCGGCCTGCTCGCTGCCGGACAGTTCGGGGAGGATCACGGAGTAGCGGTCGGAGAAGTGGTCGATCAGGTGGTCCCACATGGCCGACCCGGGCCCGGTGCCGTGCACCAGCAGCAGTGCGGGGCCCTTGCCGAGGACTCGGTAGGGGATGCGGGCGGTTCCGACGGTCACGATGGGCATGGTGAAGCTCCTTATGGATCAGGTGATTTGACGATCGGTCAGGTCGGCGAGGGCGTCTTGTCCAGGCACCCCGCCATGCCGATGTGAGTAAACTACACCGTGCAGGGTAGTACTTCAACTGAACCGTGTAGTTCACTCGCTGATGTGGGTCGCGGAACGCCGGCGGGGGGGGGGGCCCCCGCCCCCCCCCCCCCCCCCCCCCCCCCCGGGCGCCCCGCCCCCCCCCCCGGCCGCCCCGCGGGGGGGGGGGGGGCCCCCGCGGGGGCGGAGTGAGGCCGGCCCGCCGGGGGGCGCG
>NZ_JBITGZ010000073.1:0-8128 GCF_044457565.1 Kitasatospora sp. NPDC050543 | reverse complement strand
CGAACCCGGCCCGGTGCTCGAACGCGGCCCGGCTCGTCGCCAGCGAGAAGCCCAGATCCAGCAGACCCGGCGCCCCCTCACCCTCGACCAGCGCCGTCAGCTGCGCGGCCTGGGCCCGCAGGGCGTCCGCGTTCTTCGCCGACAGCACCACCGGCACCACCGGCGGAGCAGCCTCCTCGGAGACCGGCATCTCCTCGACGGCCGGGGCCTGTTCCAGGATCGTGTGAGCGTTGGTGCCACTGATCCCGAAGGCGGAGATGCCCGCCCGGCGCGGACGACCGGTCTCCGGCCAGTCCACGTTGTCGGTGAGGAGAGAGACGCTGCCGGTCGTCCACTCGACGTGCGGGGTCGGCGCGTCCACATGCAGGGTCCTCGGCAGGACGCCGTGCTGCATCGCCAGGACCATCTTCATCACACCGGCGACACCGGCCGCGGCCTGGGTGTGCCCGAGGTTGGACTTCACCGAGCCGAGCCAGAGCGGCTGCTCCCCGGTGTGGGCCTGGCCGTAGGTCGCGAGCAGCGCCTGCGCCTCGATCGGGTCACCGAGACGGGTGCCCGTGCCGTGCGCCTCGACCGCGTCCACCTGGTCGGCCGTCAGGCCGGCCAAGGCGAGCGCCTGGCGGATCACGCGCTGCTGGGACGGGCCGTTGGGGGCGGTGAGGCCGTTGCTCGCGCCGTCCTGGTTGATCGCCGAACCGCGGACCACCGCGAGCACCGGGTGCCCGTTGCGCCGCGCGTCGGACAGCCGCTCGACGAGCAGCATGCCCGCGCCCTCGCCCCAGCCCGTACCGTCCGCCGCACCGGCGAACGCCTTGCAGCGCCCGTCCGCGGACAGGCCACGCTGACGGCTGAACTCCACGAACAGGTCCGGCGTCGACATCACCGTCACACCACCGGCGAGGGCAAGGTTGCACTCACCGTTGCGCAGTGCCTGGACGGCCATGTGCAGCGCGACCAGCGATGCGGAGCACGCCGTGTCCACCGACACCGCCGGGCCCTCAAGACCGAAGGTGTAGGACAGGCGCCCGGAGATGACGCTCGTGGCCGTGCCCGTCAGCCGGTGGCCCTCGACGCCCTCCAGGCCGTCCACCAGCAGATTGACGTAGTCCTGGCCGTTGGTGCCGATGAACACACCGGCCTGGCTGCCGCGCAGGCTCCCCGGGTCGATGCCGGCCCGCTCGAACGCCTCCCAGGACGTCTCCAGCAGCAGACGCTGCTGCGGGTCCATCGACAGGGCCTCACGCGGCGAGATCCCGAAGAACGTCGGGTCGAACCGGGTGGCCTGGTCCAGGAAGCCGCCCTCACGGGCGTACGTGGTCCCCTGGTGGCTCGGGTCCGGGTGGTACAGGCCCTCGATGTCCCAGCCGCGATCGGTCGGGAAGTCCCCGATCGCATCGCCACCGCTCAGCAGCAGCTGCCACAGCTCCTCAGGGGTACTCACCCCGCCCGGGAAGCGGCAGCTCATCGCCACGATCGCGATCGGCTCGTCCTCCACCGCAGGCACGATCACGGTCGGCGTGACGACCGCCGGACTGCTGCCGAGCAGTTCCGCACCGAGGTGGTCGGCGAGCGCGGCAGCCGACGGGTAGTCGAAGACCAGCGTGGCCGAGAGCCGCAGGCCGGTGGCCGCGTTCAGACGGTTGCGCAGGTCAACAGCCGTCAGCGAGTCGAACCCGAGCTCCTTGAACGCCCGGCCCCCCTCCACCGACTCCGACCCGGCGTACCCCAGCACGGCCGCGACGTGACCGCGGACGAGATCCAGCAGGGCCCGGCCACGCTCCGAGGCCGACAGGCCGGCCAGCCGCTGAGCCAGCGACGCCTCGCCGGCGCTCGCGGCCGAGGACGACGCCACCGCGGCCATCACCGTTCGGGCCTCGGGGATCTCGTCGAACAGCCGGCTGGCCCGGATAGCGGCGGTCTCCCCCGCCACCCGATCCCAGTCGACAGCCGCGATCGTCAGGGCGGTGTCGCCCTGCTCCAAGGCGTGCTGCATCGCGGTGATCGCCAGCGTGGGCGTCATGCCGACGACACCGTCACGGCGCAGCCGGTCGGCGACGACGTCCTCGGTGGCCAGGCCGGCCTCAGCCCACGCACCCCAGGCGATCGACGTGGCCGGCAGACCGTCCGCCCGGCGCTGCTCCGCGAGCGCGTCCAGGTAGGCGTTGGCCGCGGCGTAGTTGCCCTGGCCGGCGCTGCCGATAGAGCCCGCCATCGAGGAGAACAGCACGAAGGCGGTCAGGTCGTGACCTGCGGTCAGCTCGTGCAGGTTCCGGGCCGCGTCCACCTTCGGACGGGCCACCGTGGCGAACCGCTCCGCGGTCTGACCATCGACCACACCGTCGTCCAGCACACCGGCGGTGTGGAAGACGGCGGAGAGCTGATGCCCGGCGAGCAGCTCGGCCAACGCGTCCCGGTCGGCCATGTCGCACGCGGCGACCGTGACGGTGACGCCCAGCTCGGCGAGCTCGTCCCGCAACTCGGCCGCGCCCGGCGCATCCAGCCCACGACGGCTGGTCAGCACCAGGTGCTCCGCACCACCCCGGGCCAGCCAGCGCGACACCTCCGCACCCAACGCACCCGTACCACCCGTCACCAACACCGTGCCGGAGGGCGTCCAACCCGGGCCGTCGCCGCGTACGGCGCGCACCAGACGGCGGCCGAACACACCCGACGCACGGACCGCGACCTGGTCCTCGCCACTGCCCGCCAGCACGGCGGCCAGGCGGGAGAGCACGCGCTCGTCCACCGTCTCCGGCAGATCGACCAGACCACCCCAACGCTCCGGATGCTCCAGACCCACCACCCGGCCCAAGCCCCAGACCTGCGCCTGCACCGGATCCGCCACCCGCTCCGAACGACCGGTCGCCACCGCGCCACGCGTCACGCACCACAACGGCGCGTCGACCCCCGCGTCACCCAGCGCCTGCACCAGCGTCAACGTCGCAACCGGACCGCCGGCCGCCGCCAGCAGCGACACCACCCCGGACGGCTCCACGCCGTCCGCGAGGATGCCCCGCAACTCCCCGGCCACCGAGAACCGGTCAGCCGCGACGGCGTCCAGCTCGCACCGCCGGACCTCCACACCACGCGCGGTGAACATGCCCTCCAGGGCAGCCACCGCGGCGTCGTCACCGAAGCCCGCCGGAACGGCCAGCAGCCAGGTACCGGACAGCGCACCCGCGCCGAGGTCGGTCACCGGCTTCCAGCTGTCGCGGTAGCGCCAGCCGTCCACGGTCGACTGCTGGCGGCTCTGACGGCGCCAGGCCACCAGCATCGGCAGCACGGCACCCAGCTCGCTACCGCCCTCGACCTCCAGCGTCGCGGCCAGAGCCGTCAGGTCCTCGCTCTCCACCGCCTCCCAGAACCGGGCGTCCACCGGGTCGCCCTGGCCCGCCGCGCCGTGCGAGGTGGCCGCGGCGGCCACGGGGGCCTCCGGCCAGTAGCGCTGGCGCTGGAACGCGTAGGTCGGCAGGTCGACGCGGCGGGCGCCGGTGCCGGCGAAGACGGCCTGCCAGTCCAGCTTCGCGCCTCGGACGTGCACCTGGGCAAGGGCCGTGGTGAGCGTACGGGCCTCCGGGCGGCCGGCCCGCAGGACCGGGACGAACGCGGCGGCCTCGGCCGTCACGCTGTCCTGGCCCATCGTGGACAGCACACCGTCCGGACCCAGCTCGACGAACGTACGGACGCCATCGGCCTCCAGCACCCGCACCGCATCGGCGAAGCGGACGGCCTCGCGGACGTGCCGCACCCAGTACTCGGGCGAGGTCAGGTCATCCGCCGTGGCGAACGTGCCGGTGAGCGTGGAGACAATCGGGATCCGGGGAACCTCGAACGTCAACCGGGCCGCCACCGCACGGAACTCATCCAGCATGCCGTCCATCAACGGCGAGTGGAACGCGTGACTGACCGTCAGGCGCTTGGTCTTACGGCCCTCGGCCGCCAGCTGCTCCGCCACGGCGAGCACCGCGTCCTCGGCACCCGAGACCACCACGGACATCGGCCCGTTGACAGCGGCGATACCGACGCCCTCGGTCAGCAGCGGCAGCACCTCCGCCTCCGCCGCCTGCACCGCGACCATGGCGCCGCCGCGCGGCAGCGCCTGCATCAGGCGACCACGAGCCGCCACCAGCCTCGCGGTGTCCGCCAGGGACAGCACCCCGGCGACGTGCGCGGCGGCCAGCTCACCGATCGAATGACCCGCCAGCACGTCCGGCGTCAGACCCCACGACTCGACCAGGCGGAACAGCGCCACCTCGATCGCGAACAACGCCGGCTGCGTGAAGCCCGTCTCGTTCACCAGCTCCGCGTCCGCGATCGCCTCACGCAGCGGACGCTCCAGGTACTGGTCCAGGTGCGCACACACCTCGTCGAACGCATCCGCGAACACCGGGAACGCGTCGTACAGCTCCTCGCCCATACCGGCCCGCTGACTGCCCTGACCGGTGAACAGGAACGCCGTACGCCCCTCCACCACCGAGCCGTGGACGGCGTTCGCGCCCGTTCCATCGGCCGCCAAGGCCCGCAGGCCCTCCAGCAGCTGCGTCCGGTCGCCGGCCACCACGACCGCGCGGTGCTCCAGCGCCGCCCGGCCCACCGCCGCCGACAGTGCCACGTCGGCCAGCCGCTCCTGGGGCTGCTCCGCCACGGCCACGATCAGCCGCTCGGCCTGCGCCCGCAGGGCGTCCTCCGTCTTGCCCGACAGCACCACCGGCACCACCGGCACCACCTCCTCGGAGACCGGCACCTCCTCGACGGCCGGAGCCTGCTCCAGGATCGTGTGGGCGTTGGTGCCACTGATACCGAAGGCTGAGATGCCCGCCCGACGGGGCCGGCCGGTCTCCGGCCAGTCGACGTTCTCGGTCAGCAGCGAGACGCTGCCGGCCGTCCACTCGACGTGCGGGGTCGGCGCGTCCACATGCAGGGTCTTCGGCAGGACGCCGTGCTGCATCGCCAGGACCATCTTCATCACACCGGCGACACCGGCCGCGGCCTGGGTGTGCCCGAGGTTGGACTTCACCGAGCCGAGCCAGAGCGGCTGCTCCCCGGTGTGGGCCTGGCCGTAGGTCGCGAGCAGCGCCTGCGCCTCGATCGGGTCACCCAGGCGGGTGCCCGTCCCGTGTGCCTCCACCGCATCGACCTGGTCGGCCGTCAGACCGGCACTGGCCAGTGCCTGACGGATCACCCGCTGCTGCGACGGGCCGTTGGGAGCCGTCAGACCGTTCGACGCGCCGTCCTGGTTGATCGCCGAACCACGCACCACCGCGAGCACCGGGTGCCCGTTGCGCCGCGCGTCCGAGAGCCGCTCAACGAGCAGCATGCCCGCGCCCTCGCCCCAGCCCGTGCCGTCCGCCGCACCGGCGAAGGCCTTGCAGCGCCCGTCCGCGGACAGGCCACGCTGGCGGCTGAACTCGACGAACAGGTCCGGCGTCGACATCACCGTCACACCACCCGCCAGCGCCAGCGAGCATTCGCCGTTGCGCAGCGCCTGCACCGCCAGGTGCAGAGCCACCAGCGACGCCGAGCACGCCGTGTCCACCGACACCGCCGGCCCCTCAAGACCGAAGGTGTAGGACAGGCGGCCCGAGACGACACTCGTCGCCGTGCCCGTCAGACGATGACCCTCGACGCCCTCCAGGCCGTCCACCAGCAGATTGGCGTAGTCCTGACCGTTGGTGCCGACGAAGACGCCGGCCTGGGTGCCCCGGACCGAGGTCGGGTCGATGCCCGCGCGCTCGAACGCCTCCCACGAGGTCTCCAGCAGCAGACGTTGCTGCGGGTCCATCGACAGGGCCTCACGCGGCGAGATGCCGAAGAAGGTCGGGTCGAACCGGGTGGCCTGGTCCAGGAAGCCGCCCTCACGGGCGTACGTCGTGCCCTGGTGGCTCGGGTCCGGGTGGTACAGCGACTCGATGTCCCAGCCACGATCGGTCGGGAAGTCCCCGATCGCGTCACCACCGGTCAGCAGCAGCTGCCACAGCTCCTCCGGGGTGTTGGCTCCACCCGGGAAGCGGCAGGCCATCGCCACGATCGCGATCGCCTCGTCCTCCGCCGCCACAGCGGGCAGGACCGCCGTCGGCATCAGGGCCGCCGGGCGGGCGCCCAGCAGCTCGGCGCCCAGGTGGTCCGCCAGCGCGGCGGCCGACGGGTAGTCGAAGACCAACGTCGCGGAGAGCCGCAGGCCGGTGGCCGCGTTGAGACGGTTGCGCAGGTCGACGGCGGTCAGCGAGTCGAACCCGAGCTCCTTGAACGCCCGGCCCGCCTCCACCGACTCCGACCCGGCATAGCCGAGAACGGCAGCCACCTGGGCACGCACCAGGTCCAGCAGGGCCCGGCCACGCTCGGCGGACGACAGCCCGGCCAGTCGCTGCGCCAGCGAGGAGCCGACAGCCGCCGTGTCCGAGGACGAGGCAAGGGCCCCAGCCATCACCGTACGGGCCTCGGGGATCTCGTCGAACAGCCTGCTGACCCGGACGGCGGCGGTCTCGCCGGCCACCCGCTCCCAGTCCACCGCCGCGATCGTCAGGGCGGTGTCGCCCTGCTCCAACGCATGCTGCATCGCAGTGATCGCCAGCCCGGACGCCATACCGACGACCCCGTCGCGACGCAGCCGGTCGGCGACGACCTCCTCGGTGGCCAGGCCGGCCTCAGCCCAGGCACCCCAGGCGATCGACGTGGCCGGCAGACCGTCCGCCCGGCGCTGCTCGGCGAGCGCGTCGAGGTAGGCGTTGGCCGCGGCGTAGTTGCCCTGGCCGGCGCTGCCGATAGAGCCCGCCATCGAGGAGAACAGCACGAAGGCGGTCAGGTCGTGACCTGCGGTCAGCTCGTGCAGGTTCCGTGCCGCGTCCACCTTCGGACGAGCCACCGTGGCAAACCGCTCAACGGTCAGCCCGTCCACCACACCGTCGTCCAGAACACCCGCCGTGTGGAACACGGCGGACAGCTCGTGCCCGGCGAGCAGCCCGGCCAGCGCCTCACGGTCAGCCACGTCGCACGCGGCGACCGTGACGGTGACGCCCAGCTCGGCGAGCTCATCGCGCAGCTCCACCGCGCCCGGCGCGTCCAAACCGCGACGACTGGTCAGCACCAGGTGCTCCGCACCACCCCGGGCCAGCCAGCGCGACACCTCCGCACCCAACGCACCCGTACCACCCGTCACCAACACCGTCCCGGACGGCGACCAACCCGGGCCGTCGCCCCGAACAGCACGCACCAGACGGCGGCCGAACACACCCGACGCCCGCACCGCCACCTGGTCCTCACCACCACCGGCAAGGACGCCCGCCAGCCGGGAGAAGACCCGGCCGTCGAGCACCTCGGGCAAGTCGATCAACCCGCCCCAGCGCTCCGGATGTTCGAGGGCCACCACCCGGCCCAGGCCCCAGACCTGTGCCTGCATTGGATCGGCCACCCGCTCCGAACGACCGGTCGCCACCGCGCCGCGCGTCACGCACCACAGCGGCGCGTCGACCCCCGCGTCACCCAGCGCCTGCACCAGCGTCAGCGTCGCAACCGGACCGCCGGCCGCCGCCAGCAGCGACACCACGCCCGCGATGGACGTGTCGTGCGCGACCGCGTCGCGCAGCTGCTCCGTCACGGCGGCACGCTCGGCGACGGCGCAGTCGATCTCGACCCGCCGAACACCGATCCGGCGCCCGTCGAACAGCTCCTCCAGGCCCGCCACGGCGGCGTCGTCACCGTGGCCGGCCGGGACGGCCAGCAGCCAGGTGCCGGACAGCGCACCCGTATCGGTGTCGGTCACCGGCTTCCAGCTGATCCGGTAGCGCCAGCCGTCCACGGTCGACTGCTCGCGGCTCTGACGGCGCCAGGCCGCCAGCATCGGCAGCACGGCACCCAGCTCGCTACCGCCCTCGACCTCCAGCGTCGCGGCCAGAGCCGTCAGGTCCTCGCTCTCCACCGCCTCCCAGAACCGGGAGTCCACGACCTCCACCGCAGCCACGCCCAGCGCGGGCGCGGTCGGCTCCAGCCAGTACCACTCGCGCTGGAAGGCGTAGGTCGGCAGCTCGACAGTCCGTGCGCCACGGTCGGCGAGGAAGCTCTGCCAGTCCACGCGCAGCCCGCGCACATGCGCCTCGGCGAGCGAGGCGAACAGCCGCTCCACCCCGCCCTC
>NZ_JBITGZ010000072.1:0-8511 GCF_044457565.1 Kitasatospora sp. NPDC050543 | reverse complement strand
TCATCAGCCAAGCCGCCACCCGCGCCATCCTCACCGGCACCGAGAACATCACCATGACCGAACTCGACACCATCACCACCAGCCGAGACCACTGAGTATCTGCGTGACGCAAGCCACCGCGGAACTCCCCTGCGAGGGCCACCCGCAAATCCGGGCATTTCGCGATCACGGAGACAACAGCGACGGCTGACGGCGCCAGGCCGCTTATGCTGCCTGGCGTGAGCAGGTCCTCGATGACGGCGGTGCACTGGTGAGTTCGAAGCGGAACACACGGGCAGGCGACAGCGGAGTGGGACGTCCCAAGGGCCAGAACCAGAAGGAGATACCGATCCCGGCCGGCAACCTCACGGAGCAGTTCGCACGGCTGCGTTCAGGAGCCGCGAATGTCGCCGGGGTGACATTCCAGGTCTCCTTGTCAGCGATGCTCCTGTCTGCAGGCCGTGCTGGCGAAGTTCCGGGCCTGCCTGTCGACGCGGTGTGCCCGGAAGGGTTCGAGGACGTCGACTGCCACCTTGCCGAGGGTTCGAGGCTGTTCGTGCAGAGCAAGGCACGTGGGCCCGGCGCCCAGAACATCGCGGCCGCGGAGCTCGCAGAGATCATGGCTCATGCCACTCAGACGATCTGGCTCTCCGACCAGGCCACGGTACCGCAGAGAGAGCAGCGAAGTGCCGGGGCTGGAGAGGCCGCCGCCGGGACGAACGCACCCGTCCCGGCACGTCTGGCTGTTGTGACCAATGGAAGGTTCGGCAGTTCGCTTCCGCACACGGGGTGGACAGGCACCCTCGACACCGCGCTCGCCCCCGGAGCCACGCCCCGGACGCTGCTGCTGACGGCCTTGAAGAAGCAGTTGTCCGCTCTGGGGTTGGATCCCGCGCTCGCCCCGATGACGCTCTCCCGAACGCATCTGATCGAGGTGCGCGAGGACCTCGGGCAGGCCACAACGTCAATGCTGCAGACCGGGCTGGGGCTGCACCCCGCAATGGCCGCGCTACTGCGCAGCCGTCTGCAGTGCGATCTGGCCGACGTCGCCGCCGCGCAACAGCACTCTGCCTTCGCTGAGGCCGTGGTCCGCACCACCAGTGATCTCGATGCGATGGCCGCCGCACTTGGCAGGGAGATCGACGTCGACAGCCTGGAGGAAGCAGTCGCCGCCGGGGTATGCGAACCGCTGGACTTCCTCGCCCCGTCCCCGCAGGACGCCCGAGGGTTCTTCGAGGGCATCAGTGTGCTTCCCGGCCACATTGCCGCGGGCCTGGACGTGCTGCGCCCCCAGGAGTCCCAGGAGGTTCTGGATGGCCTGTCCGCCCGCGGACAGGCCATCATCTCCGGCCCGAGCGGCAGCGGTAAGTCGGCGTTGCTGTGGCGGTGCGCCCGCCTGATCGAGGCCGGGCCTCGCCTGCTGAGAGTACTGAGGGTGGCCACCTCGCACGACGCGGAACTGCTCGTACGCCACGTAATGCGCGCCAAGCCGTCACTCCAGTGCCGCGTCGTGGTCTGCGTCGACGACCTGGGCCGGGCCCGCACGGCTTCCTGGACAGAAGCACGCGACCGGCTGCTCGAAATGCCCGGTGTCGCGATCATGGCCGCAGGCCGGCGCGAAGACCTGACTCCGGCTCTGACCCGGGGCGCAGCCCTCGTGGACGCGGCGCTGACCCCCACCGCGGCCGAACAGGTCTACCAAGCGGTCCAGGACAGCGGGGTGCCGCTGGTGATGGCCCGTGAGGAAGCAGTCAAGCAGGCCGACGGGCTGCTGATGGAGTTCCTCGCCCTGGCCACGACCGGTCGGCGGCTGCGCGAGGTCCTGGCCGAACAGGTCGACGCGCTCGCCGTACCGCAGCGGCGCCTCGACCGATCGGTACTACGACTGGTCTGCGCCGCACACGCGCTGGGCTTCGAAGTCCCCTCCAACGCACTGCCCACCGCACTCAGCCAGGATCCTGACGCCCTGGAGGAAGTCTTCCACCGAT
This sequence comes from Kitasatospora sp. NPDC050543, assembly GCF_044457565.1. NCBI lineage: Bacteria > Bacillati > Actinomycetota > Actinomycetes > Kitasatosporales > Streptomycetaceae > Kitasatospora > Kitasatospora sp. NPDC050543. The sequence continues at coordinate 6,544 of NZ_JBITGZ010000072.1, read as the reverse complement.
TGGTCGGCGAACACCTCGTCACCAACACCGAGGGCAACGGGTGGAAAGGCCTGCACGACCTGCGCACCGAGGTCCTCCTCGACCTCCTGCACGCCAACGCGCTACCCACGCTCGCGTCGACATACGCCACGGCGATCACGGCGCTCGCGGCGGCCGCCCGCCCGCAGGCCCTGCGCCGCGCCGCCGTGCGCGTGGCGAAGACCACCGCGCAGGACCTGCACACGCTCACCGCTTCACAGAGACTGACTCGCATCCATCACGCGCTGCACCCGCTGGCTCAGTGCATCGCCGAGCAGCTGCGGCACACAGCCGTAGGGAGATCGGACGCCGTAGGTGACGTCGCCGTCCACGCAGCCGGCTTGCTGGAGGCGGCCGACCGGATCGACAGCGTCGCGCACGTCTACGCGGCCCTCCCCCTGGTGGAGCAGGATCGGCCGCCGGGCATCGATGCGGCGACACTCCTGTGGATCGCCTGGATGTCCCCTGAAATGGACCTCGATCTGCCGCAGTTCGAGCCCGTGAAAGCACTTGGAAGGCAGCTGCCAGCGCGGACCGAGGACACCGCGCTCGCCGCCGGGAGCGCACTGGGACCCGTTGCTCTGCTCAGTCTGGTCTGCGGCACGCAACTGGCCACTGCCGTAAGGCTGTGCGAGGCAGCCGAAGGGCTGATCACATTCAGTCCGGCGCAGGCCGGCGCGGGATACCGGCATCACGTCCCCGTACTACCCGACCCGCCCGGCAGTGGTACCAGCGTGGCGGCAGATCTGCGTGCCCAGCTCACAGCCTCGCTGGCCGTGTTGGCCGATCTTCGCGGAGCCGACGTTGCGACGGTGTTCGGCGACGTGACCCAGCGCGCCATCGACGCCGTAGCCAGCGACCCGTTCGGGTGCAGCGTGAACGTCACCTTCCTGCCTTTGACGGCGCTCGGCCTGGAAACGACCAGCCTGGCCCGGCCATGGACCTACGCTGATGACCTGGCCTGCTCAGTGCGTGCGATCTCCTACGCCCGCCCCGATGGCTCCCCAGCGGCGCCGTCGGCGTACGCGCCCGAGCCAGGGGGCGATCAGGCCTCGGAGAACGGTCAGATCATCGTGCTGATGCGGCGCCTGTTCGATGCATGTCCCGAGGCAGACCTGGTCGACGCGGAACTGTGGCACGCCCACAACCAACCCAGGCGGGTCGTCGGCATCACCGAAGGCGTCAAACGCTTGCGGGCCGGCGTTCTGCGTCGCGCCCGTGCGACCAGCCGCAACGTCGCCCTGCAGGCCGCTGCCATGGAGAGTACGGGAAGGGGGACATGGACGGAACGCTGCCGCGCCCAAGCCCTGCTGGCCACCGATCTGCTCGCCCTGCTCGCGAAAATTCCGGCACGGCTACGGCCCAAGGATTCGACCCCGGCCCGGCAGGAGTGGACAGCTCGCGCCGAGCGCGCCCACCAGGCCGCCGTCGCGCTTCCTGCCCGCCCAGCCGAACCCGCTCCCCTGCTGGCCGCAGCGGACGCCGTCTCGATGTCCTACACCGCAGCCCAGGAGGACGCGGCCCTGCGCGAGGCCCCCCAACTGGACATTGCCAAGAAGGCATTCACGGCCATCTCTTCCAGCCTGCAGCAGGTCGCCCACGCTCAAGGCAACGCCCAGGCCCTACGCGGCGCCGGAGCCAGACTCTCAGACGCCCTTCCCGACCTGAGGCGTGCCATCGACCAAGGCAGTCCCCTACTGTCCGGGGTCGGTGACACGCTCCCCCCTGCACTGGTCACCGCGGTGACGGACGCGGCAAGACTGCTGTCCGCGGTCGACGAGCCGCCAGTCGCTTCGGCACTGCGACGCGGTACCCAGGACGGCGACCGCCTCCGCACAGCCGTGCACGCGAGCATGCAAGCCGTCCTGGACTCATCGCTGCAGGCCGTCACAACTCTGCTGGCCAATGCCGGGGTCAGCGTGGCCAAATCCGCCGTCCTGACCGACAGCGCGCCAGCGGCCCCTTGGCGCGACCGGCAACTGGTGCTCGAAGTCCCGCTCGAACAATGGCCCACGGCTCGGGAAGCGATCCGTACCTGGAGCAACGAGAAGCGGGGGGCAGCCGGGGTTCGCTGCCGCATCGCGCTCGTACCAATCGAGGACGGGGAAGTCCTGCCAATGGGCATCCACATCAACGACTTCGGACAGCCCCTCCCCCTGATCGAAGAGCACCTGGGTACGCTCGCCGACGCTCTCGGCGCACCCCTGCGCGGAAACGACACCCAGGCCGACCTGCAGCAGCCAGCCGAACAACTGCGCGCCTACTCCTATGATCTGGTACGCCGGGCGAACCGCACGCCAGGCTGGACATCCGATCCGACCAGCCCGCCAGCACCCGACGCCATCGCCGACACGTTCGCCCGCACGCACGCCGATGTCCTCGCCCACCAGGCAAACGCCGAGGCACTCCCCTACAGCGGGCAATGCCGGTTGATCGCCGCCCTGGCCCTCATCGAACTGTGCGGCCTCGTCGCCCACGAAGACGGCAGACAACCGGGCCTGGCTGCGGGCATGGCCGGCATCGACATCACCCACCCGATCATCCCCGAAGGGAACGAAGCGTCCGCAAAGCTCAACTTCGCCGTCACCGCCGCCATCGAAGCCGACCGTGGCAGCCGCCAAACACCACAGGCAGGTTGAGAAGAAGGCACACTCCCACCCCGCACCGGCGCTGAGCTGCTCAAACGCGAACGCAACCATTGGGATTCCGGCGATAAAACCGTGATTCCCCGTCAAACGACGGAGCTGCAGGTCGAAACGCTTCCTGCGTCCAGGCAAGATCGACCGAAGCACCATCTGTGCAGATCAGGCCACATGCCGAGGGCGATCCAAGCTTTTCTCGACCAATCTACGGACTCACAGCTCGCAGCCGTACCGACTTGCAAGGCAAGACCGAGAACTCACACTGTGCGACCGGGCAAAGCCGTAACTTGCCATGCCCATGACCATGTTCCACACCGTGTCGATGACCCGCTGGTCGTACCCGGACGCCGCGGACCGCGCTCGGAACCACGCCTCCAGCGCGGGCACCCGCGCCGGCTGGCCCAGCGCGCGACGGGCCTCCTCCCCCATCGCCAGATCCGAGCGGGTGAGCACCGCGAAGGTCTCCGCGACCTGCTCGTTGAACACCAGCACGCCGAAGGTGACCTTCAAGGCCGGAATCAGGTCGGGGTGCGGGTACTGCGGTGGCCGCTTCCCGTGCCGGGCCAGCAGGTACGGCCGCACCATATCCGCCGCCAGAGGCCCCGGTCTGAACAACGCCAGCTGGTTCACGACGTCCTGAAAGACCGTCGGCTGGGACCTGCCCAACAGGTCCCTCTGCCCCGGGCTATCGAGGCTGTAGACCCCCAGGGACTCTCCCTCGCGGAGCAGCTCGTAGGCGGCCGGGTCCTCCAGCGGCACCTGCTCGGCGTCGTCCAGGTCGACCCGGACGCCGGTGGTGCGCTCGATCTCGCGCACCGTGTAGGCCATCGCGGACTGCATGCGGGACCCGATGACGTCCATCTTCAGGAGACCCAGGCCCTCGCCCTCGACATCGTGCTTGTCGAACACCGACATGGGCAGACCCTCGCCGGGCGTCGGCATCACAGGGGTGCGGGCCAGCAGCGAGCTGTCCGACAGCAGCACACCGCACGGGTGCATCGCGATCCCGCGCGGGAGTGCGTCCAGGCCCTCGACCAGGTCCCAGAAGCGTTCCCCGTACCGGTCGGCGTGCGCGGCGACCTGGCGCAGCTCCGGCAGCTCGGCCATCGCCGAGCGCGCGTCCCGGGCGGCGATGTGCGGAAACGCCTTCGCCAGCCGGTCGACCTCGGCCGGGTCCAGGCCCATCGCCATGCCGGTGTCCCGGATCGCCCACCGCACCCGGTACGTCTCCGGCATCGCCAAGGTGGCGACGCGCTCGGGCCCGAATCGGCCCAGGATCGCCCGGTAGCAGTCGATCCGCCGGGCGGACTCCACGTCCACGTCGATGTCCGGGAGGCTGGAGCGCCGGTAGTTCATGAACCGTTCCATGATCAGCCCGTTAGTCACCGGGTTGGCCACCGAGATGCCGAGCAGGTGCACCACCAGGCAGCCGGCCGCCGAACCGCGCGCCGCCACCCGGATGCCCAACTCCTTGATGTCCTGCACCACTTGGGCAACCGTTAGGAAGAACGCGGGCCACCCGAGGCCGCTGATCACATCGAGCTCTTCCCGGAGTCTCCGCTCGGTCGCCCGGTCACCGGCGTAGCCGCGGGTCACCATCGCCGCCTCGCACCGCTCGCGCAGCACCTTCGCGGAGGTCCCCGGGGCGATGCCGAGCCGGTCCTCCTCCGGGAAGTGCACCCGCCCGATCCCCAGATCCGAGGCCGGGTCGAGGCGGCACTCGTCGGCCGTCCGGGCGGTCACTGCTAGCAGCCGCTGGGCGCCGGCCGGTCCCAGCCCGGCCGCCCGCGCCACCTCGGCCGCCAGCTCCGCCATCGAGGGAGAGTCCTTGAGCGACCGCTCGCCGTTGCACGTCGCCCCCCGCTGTACAGGGCGCAGCAGCCGAGCAGCGTCGAGGACGTCCGCGACCGGGGCCTGGGCGGCGTCGGCGTAGCGGACCGCGTTGGTGAGCACCGGCAGGAGGTCGAGCTCGGCGGCCAGCCCCACCGTGCGCGCGGCCAGGCGCAGGGAGCCAGGGCCGGTGCCGGTGCGGCGCAGGTGGACCGCCTCCAGCCGCAGGTGGGGACCGGACCATTCCCGCCACGGCACCAGCAGGGTGGTGGCGCGATCGGGGCGGCCAGCCGCGAGCGCGCGCACCGGTTCCGAGCCGGGGCCGAGCAGCACGGTCAGGCCCTCGGCATGGGCGGCGAGCACCTCCAGCGGCACCACCGGCTGCCCGCCCCCGCGCTCGGCCCGCACCGTCCACGCCGTGCTGATCAGAGAGCAGAGGTTGGCCCAGCCGGTCCGGTCGCGGGCCAGCAGCGTGACCCGCGGTGCGGACTCGTCCACGAACGCCCCGCCCCTGGCCGGCGTCCGGCGCCGGACGGCGGCCTCGGGCTGGTCGACCAGGCCGACCGCGACGTCCGCACCGAACAGCGGCCGGAGCCCGTTCGCCGCGCACGCCTTCGCGTGCCGCACCACCCCCGACACGGTGTCCCGGTCGGTCAGGGCCAGTGAGGTGAGGCCCCGCTCAGCCGCCCGCTCGGCCAGTGCGGCCGGGAGCGAGGCTCCATAGCGGACCGAATAGCCGGAGGCGACGTGCAGATGCGCGACCACCACGTCACCTCCGGTCCTTCGGTCAGCCCCCTTCGTCGTTGGTCCGGCTCCCCTCCGGTGGGGTCAGCGTAGACCTTGTTCGATTATTTGTTCGAGTTATTACCCCAGGTGGGCGGGGTGTCGCACCCTGTTGTCCCGTCGCACCGAACCTTGAGCGAATCTCGCCGAAGACTGACGGATCGCAGTTCGTCTCGCCGAAGGTTAAGGACGCAGGTCAGGGGATTGCCGCAGTGGTCCGAGAGTCTGTTAGCGCACGCGGGGCAGTGCGAGGGTGATGCGGCCTCCGGCCAGAGTCGTTTCGAAGTCGATGCCGCTGTCGATGATGGTGTGGACATCGAGGTGGGCGTCGGCAGGGACCAGGGCACGGATGTGCGAGCCGTCGTCGACAACGAGGGTTGCGGGGTCCGGGCCGAGGTCGGGTCGTAGCTGGACGACGATTGGTTGGGCGGGTGCCGCACTGGTGACGAGTACGTCGAGGGAGACGTGGCCAGTGTCCAAGAGTGCTCCGATCAGGCTGGGGCGGCGTTTGCGGACGTATTCGAGCAGGTCGTTGATCTCGTATTCGGTGGCGGCGAACTGGTCCCGCCAACCGGCGAGGTGGAGTCCGGTCAGCCAGGCCCGCAGGTCTTCTGCGGCGATGCCGCGTTCGGCTGCGGTACGTCCGATCTGGTGTGCGAGACGGCGGGAGGTGACGCCGGCGTTGAGCAGCGCGAGGGCTTGTGGGCTGTCGACGCCGTGGCGCAGATGCCAGCCAGCGGTGGTGGGCAGGCGGATCTCGGCCTCGGTCTCTTCGAGGCGGAGGTTGACGAGGTTGACCAGCGCCCCGACGGTCCAGGCGAGGTAGTGCTCGAAGGTCTCACTGATGTTGCTGACGGTCTGTTCCAGGGCCCATTCGCTGTCCAGGCCGGGCAGCCAGGCAGTAGCGAGGTGGGGGATGGGCTCGCCGGAGATCCATCCGGTGATCGCGGCGGCGATGTTCACGTTTCGCCGGTCGCTGGTCTTGGACTGTTTCTCGGTGAACGACCACGCGCCTTTGGCCTCGGGCTGCTTCAGCAGAATGTCGTAGACCTGGTGCTGGGCGAAGAAGTCCAGAGCGCGCTGCAGAGGCCACTCGCGGGGAGAGGGTCTGGAGAAGATGCCGGCCCACGCGTCCTCGCTGTCCGGGGTGGCGGAGGGGTCTTGCAGCAGATACACTGAGCCTTCCCCCGGGACGTGGACACCGGAGTTTCATGCGGCGAGGGTGATCCTAGGGGACGCCGCTGTCTGCTGTTCGAACTGGACCGGGCTGA
>NZ_JBITGZ010000071.1:0-10608 GCF_044457565.1 Kitasatospora sp. NPDC050543 | reverse complement strand
ACGCTCCTCCAACAGCCCCATCACCGACGGCATCCGGCACCTCCACCGAAGAGACGACACGACACCCCGTCTCTGCCACCGAGGCACCGACACTAAGCCTGACCAGCGGAAACGCACCCATCACTACCGGAAAGACAACGGCTTCTGAGAGCAACGCCGCTGCGGCCACTGCTGATACACCCGCTGAAAACCCGACGTAGTCCCTCTCCTCTGCGACCGAACGAACCGCTCGTTCAAGCTCCTCGGCGACCTCGTCAAGCGGCAGCCCGCGTAGTCGGTCGACGAAGTCCAGAGCAGAATCATCATCGAACGGACCAGTCCCCCAGGTACCCATACCCTCTGCCTTCGCATCGCGTCGAACTGACGTGATCAAGTGTGAGCCACGCGTCTACCCCCAACACCCCACCATCGCCCCTGCGGCCGGGCGACCGGCCGTGATCTGCTTGGATACCCGGGTGACCGACCTGACCGCGACTTCCCCGTGCCCCTGTGTGCTCTGTGATCCCGCCGCCTCCGCGACCTTCGCGCGCGGCGGCAGCGCGCGAAGCGCTGAGCCTCGGAGATGGCACACGTCCGCGAGCACGGCTGGCACGTGGTCGGCGTGGGCGGCGGCGGTGAAGTCCCCGACTGGGCCTTCACCGTCGGACTGTGGCACTCCTACCGGATTCCGGAGGTCGCCATATTCGGCCTGGAGCTGCACGGCCTGATGCACTGGTCGGCGATGCCGCCGCCCGGCTTCGCGACGGGGCATCAACGGAGCCCGGCGCACTGCTCTCCGACGCCATCGGGGGCTACCAGCTCCGGTGCCAACCGGTGGATCCCAGTTGGCACCATCCACTGCTCGGTACGTCCGTCGGCTTCTACCGACAGACCCGGTCTGGCCCGACCGGGAACACCGCTGGCCCTCCGACGAGCAGGCCACCCCGGGCTGCCGCGCGCAGCCCAACCTGCGACTTCCTGTCGACGAGCACCCAAAGGGTGTCTGGACCCAGGAAGCTGCCTGACGGCGAAGCCGCCAGCCGCCGCCGTTGTGGAATCCCATGCTGATGGCATCGCGTATTGGATCGTCGTGAGTTGCCCAGGCAGGCGGTGCCGGAATGGGGAGTCTGCAGTCACAGGTGGTCAGGCTGACTCAGCCGCGTAGCTGGGCGAGAAGGGTGTCGCCTGCCGGATAGGGGCGTTCTGTGGGGAGGAGTTGCTGGGCTGCGTCCAGAGCTCCGTCCCTTACGTGGGCATGGATCGCATGCGCGAGCGCGGTGACGTCGCTGATCGAGACGATCCACTCCTCCGCATAGCGCTCGGCGGCCTCGCCGGCGAGGCCGAGCTGCAGGGAGCGGTGGGAAAGCGGCTGCAGGTGCAGATCGCGTTCGGGGTCCCACTGCACTCGGGCCGGGGCGCGCTTCAGCTGACGCTTCCAGGTGGCGCGGTCGGGATGCAGCCCGTGTTCGTAGTGGGCCAGGCAGGCGTTTTGCAGGGCCCACTCGAAGCCCTCGCGGGTGATTTCGATCGCGAGGACCGTCTCCTGCCCTTCCTTGCCCGCCCATCCGCAGCGATACATCATCCAGAGGAACGACGGCTTGATCCACGTCATTCGGTCCCGCTGCCAGGCCGCGGGAAGGCGGCCGTCGAGTGCGGCGGGCAGGCCGATCTCTGGTGCGTATGCCTGGTAGACCGTCACGGTGGTGGCCGTATAGAGGGCGCGGATCTGATGCTTGGGTTCTGACACGGTGACCAGGGTCGACGCTGGCTTCGCTCCGCGCCATCGAATTATCAGGCCGGATGAGCCTGGTTGAGCGCTGAATAGAGTCAGGTACTTCGCTCGTCCTCGGTGGGAGGCGTAGGTGGCCCAAGTGGAGCCTGCCTGGATGGCGTGGTCCCTCGGTGCACTCGGAGGTGTAGCCCAGGGCCTGGGCGGCGACGGAGGGCGGCATTCCTGGACCAGGGCGCGGATTGTGGCGAACCGGGTGCCGAGAAGGTGGATGCCGTTGCTGGCCAGCTGGTTCATCAGGTAGGTCGAGTGGATGTGTTGCCCTGGGCCCTCTCTGACGGTCTCGACCGAGACTGTCAGAGAGGGCGGACGGGGCCACGTCACGCCACGCCACGCCCAATGAGGGCATCAATGACGCCATGTCATCTCATTATCTGAACATTCATCGGATATGCGCTGGTCGGAACTTGACTCGGCCAGTCCGGGGCGGCCACTATCCTCAACCAGCGGGCGGAACCTGATCACGCCCTGGCGGGCACTCGCCCTACGCCGGACCGATCGCTGGCGCCCACGTCTCCCTGACAGGTGTGCTCAGCGGCCTTCCTCCGGGACGGCGTGCGGCGCCGTTGCGCGTATGCGGCGCCGACCCGCCTTTTGACACAGCGCCCTTTCCGCTCTGTGTCGCCCCTTGGACTGCGTGCCCCGACAGGTGCACGCGGAGGAGACGAAATGCCAGATCCGGTGGCCGCGGTACTCACGGATGCCGACCTCGCGGGCCGCATCCGCGCCGGACACGGGCGGGACAGGTCTGCGGTCGAGGAGGTTTCACGCCGTCACCGGGCCGCGGTGCTCGCCTATGCCGGCCGCTGCTGCCAGGACAAACGCGTCGCGGAGGAACTCGCGGACGAGGTGCTTGAGCGGATTGTGGAAGCAGTGCGCTCCGGGGCAGGCCCCACCGAGGCCTGGCGTCCTCACCTGCTGACCGCGACGAGGCGCGCCGCCGCCCGGCTGTCCGGCACGGACCGCGACTCGGCGCTGTCCGTCGGCTTCGCCGCCTGGCTCGCATCCCTGCCCCGCCCGGAGGCGGCCGAGTTGGTGCCGGAGACCGCAGTCCTCGCCGCAGAGAAGGACTCGCTCATACTGCTGGCCTTCCGGAGTCTGCCGGAGGCCCGGCAGGCCGAATTGTGGCGTTGCCTGGACGGGGCGCCCGGGAACCCGGAGACCCGGCAGCCAGGAGCGGCGTCCGCACCGATATCCGGAACGGCAGCAGCGCGTCCCGACGCGTCGGCTCAGCGCAGCCTCTACGAGGCGTATCTTCAGGCTTTCGTCGCGCGGACCGCCAACCGGTCCTGCCGCCACCTTGCCGCCGTGCTGGCTGACCGCGTGCGGCGCGGTACGGCCGACGAGGCCAGGGGCGCTGAATCCCACTTCGCGCGGTGTCACAGCTGCCAGCGCGCCCGTACGGAGCTCGTCGCCATCCATGCCTGGCAGCAGCCCGTCGTTCTGCGTGCGCTTCTCCTGTGGGTGGGAGAGCCGTCATCGAACCTGCCAAGCGTCGCGGACCCACGCACCGTGCCCCTGCCGGCAGCAGTGCCCTCGCCCTCACGTGCGCGCACGCGCGAACGCCGGACCCGAGGTCCGCACCCCCTCGGCTACGCCGTCGCCGCGGCGACCGGCGGCCTGGCGGCACTCCTGGCCGCAGCCGTGGTCCTCGCAACGATCGACTCCGGCGGAACGCGCCCTCCTCTGACGGTACCCATCCTGCTCCCCGCCTCAACGGCTTCGGCACTGACGACGCGCGTGACGGACACGTCGGCTTCCCCATCCGGTTCGGCGTCGGCCACCCCGTCTCCCAGCGCGTCCACCGCGCCGGTCCCGGGGACCTCGTCATCGCCGGGTGCAAGGGTGATGCCGCCTGCCCCGGCGACGGACAGCCCGTCGTCCACCGCGCCGGTCCCCGGGACCTCGTCATCGCCGAGTGCAAGGGTGACGCCGCCTGCCCCGGCGACGGACAGCCCGTCACCTTCCACGAGCAGCGCACCGACCGGCCAGCCACTGGTCAACAGGCGCTCGGGGCTCTGTGTGGGCGTCGCCGGCGGCAGCGGCGATCTGCAGCTCCAGACCTGCACGGGCGGCGGGAACCAGTCCTGGAAGCGCCTGGCCGCGGATCAGGGTGCCTACCAACTGCGCAACACGGGGACGGGCATGTGCCTCGACGGCACCACAGGTGAAGGCAACGTCGTGGCGGTCACTCTCCGGACCTGCCTGTCCGACACGAACCGCGCCGAGCAGCTGTGGGAGTTCAGCCCGGGCACGGAACCCGGAACGTTCCGTCTGCTGTTCCTCCCGCAGGTCCGTTCGAGCGACTACTCCTCGCACCTGCTCGGACCACAGAACTGGGCGAACGCCGATCCGCCGAGGGTGGGGTCGAATCTCGTGCAACTGCCCAACTACTACAACTCGAGCAGCTTCCTCTTCACCCTGGGCTGACCTCCGGTGACGTTTGCACGAGGGGGATGAAGCCGCCAGCAGGCGGCAACGAGGGCTGCGTGTGGCGGGCCCGAGCCCGTAGCCGTGGGAGGGGGTGAGCGCGCGGAACGGTCGTGTCCCGTGGAGTGGTGTAAGCGGCCTGTCGGACGAGGATCACAGGGGGCGGACGTTGCGGGTCGGCACCGAGGAGGCCCGCTTGGTCGCTGGTGGCACCCGCCCTGGCCACCTCCCCGAAGGCAACTCCCTCCAGCCCGCCGTCTTCGCCGACGTCGCCCGCGACGCCCGGATCTTCCAGGAGGAGATCTTCGGCCCGGTCGTCGCCGTCGCCCCGTTCGACGACGAGGCCGAGGGGGTCGCACTGGCCAACGCCACGCAGTTCGGCCTCGCCGCCTACATCTGGACCAACGACCTGAAGCGCGGCCCACCGCATCGCTCGGGCCGTCGAGTCCGGCATGGTCTGGATCAACTCCCACAACGTCCGCGAGCTGCGCACCCCCTTCGGTGGCGTCAAGGCGTCCGGCCTGGGGCGCGAGGGCGGCGCCCACAGCATCGACTTCTACACCGAATCCAAGATCGTGCACGTGGCGCTCGGCGATGTGCCCACTCCGCGCTTCGGAGGCACCTCATGAGTCTGAGCGCCGCACCCGACGTCGTCCGCTCCGCCTACGCCCAACTGGTCGTCACCGACCTTGCCAAGGCCCGCTGGTTCTGGGTGGACATGCTCGGCTTCCATGTCCAGCATGAGGACGAACGCTCGCTCTACCTGCGCGGCACCGACGAACTGACCCACCACTCATTTGTCCTGCGCACCGGTGACACAGCCGCCCTCGACCACCTCGCGTACCGCGTCCGCACCCCGAGGACGTCGACCGGGTCGAGACGTTCTTCGCCGGGCTCGGCTGCCCGGTCCGCCGCATTCCGGCCGGCGAAGGATGGCGTCCCATGGTGTGCAACACCGTTGCGTTTGGCCGTCCGGCTTCTTGTCAAGTTGATGAACGAGCGGACGGGACCCCTGGAAGATCCCTGTGGTGTCGAGCCCAGAGATCGTTGCACCGGAGGTCCCGTTGGCACGGAGTACTGCCACGCTGCCACCCATGGCTCCAGGCCATGATGGTTATGCGCCTGGCCACTTGGGAGAGTTGACACAGGTCATCGATCCACAGCTGGTCGACGCGATCCTCGAAGAGACCGGTGCCCGGGAACGGCGCCTGCGGCTGCTGCCCGCGCGTGTCGTGGTGTACTACGTGCTCGCCCTGGCTGTCTTCGAGCGCTCGTCCTACCAGGCGGTCTGGAACAAGCTCATTGCCGGACTGCACGGGATCGCAGTGGCACGGCCTGCTTCCTCCTCCCTGCCGCGGGCCCGGTGCCGCCTGGGCAGCGCCCCGCTGCGCCGCCTGTTCGAGGTTCTCGCCGGCCCACGGCTACGAGGACACAGACCGGAACCTTCTACCAGGGGCTGCGGGTGGTCGCGGTGGACGGCACCACCCTGTGCGTCCCCGACGAGGACGTGCCCGGGCGCGGCTACGGCCGCCTCGAGGTGCGGGTGATCGAGGCCTGGATGACCGTCACCCTGGCCGACGGCAACCGGCGCACCGAGTTGTGCCGGCTGATGACCAGCCTCTTGGATGCCGGGCGCCACCCCGCACACGAGCTGATCGAGCTCTACCACCGAAGGTGGCAGGTGGAGACCTGCTACTTCTCGCTGAAGTCGACCATCCTCGACGGGCGGGTTCTGCGCTCGTTCTGCGCTCGCGGACGGTGCCCGGCCTCGAACAGGAGGTCTACGCACTGCTGACCGTCTACCAGGCACTGGTCCGCGTCGCGGGCGACCTCACGGTCACACAGTCCGACCTGCCCGCAGAACGGATCAGCCTGCATTGACAACCCCAACAGGACTTAAATGCAACGGCGTTGCACACAGTGGGACGCATCCGCGGATGCCGCCGTAACCAGAACACGAGCCACCGCCCCCAGCGCCAGGCGCCGCTCGTTCAGGTGCGGCACCAACTTGGTAGACGTATCCACCAGCGCCGCCTCAGTCTCCTCCGCCACACCCGGATCCTACGACCCCAACCCAACAGTCAAAACCAGGATTCGGCGGGTGGTCAACGTACCCGCCGCAGCGGCATCTGTCCGCCGTTTCATTGTCCGAGGTATCTGGCGATATCGAGCACAGTCGCACCGACGACCAATGGTCTGCCTTTGGGGGTATTGATCTCGAGTGAGAGCTTTCCCTGCCCGTCAAAGCTGACGTCGTTGGTGACGCCGTCACCGGTAGCCACGAAGAACGGCCACACGCCGGCCGCCGCCTTGGCTTTGAGCGCCTGCTGGTCGTTGTCAGAGAATGCGGCGTCCGAGGTGACTTTGCAGGAAACGTTGTCCGCCACCAGCAGGGATGCGACCGCTCGCAGAAGCCGCCCACTCCCTTCGGCGAACATGTCGTGCCAGTTCGGGCGACAGTTCTGCACCCATGGCGGACCGACGTGATTCGTGTAGGCCGAATGAAGCAGGCCTGAATCATACCATTTACTGTCGGGAATGGCCGTCCATGCCGTGTACTTTCCCAGGGTGACGCTGGCAGTTACCGCACTCGTGGCGAACTTGACAGTGGTGGCGTCGAAGCACTCGGCGCCTGTCCACAATCCGGAGAGGTGCGTATTCACACCCCTTGCCCAGGTGTCGGAGACATCAGAGGCCGCCATTGTACTGCTGAACGAGATGTTTACGGGTCGAGAGCTGGCGAGCATGGCCTGCAGTTCTTTGATGCCGCCCTTGTATTGCACAGGCACTGCAGGGGTCCCCTGGTAGGTGCGGAGCAGCTTCTGCAGATCGCTCAACTGTGCGATGCTGGTCAGGTCCGAGGCGCCGATGCTTGCTACGTCCGGGTGGTGCTGCAAGGCCCACTGCTGGAACAGATCAGGCAGTTCATCGTCGCTCGGCGGCGGGATCACCGTGTTGAGATAGGCGATCCATTCCTTGTAGACGGCCGGGCCGATGTCTTCTTCGAAAGTACTCTGCCTGGACAGCACTTCGATCACGGACGCGTACTCGCCGAAGAAGGACGCGCAGTCCACGATCTTCCAGTTGTAGGTGAGAGATGCGGGCGGGACCGTGTTCTCGTACGCCCACAACGCGGCGTCGGAGAGTTCGAGCAGTGGTACGGGTTGGATGATCTGGGCAGTCGATCTATCAGCGGCCAGGCTCTTCAGCATGGTGTTGTACCAGCGATTTTGGAGCCCGGTCATGGAATGTGGTGGTGGCGGCGGCACCACTGGCATGGTGCTGTCCTTTCTTCGAGGCTCGCTGTTCAGGACCGGACAGGTCTGTCGGCCGGTGGTCAGCGGATCACCGGCCGACAGGTCTACCTGCTTACTGGAGTCATGCCTGGTACGCCGCTCGCTTCTCGAGCGCTGACACGGCGAAGCCAACGAAAGAACTGATCGGCAGGACATTTACCCCGATCACCACTGGAACGGTGGGAGCCGATGTAGTGGTGATCATGATCGCGCCGGTGTCGTCGAAGTCCACCTTCGTCTCCACCCCGGAGGTGCTGGAGGAGGTGTAGAACGGCCACAGCCCGTTCTTCTTATTTTCGTTGATGGTCTGCTGCTGCTGCTCGTTGTACGAGGTGTTCGCCTTCACCACGATATTCATGGTGTCGGCCACCAGCAGATTGATCGCGAAACGCTGCATGTTGCCCTGGGTGCCGAACGTGTTCTCCCACGTGATCGCGCTACCCGTGCGCCACGGCGGGTCCCCCTGGTTGTGATATGCCAGGCCGAGCGCGGCGGATTCGTACCACGCGCCAGCGTTGGTCTGGAAGAGAAGCAAGTGCTCGAACGATGCTTCGACCCTGAACGAGCTGGTCGCGAACTGCTTGCTCACCTGGTCGTCGCTCGAGCTGCCCTCCCACAGGCCGAAGAGACCTGAGTGCTGCCCGGAAGCCCAGGTGTGCGACACGTTCGAACTTGTGGTTGAGCTGTCCACCTTGAAGGTGCGTGTGGGTGCGTCTGCGAGCTCTCTCACCATGTCCTTGTAGCCCCGAGCCCAGTCCGGCTGCAGCTTGCCGGCCTTGTAGGTCAGCAGCGAGAACTGGGCGGAGAGGATCGGATCGAGGACGATCGCGGCGTAGTCCGCTGCCCCGATCTGAGCAACCTCGGGCGCGTACTGCATCGCCCACGAGAAGAAGATCTCCGAGTACTTGGCCACGGGAGGCGTCGGCTTGAGTTTTCCCAGATAGGCCGTGAAAGCGATGAAATTGTCCTCGCCGATGTCCTTCTTGACGTCGATGGAAGTCGCCGGCTTCAGTGCGCCCATCAACGCGCTGAAGTCGGAGAAGAGCTGGTTTCCGCCGCTGGCAACGTAGTTCTGATTCAGCGACAGGGGCGGGATGTTGTTGAACAGGGTCCACAGCGGTGTGTTTCCCTCGCCCTTGGAGAGGGGGGGAGACGGCTGGAGGATCTGAAAGCGTTCGGGCGATTGCTGCAGCCCATCGCACATCGCGTTGTACAACTGGTTCTGAACGTCGACGAAGGACATTGACTGTCTTCCTCTCGGGGTGCCATGGCACCACTGGTGCGCCGCGTGGTGTGCCCACCGCGTGGATGTGAATGAGTCGGGCGGCTGCGGACAGGATCCAAGTTGGTTCCGACCTGAACTGCCGCGACATGCTCGCCCCTGGAGGGCGAAGAACGAACTGAACGGACCCCGGTCGGGGGTCCAGGCCCGCCACAACAGTGGTCAGGAACAGCCGGGCGCCACTAATTGACGCGCGATTGTGCCCGCACCGGCGCTTCTGGTTGCAACGATCGCATGCGCACAGCAGGCGGGTAGGAAGAACTGGGCCGCGTGGGTGAGGCTCGGCCTGGACGTTCTGGCAGGTTTTGGGTGATCAGGCTGCGCCGGCTGCGGCCCAGGCGTGCTGGATGACGCGAATGTACTCATGCATGGGTCGACCTGGGCCGTTGGGCGCAATCGGGCGGCGATGATCCTGGAGGAGGCGGTGGAAGCCCCTGTGGTCGTGCCTTGCTGCTCGCTGACCGGTCCAGGACCGCACGGACCGGGGTCACACCCCGGCCCGTACAGCCCTGGTGACCTGGACGAGCCGAGAGCTCTCATCGCCGTGACATTCCAGTCCAATCGGCAGAAAGCGGACAAGGACGTCACGGACTGGCTCCCTCCGGCGCTCGGATACCGGTGCCAGTACGTCAGTGACTGGACGACCATCAAGCCCCGCTGGGGTCTGGCCGTCGATCCGGCCGAGCTGAACATACTGCGCTCCATCACGGCCGGCTGCCCCGACACCGACCTCACCGTCACCCTCGCCCGCTGACAGCCCGCCCGGACATCGCCCCCAGACCGGGGCGGTGCCCGGGCACGGCCCCGGCCACCACGGGTCCCACCGCCGCAGGCCTGCCGGCGCCGAACCACCGCCACGGCTCGGGTCTGTACAGACCCGGACATTCCCGACATGTCTCTGGACCTGTGGTCAGGAATCGCCACCGGTGTCGGCAGAGCGTCCGCGCGTCGGCAGCGCAGGAGGGTGGCGGATGCAGGCCACGTGGCGGGGGCAGGGTTCCACAACACCGATGTATGCCGGTGCTCCGGTAGCGGGTGAGGTGCGGTCCGGATGGTGTGCTCCCCTGGACGGCTGCCTCACCGGGTGGACGAGGTCGTCGCGGCGGGGCACGCGGATCGGAAGGCCCGATGGTGGGCGGCCCGCCGGAGGGTAGGGCGGCCGGGGCCCGGGCAACAACAGCAAAGTGCGCACCGCCGCCGGCTTTGGTGATGGGGCTGGGGCCGCTGGTACTCAGCCGGCAACCGGAAGATCTGCCCAGTAGGTGACTCCGCGGGGCAGAACCCGGGTGCCGTGCGCGCTCGCCAGCCGAGCGACGATGCCGCCTCCACGGCCGTGCTCCTCCGGTGTGCAGCTCGCGACCCAGGTGCCCTCGTTGTCGGCGGGGCCGCCGTCGTCGACCTCGATGTGCAGGGTGCCGTCGTCCCGAGGGCGTTCGAGGTGGAGGGCGACAGGGGGCAGGGCGTGTTCGACGGCGTTGGTGACGAGTTCGGAGACAACGAGCAGTGCGTGGGCGGTGGCTTCGTCGTCTATTCCCCACTCGTCGAGGGCGGCGTTGGTGATGCGGCGGGCGGTAGCGGCGGCCTCGGGACGGTGTGGCAGCAGCCAGACGCAGGGCAGCTCGCCGACCCGCGCGCGAGTCAGGGACTGCGGGATGAGCGGGCACGGGGCGACGGTTGGGCCGGTGAGCGTTCCGGGGCGGTTGGTGGCGTCCATGGGAGGTCTCCTTGGCGGCTTCGGGCGTTCACGGCACGAGCCGGTCGAGGACGGCTGAGGCGAGTGCCGCGTCGAGTGCTCCGACTCCGGTGAGGTCGGCGACGGTGATCGCGTCGTC
>NZ_JBITGZ010000070.1:0-10803 GCF_044457565.1 Kitasatospora sp. NPDC050543 | reverse complement strand
GCCCGTCACGGACGGCAGCGGATCCCCGGTGAAGATCGGCCCGATGGGAAGCGCCGGCCAGGGCGAATGACCACAGGCGCCCCGCGTGGCGCCCGGGCGCAACTTCAGTACGAGGGGAAGGCCACACGCCGGGTCCCGGCGCCTGCATCGCCACGAGCAGTCGCTGCACTTTACGGCAGAGCCCCGGCAGCAGTGGCGAACGCGTATGCGGCGAGGGTGAACCCGTCTGTGATCTCCCCGCTCTTGATCATCTTGCGGAGGACGTCCGGGCTCACCGGACGGACTTCATCGATCCCTTCCTCCGCGGCATGCTCGGCGATTGCCACTTCAAAAGCGCTGGCTGGGATGTGGGCCAGGTAGACGTCGTCGGTGGTTGCGCGCAGCCCGCTGTCGCCGTTGACCGCGCCGAGCCGATCAATCCTCTCGACCCGGCATCCCAGTTCCTCCGCCAGCTCGCGGCGGGCGGTGTCAGAGCCGTCGTCGCTGCCCTCCGCGAAGCCTCGGGGGATCTCCCAGTGCCAGCTTCGGTCGGCGTGCCGGAAGTGGCGGATGAGCACTACCCGGCCGTCTGAGAGAAGTGGCAGCACGGCGGCGCCGACTCCGTCCTTGGCACCGCAGAGCCTGATGTACGCTCCGCGCCGCCCCGACCGGAAGCGGACGGCGTCGCGGAGCAGCACGATGAAACGGTCGCTGTATACCACGCCGATGTCCGCATCCTCCTCCGGCAGGTCGCGACGCTTGTTGTCGGCAGCACTTTGGTCAGCCACGAACTCCTGGTCAGCTGTGTCCAGAAGGATCTCGTAGGCGGCGCCCGCCGGATTCGTGAATAGGTGAGGCCGTTCGGCCACCAGCCGCTGATAGGCCGCCAGTCGGTCGCGGCGTCGCTCTTCCTTCAAGTCAGCTACCCTTCTGTGTTGTCCGCTCTCGTCAGTAGTCACGACGGTATACTCCGTCAGGGCCCGGTATACGTCAGACGGGGGTCAGTGTGCTGGTGATCGGTGTGATCGGCTTCGGCACTGTCATCGGGTGGTGTCTGGCAGTCCGGCGCGATCCGCACGCGGCGCTCTGGCTGGGGCGGACTGCCACTGCCGCAGCAGCAGCCGCGGTCGCCTTCCTCACTGCCGGTCCTGACGGCCCTGCCACCGCTGCCGTCGGCGTGGCTTTGGGGGTCGGTCTGCACTTCCTCCTCCGTGTTCTCGTGCGGCGCTCGATTGCGGGGGCAGCAATCAAATCCAGGAGATTCAGGTGACATTCGTCGAGTTCGGAGCACTGTTCTTCGGCATGGTTGTCGGCTGGCAAGCCTACTTTGTGAACCGGTACCGCTCCAAGGTCGCGATTACGGATCTCGCCGCCATCGTGGGAGTCATCGGCGGGGGCACCATCCTGACGCTCTTCCCGGAAAAGACGCGACTGTTCGCAGCCTACGGAATCGGCCTCGCCATCGGCTTCTTCGGATACTTCCTGCTGCTGCTCATCCTGGTGTGGCGGAGCAAGGACGCGGATGCGACGGAGGCGCGCCGCTGGACCATGGAATGGTTCCTCGACGGCCGGCGGCCGGAGCTGAAGCAGTGGCAGATCGCGTCGGACGGCAGTCGTGCCATGGGGCGCGAAGAAGCCCCGACGCTACGGTGACGCGCTGAAGGGAAGGTTGTCACACCTTCTTCATCCGCAGATGCGGCGGTGCGTAGGCGACGTAGATCAGACCGAGTGGATTCCCCCTGGAGAGCAGTGCCAGCCGGGCGGTACGCATGGCGTGGGCGATCGAAGCTTGCCTGTCGATGAAGTGGTGAAGCACGGACTCGGCGAACTCAGCTGCCAGGGACTCATAGGTGATGATCTCGGTGCCGATCAGACCCGAGGCGCGAGCGCGCCGAACGAAGGCGTCCACGAAGGTCATAGCATGGCGGGGCTCGACGGCGGCGGTGCGGCACCCGTTCAGAAAGACCAGTGGCCGGGTGTCCGGCCAGAACATGTCGTCCGCGATCTGCTCGTAGGAGATCGCCGCCGTCAACGGGCCGCCGATCAGGAGGACCGGGATACCCCTGACCAGGTCGCCGTGGCAGTAGAAGTAGACGAGCTGCGGGGCCGTGCTGCCGCGCAGCTCCGCCAGCAACTCCTCACGGTCAGTGTGGATTCTCCCCTGGTACCGCGCCCGCATCATCGTCGTGTGATCGCCAGCGAACTCATCGGCGATTCCGATGACGCTGCGAGGCTGGTCTGTGTATGGAATGTAGGGGGCACCGTGCGCCGGGACGAGCGACGTCTCCTGAAGAGTTGACGCGGTCGACTGCGGAAGCCCGATGGCGTGACGGTAACCCCAGAAGCCGCTGGGGCACACGACCGACCTGACGCCGTACCGGGGGCAGTTGCCCTGGAAGCAGGGGCTGCTCGCCGGATCGACACCGGTTCGCAAGGCGTCGAGGGCGACCCGGCAGACACTCAGCGCCTTCAGGCCGCAGTCCAGCGGGTGGTCGTAGAAGAGCGCTGCCGGAACGACCATCCTGCTGCTCACCTTGTTAGCGATCTCGATCACGCCGGGTCTGCGCAGCCGGGCTTGCAACTGCTTGATGGGCGAGGCGGTGCCAGCCGGGGGGAGTCCCGCCTCAGCGAAACCCCCGCCGATAGACGCCCACAGCCGGTATCCATTGCACGCCAGATCGATCAGGTCCTCGGTGTAGTCCACCGGCAGGCCGTTGTCATATCGGAAGGGCGGACCGGAGCTCCCCGCATCGCTGCTTCCCCAGGACGCCTTTCGGAGCGCACCCCTCGCATTGTCGATGTGGTTCTGGAGCTCGCCCTCGCCAAGGATGGCCTGCGCCTTGATGTCATCCCCTCCCCAGAAGCGGAAGGCGTGGGTGCCGTCACCATTGTCGTTGACGAAGACCGACACGGTGAGCGGCCGGAGTTCGGCCAGCGTGAGCGGATCGAGTGCGGTGCCGGAAGTGTAGTCGACCTGCGCCGCCAAGGCGTACGCCTGGATCGGGGCCCCATCTTTGACCTGCATCTCGACAAGGCGCGACTGCAGCAGCGTCTGACGGTGGTAGAGGTGGCAGCGCAGCCGGTACCTGCCAGAGCGCTGGGGCGTGCGGATGGGAAAGAACAGGCGGGCCCCGAGGACGGGGGCGCCCGCAGGCGCGCTGTGGATCTCGACCTGCCCGTCCTGGTACAGCGCGAGCCGGCCGATGTCCCGCCCCTCGGAGATCTCGATGTGGCCTTCGAAGGAGAAGAGCACCACCGTCAGGTCGCCGATGGGCATCACCACCGGATCGGAGTCCGTTTCGATACTACCGGCTGCCTGCTCCCCGCCGATCTCGAACCAGAACAGGTAGTCCGTTCCCGGTTCGAGGCAGCGATCAGCGGATAGCGGGACCTCGGGCTGAGCGGTCTCTGCCACACCTGTGCTGACGTGGCGGCTCAGCTGCCCAGGAGCCTCGTCGCCGAGCAGATCCGGCGGGCCGGACAGGTTGTCCTCGAGTGTCGACGGGGATGCGGGGTCCAGTTCCTCGAAAGGGAACCACGGGACGGGGCCCGGCGGGTAGGCCCGCGGTCGGACCTCAAGGCTCTCGGCGAGACGTGAGATGACCCGGTGGCAGACCTCCTCCACCATCGCCGTGCTGAGGCGTGCGGCAATGTGGTCAGCCTCCGGGAAGCTTGGATGTGATGCCTCGAGCTCGACTGCCGCCGACGGCCACGGAGCCCATACGCGTGCGAGTTCGGTGAGCCGGCGGCGCCACCGTTCGTCGAGCTGGCCCGCAAGCTCGACGATCCGCATCCGGCTCTGCTCCTCGAGGAAGGGCGCGGCCCTGGCAGCCAGCGCCGTCGCGTACCAGCCGACTTCCGCACGCACCGCCTCCTCCACCGCCGCAACCGACCGCCACCGCATGTCGGCGATCACGGGACCGGGCAGAAAGGGCATCAGGTACACGACTTCCTGGTCGGTGAGTTCGTGCAGAGCCGTGTCGTGCGGCAGCCCGAGTCTGCCCAGCCCGTCCGCTTGCGAGTTAGGAGCTTGGGGTAGGACGGACAGGTACTGCCTGGCGCCCCGGGCGGCGGACCGCTCCTGAGCGGCATCGCTGATGACCGGCCATTCCGTGTGAGGTGCCATGCCGCCGGCCGACGCCGCCAGCCGGACGGCTGCCGGCAGGTCGGCAGGGGAGCAGTGGGATGCCAGCCAGCCGAGCAGCGAGGGTTCCGGCAGCTCCGGCCGGTCTGCGGAGAGCAGCAGTTCAAGGTTGTCCCTCACCCGTCGAGCCCCTGTCCCATGCGGAGCGACCGCGCCAGGTCGGACAGGTACTCACCTGCGGCGAACGACCGGTTCAGCTCCTCCTCCGTCAGTTCTCCCAGGCCCATGGTCTGCACGCAGCCGTTGTCGCTGGAGCTCACGGGGACTGCCAACCGTCCGCGTTCAACCGCCACCACCTGCGGCAGCCCTGTCTGCAGTTGGGCGAGATGGGACGCCCATGCGTGCTGCAGCTCCCGGTCAACCGGCCTGCGCCGGGCCAACAGCCGGTCCAGGTCTTCGCAGGAGTCCTGCCATGCCGGGCGCCGCTCGTCGTCGGCTACCAGCGCCCAGTACGCGTCGAACACCTTCCGCAGCGGAGCGGCCGTCAGGTTGGGCACCGTCTCTGCCGCAGCGAAGATGCCGGCCATGCGAGGAGAGGGCCCGATCCCTTCCCGCTCCTGACGGTCGTGATGTGCCTCGCGGGTGTCGTCGATCAGTGCCATGGCGAGGGCGTTAACGTGCTTCAGCTCATCCCGGCCGTCCACACGTGGAACTGACGACATGTAGTCGAACCGTGCGCACGCAGACTCCGCCAGCATGGCGTTGTACAGGGTGTCGACCAGCTCCCGCAGCTGATCAGCCATTAGCGGATCCCGATCGGCCAGGTCCGCTCCGCCGTGCACCCAGCCGCGGTTGACCGCAGCGGTCCCGTACTTGCTCTGCGCTACCTTACTGCTCACTGCTGCCTGCAGCCGCCGGGCATCCGGTTCCGGGCAGTGGTGTTCGGCGGCCAGCTCCACGAGCCTGCCTTCGGGCAACTCGACCAGACGGGTCACGTAGGCTGCCAGCGAGATGCGCGGATTGGCGGCATCTCGGCTCCGGTCGAACTCCGAGAAGTAAACGTTCAGTCTGCGGAGCAGCTCGAGATACCGGCTCAGCTGCTCGTTCCCGCTGATCTCCGCTGGTAGGCGCCTCTTCGCACCGCCGCCGTGCTCCCGCGTCAACGCGTCGGCCAGAGCGTGCCGGACCGAGGGCAGCTGGTCGATCGGCTGCCATGCGGAGAGCTTGAAGTAGTTCTTGGAATCAGGATCGGAACGGCGCAGCTGGTCGGAGCAGGCTGCGAAGAAAGTGGGTTGGTTGAAGCGGTGCAGCACGAACGGACGTGCCCGGGTCAGCTCGGCCCGCCCGGTGCCTGATGCGGTTTTCACAGCCTCATGCCAGGTCTCCAGGACGACATCGGCGAGGTCGAGCATGCCTCGGGAGTCGAAGGCGTAGGTGTGGTTGACGGACAGCGACCGTCCCAGCAGCAGGCTCACGACGGCTTCGGCCTGGGCCTGGGCGAGGTTGGGGTGGTCGTCGGGGTCTGCGGCGGTGGCGCGGGTGGAGTCGAAGGACTCATGGAATACCAACCTGTCGGGCATGGCTACCTCCGGTGGGTAAGAATGCTCAGGTGTGGTCGGTCGGCGGGAACAACGAACCGTTCGAGCCGGCCAGCAGATGCAGCAGCGGTACTGCGGGGGCGCCAGGCTGCCCGGTGAGCACGTAGTGCCGCAGCGCCTCGGCGAAGGCGAGGTCCACCGGCACGCCAGCCAGAACGTGGGCGGTCAGCTCCTCGACCAGCGGCTGGACGGTGTGGCTGTACACGGCAGTACGCATCCCGACCACCGCTTCCACGCCACGACGCACGATCTCCCGGCCCAACGCCGCCGAGCTGCACCCCACCAGGATGACCAGACGCGGTCCGGTGGCGGCGATGCAGTGGGCCATGTCCGCCACCGGGACGGGCCGCGCCTCCAACGGGAGAACCACCCCGCCGCGCCCCGAGTGCGCCCACAGGTGGACGATGTCGGCTTCAACGAGGGTGCGGTCGAGGTCGGCCGTCGTCCGCACGACCTGCGGCATACTGCTGACCAACCGGACGCTGCTGCGGCGGGTGCGGCGTCGCATCTGGTCGTACGCGTCGTCGACCCTGCCCAGCAGGGGATCGTCCGTCCGTACCACCAGCATCCGAGGTCGGCCCGTGTGCTGGCCGGAGCTGGCGCGGGCTGTCCGCCCGCAGCTCGCCGTCACCACGCGGACCATGGTGACGGGAGGGCTAGCGAACCAGGTCAGCGGCGCTGTGGAGGGGTGGAGCAGCTCCCAGGGGTGATCGACGAGCGGACCCTCCTCGATCAGCCAGTCGAGCCGGACTGGCCGCTCGGGTGCCTCGCCACGTGCCCTGTCGATCTCCCGGTCGAGCCCGGCGAACCACAGCTGGTCCCCAAGCTGCCCGCCGAGATGAACGGCGTCCGACAGCGCTTTCACCCCGTCGCCTCCGGCATCCCTCTGGAGCCGGGCGAGCTTCGCCGCGGGAAGGAGGGCGCCCGCACCGCCAGGGAACGAGATCCGGCAGAAGTCGCTCCCCTCAGCGGCGACACGCAACATCACTGTGCCCGGCGCCTCGGGGACCTCCCGGGGGTCGCTGCGGTCGTAGCCGGCGACCCGTCCACGGCCGGCGGCGATGATCCGCTCCGAAGCGGCCGCCACCACTGAGAACTGGCCAGGGACCTCGCTCACCACGACGGGCTCGCCTCGTGTCCCGGCATCGGCCTGTCCGAAGACCACCACTCCCTTGTCGGGGTAGGCCGCCACCAATTCACCTCTGTCGTTCGCGACCACCGACGCCGCACCGGGACGGAGCCAGGCATACCGCTGGCTGCCGCGGGGCGACAGCACAGTGGCTACGGGGTCCGCCGCAGCCAGCATCAGCAGCTTCTTCTCCGGGAGATGCGCCAGCAGTCGGTCTCCGGCTTCCTCGTGCACCCAGGGCTGGCCGTCGGGCCCCAGCACAACGACGGTGCCGTTGTGGTCCAGCGCCGCCAGGGAGCGGTCCGCACAGACCGCGATGTCCCGAACGGGTGCGTCGAACTCCCACACCGTGGTCTGCCCGTCGTCGTCTTGGCGGACCAGCTGAGTATTCCGCCCGAACACGGCCCTCCCGCGCCAGACAGCAACCGCGAGGCACAGCCGGTTGGAGAGCTGGCGCGGGATCTCGGGCGGGCGCCACCAGTAGGCGCCACCTTGGCTGGCGACAAGCCAGCCCCCTCGGTGCCGGACCAGCTGGTGTACTGCCCCCGGCGTGTGAGCAGGTGTCCACTGTGATGCGACGCCTCTCGCGTCGTACTGCCATAACAGGCCGAGCAGGGTGCCAGCGGCGGAGAGACCGCGGTCGTCCGGAGCCAGGCCGAGCGCAGTGATCTCGTCGGCGGCTTGGAAGGTGGGATCGTCGCTGCCAGATCGGGCCATATCCCACTGCACAAGGTCACGGCCGTGAGCGGTGACCAGGAAGCGATCACTTGCGAAAGCCAGAGCGGTGATCCGGCTCTCGGCTCCCAGCTCGTCAGGTTCCGTGCCCGACACCGGTGACGCAACACGGACGTGCTGATCCGCCCCGGCGGTGGCGAGTCGGCCGTCGGGCGACCAGACCATTTGGCGGACACCGTGGTGGAGCCAAGCCGTACGGACGGCTCCGGCATCGAGGACCCGCACCGACGCATCCCCGTCCAGGGCGAAGGCGAGCCGACCGTCGGCCGCCCAGGCGGCGCAGCCGACCGTGCCTCCGAGGCCGTGCTCGATGTGTACGTGCCAGCCCCCACCACCGCGGACCAGGACGGCCGTCCAGCCGTCCTTCCAGGCCACTCTGATCCATCCAGCAGCCACGGCGACGGCGACTACCTTGGACGGCCGGCGCACCGGCAGCCCGGCCCACCGCCCCCCTGGCTCACACACCCGGATGACTCCCCGTTCGTCGCCGCAGACCACAAGCCCCTCCGCACTGACAGCCGCAGCGCTGACACCCGCTGCATGCGGAAGCTCAGGCCAGGGCGAGCCGCCCCCCGGGCCGCGGCACCAAGAATGGGCGTGCGCGCCCGCCGCGAACAGCCAGTCCTGGTTGGCTGCCACCGTCCACACCGCTTCGCGCATGGCGCCGGCCCTCGTGGTGCCGCCGTCCGGAGTCCATGCCTCGACCTCCCCGGTGTCGGTGCCCAGGCAGATTCCCTCCCTGCAGCCTGCCATCGTCTGGACGCCACCGGACGCCCGCCCGTCAAGCCGGACCCTGCCGTCGCGTGATCGGGACGACCAGCGCATGCGGAGGTGCGGCAGCCGCGACGCCGTGAGCCAGGCGACGGCCCACCGCTCGACCTCCGGCATCCGCCACTCAACCGCTGTCTCCAGGACCACCTGCGCATGCCTGACGTGGAGCGGCGCCGTCCCGGACTCGGGCGGGGCAAATCCTCTGGTCCGCGCGGACGCGTATCTGAGAGCCAGGGCGAGGTCTCGCGCCGAACGGGCAGCATCCGGCGCCGAGTCAAGCAGGCCGAACAGGGCCGGCACGTCGATGTCAGCGTTCCCGTCCTGCCACGGCAAAGGCAGGCTGCCCTCGAACGTCATCCGCGAATCCCCCGGTCCCAGGCACCTACACGTGCCAGCCGATACTCGGAACGTAGCCGAGGCCGAAGCGATATGCGATAAGAACAGGACTTCTGCAGCAACCCGGATCGCCCGCACGCCCTCCGCGGCACCAGTCGTGCATCAGCCGACGCCGCCAAGGCCGGCAAGGTGCCCGCAGAGCTCGGCAACGCATGCCCATCATCTCCAGGCCATCCAGTGGCGGCATGTCATGCCCTGCTCCATCTTGCGCTCCTTCCCATCCCATTGCATCTGAGCTTGTCGTTTTACCTCCGGTGATCATCTTCTGTCGCGTTCGAATCATCGCCTGCCTGTTCGCTACTGGTTGGTGACCAGCGCGAGTCCGACGTCGTAGTCAGGGGCTCGGCGGTGGTTGGGCCGGCCGGGTGGGCGCCCGGGCCCGGGTCGGGAGGGTCTCGCAACAGCCGCCGGGCAGGGCAGGGTGGTGCGGATGTTGCGGAACCCGCGCCTGACTCGGGCGGGGGTGAGGCGTTCGGCGGGCTGTGGCCGTTCCCAGGGACGGCGTAGGTCGGCGGACAGCCGCCTGGCGAGGCGGAGTTGGGTGTGGACGGCCAGGACCAGGCGAGTCCAGCGGTCGGCCGCGGAGGGTTCACGCAGTTTCGGGCGGGTCCAGCCGAGGGTCTGCTTCAGGAAGCGGAAGGTGTGTTCCAGGTCGAAGCGTCGCAGGAACGCGTGCCATGCGGTGTCGGTGTCCGCGCCGGAGGGCGTGGGACCGGAGAACCACAACCACACCGGCTTCGGGGTGCCGCCGGAAGGCAGGTGATCGACGTCGAGGCGGATCAGGGTTCCTCGACGATGGGTAGTTGGCCCTGATAGTCGCTCCAGGCCGAGCGGCGCCAGATGCGCGGGTGCAGGCGGTGCCAGGCACGGACGCGGGCGGTGCCGTAGCGGCGGGTCGTGTGCTTGCTGTCGCTGTCGGGCTCGTGCCAGGTGGTGGAGTCGGCAAGCTCGAACCGGGCTCCGTGACGCGGGGGCTGGCCGCCTTTCGGGCCGATGCGGTGGTCGTCGGGCACGGGATTGAAGAAGACCCGATCGGAGCGCATCCGCACCACGACCTGGACGGGCAGGTCCCGCAGGAGCCAGGCCAGGCGCGGGCCGTCGTAGCCGGCGTCCGCCACGATCAGTACCGGCGGGTCGCCGATCTTCCAGTGTCCGGCGTTGAAGACGCAGCGCAGGACCTCGCGGAGTTGGGCGGCGGTGACGGCCGCGGTGTCGGCACCCGGTTCCAGGCGCTGTGCGTCCAGGAGGGCCGTCCAGGAGGTCGAGCCTTGTTCCAGGGCGGCGACGAATGAGTAGGGCCAGCCGGGCACCATTTCGTGGGTGTTCTCCCGTCGGCCGTAGGTGTGGCAGAAGGAGCGGGCGTCGCTCGTGTTGGCGTCCGGCCGCAGCCAGGCGGTCACGTCGACGGCGAGCACGATCCGTGCGCCGGGGCCGCGGGGAAGGCTGCGGGCCGCGATCGCGCACCGCAGGCGGTCCGCATCGAGATCCCCGCGGTTCAGGGCGGCGTAGAGGGAGGCGTGCGAGCGCCGGTGCTCGGGCGCCAGGGCCAGCTCGACCAGGGCTCGGACCGGCCCGTCAGTGCACAGCAGGGCGTCCGACAGCTCGAAGAGTGCATCCGCACGACGGGGCATCGCGGCGTACAAGTCCATTCGAAAGGACGACAGTTCCGCGATTGCCCGCTGGCGAACGGCCTCAGGGACCACAATCGACACAGACGACCTCCGGCTCCGTTGTGCGACTCGACATCACACAGCGTGAGACGGAGGTCGTCGCCCTGTCCGGCAGATCCCCATGTGGGTGACCAGATCGAACAACCTCAAGCCGATCACCGGAGGTAAAACGACAAGCTCACACATCAAGCCAGGGCTCAGGAAGGTATGTCGGACCGGTGAGAACAGCCAAGCAGGTCTCTGACCAGCAACCACAGCCGGATCGCCCGAATGGGCCCGGACCCGGACGCTGAACGCCTAGCATGCACCAGCAGAGCACCCGACCGCTGACCCTCAGCTACGGGCTGGCCGACTCACCGACCGGGCTGCTGGCCTGGATCCTGGAGAAGTATCGGGCGTGGACCGACTGCGGTGGCGACCTCTCGTCCCGCTTCAGCGACG
>NZ_JBITGZ010000069.1:0-10848 GCF_044457565.1 Kitasatospora sp. NPDC050543 | reverse complement strand
CGATCCCGATGGAGCAACCCTGCCGCCCGACCGCCCGCACTATGCCTCACCAGCGGAAATACGCCGATCACGTCCGATAAGACAACGGCTTCTAATGCCAGCTCAGAGGGTGCAAGACAGGGCGGCCCGATGTGCCGGTTGTGGTCTATCCGGCGAGGGCGAGGTTGTGGAGTCGGGCGATGCCGAGCATAGCGTGTTCGACTCCGTCGCCTCTGAGGCGACAGTCTCGGAGGATCTTGAAGGTCTTCATCCGGGCGAAGACGTGCTCGACGCGGGCCCGGGCGCGGCGGTGGACGGCGTTGTCGGCTTCCTGCTTGTCCGTGAGAGGGCGGTTGGGTCGTTTCCAGTGCGGGATCAGCGCGGTGGTGCCGCGGTAGCCGCCGTCACCGAGTACTGGGGCGCCCTTGGCGGTGCGGTCGATGCCGGATTCGGCGAAGGCCCGGGCGTCGTGCCGGTTGCCCGGTAGTGGACGGCCGACCGCGACCACCAGGCGCGTGTTCGCATCGACCATGACCTGCAGGTTCGCCGAGTAGTGGAGGAGGCGGCGACGCTCCGGTCGCGAGTTGGGACCAGGGTGCCGTCGACGATCAGGACCGTGCCGGCAGGGTGACGGCGCCGGACCGGAGCGAGCACCAGGAGCGGGCCGATGTGGTCGATCACCCGGTCTGCGGCGGACTTCGAAACCCCGAACAGCTGACCGAGCCGACGCATGGTGAGGTTGGTCCGCCAGTACGCGGCCACCAGCAGAACCCGGTCCTCCAGCGGCAGCGCCCACGGCCGGCCCGAGCCACCCGCCTCACCGCCACGACGGCGCACGACACCGACCAGCTTCCGGAACTGCCGCTCGCTCAACCCCGAGAACAGACCTATCCAGCCCGGCTCTGCAGCCGTCACCACAGCATCCACACCAAGATCATCCCATGAGCCAGGAGACGCTTACGGGACAGCTTCTACTGCTACGTCCTGAAGGTGGCGACCACGTCGATGGGGCACCTGGAGGAGATCATCGACGCGCTGGCCCAGTTCGGGAGCACGACTACCAACCTCGTGCTCAGCCGGACACTGCCGTTTCGCCGGCCGGGCACGCCCCGGACAGAACCCCGGCCGCTCACCCGGCGTCGCGGCCGCTCGGACCGGCTTCGCGGGCCTGACCTCCCAGGATTCTCCCAGGAACGAGCAACCGAACGGGTGTTCCCTGCAGTCTCTCCAGTCACCGGGCATACGGGCCCGGGCGGCACAGGAACTGGGCACCGAGACGCGATGAACCTGACAGGCACTCCCTTTTTCGTCCTCACGATCGTTCTGTTCGTGGCCTCCATCGCGCTGGCCATGGTGCAGTGGCGGGGCAGAGGGGTCTTCGGGTGGGTGCGGGGCACGAAACGGCCGGTGCCGGTCGCGGAACCGTCGGCACCGGCGACCGAGCCGGGCGAGACGGCCCCGGAGAAGTCGGCGCCGATCGCGGAACAGCCGGTGCCGAGCGCGAGGCGGTGGCGTGGCCCGCTGCGGGTGCTCTCCTACCTCGGGACCATCCTGCTCTGTCAGTTCACCGCTGTGGCCATGGTCTTCGTGGTGGTCAACAACGAGAACCAGCTCTACGACAACTGGGGCGACCTGCTGGGCACCTCGAACCACGTCCGGGCGGTACCCGTGCCCCCGAAGGATGAGGGACTCGCCGGGGACCAGGCCGCCGCGTCCGCCGCAGCCTCCGCTCCGCCGTCCGCGGGCGCCTCCGCCACGCCGCCGCCCAAGGTGCCACAGGCCTTCCACGCGCCGGACTCCGACGCGGTGCCCAGGAGCGTCAGGCAGGCCGACCTCAAGGGCAAGCTCTCGGGCGTCGACGGCGAGGTCCTGGTCTGGACGCCCCCGCAGTACGACGACCCCGCGTACAAGGACAAGACCTTCCCCGTGGTCGAGCTGCTGGTCGGCTACCCGGGTGCGTCCAGCGCCTGGTTCGGCGACACCATGGACGCGACCAGGCAGCTCGAACCGCTGATGAAGTCCGGCCAGGTGACGCCCTTCATCCTGGTCTCGCCGCGTGTCACGCTCCTCGGCAAGACGGACACGGGCTGCGCCGACGTCCCGGGCAAGGTCAACGCCGATACCTGGCTCTCGCGTGACGTCCCACAGATGGTCATGGACAACTTCCGGGCCGACACCACCGCGGACCGCTGGGCGCTGTCCGGCTACTCGGCCGGCGCCCACTGCGCCACCCGCCTCGCCCTCGCCCACCCCAACCGCTACCGTGCGGCGATCAGCATGTCCGGCTACAACGACCCGGCCGGCGAGCCCGTGTCGCTGACCGCCAAGGACCCGAAGCTGCGCGAGACCTCTAACCCCCTCCACCTCCTCACCCACGCCGCCACCCCGCCGAACGTCGCGCTCTACGTGACCGGCAAGCGGGGCGACGGCCTGGAGGACGCGACCGCCCTCCAGCAGGCCGCGAAGAGCCCCACCACCGTCACCCCCGTCGAGACCACCGGTGCCCACCTCACCTCGACCTGGAAGCCGCTGGTCGTCCCGAGCTTCAAGTGGCTGACCGGGATCATCCCGCCCCGGTAGGGGTGCCCGCGGCCGGCCGCCGCGTTCGGCCGCCCGTCCGTCGGTGCTGTGCCTCGCATACGAGCCTGTCCGATCGATGGCCCGGAGGTTCACGACTCCGGGCCATCGGCCGGTGTCGTGACCGTCCGCCGCCGACGCTCGCCGCGCGCCGTCAGAACCAGTGCAGGCAGTGCGGGGAGCGCTCGGCGCGGAAGAGGGCGTCGGCGAGGGTGGCCGCGCCCGGCGAGCCGAAGTCCCTGACCTGGCTGCGCAAGCGGGTCGAGAAGATGCTCCCGAAGATCGACCTGCCGGACCTTTTGTTCGAGGTGAACGCCTGGACCGGCTTCCTGGACGCCTTCGTGCACCTCGGCGATGGCACCACCCGGATGAAGGACCTGTCCACCACGGTGGTCGCGCTGCTGGTCTCGGAGGCGTGCAACATCGGCCTGGCCCCGGTGGTGAACCCCGGTTACGAGGCCCTGACGCGGGCCCGGCTCGTGCACGTCGACCAGTACTACCTGCGCGCCGACACCATCGCCGCGGCGAACGCGAGGCTCATCGCCGCCCAGGCGGAGGTGCCCATCGTGAGGTTCTGGGGCGAGGGCCTACTCGCCTCTGTGGACGGGCTGCGGTTCGTCGTCCCCGTGCGCACGGTCAGCGCGGCGCCGTCGCCGAAGTACTTCGGGTTCAAGCGGGGCGTCACCTGGCTCAACACCGTCAACGACCAGGTCGCGGGCATCGGGCAGATGGTCGTGCCCGGCACGCCGCGCGACTCCCTGCACATCCTGGACGCGCTGCTGAACCTGGACGGCGGGGTGAAGCCGGAGATGGTGGCCACCGACAACGCCTCCTACTCCGACATGGTGTTCGGTCTGTTCAAGATCCTCGGCTACAACTTCAGCCCGCAGTTCCGCGACCTGGACGACCAGCGGTTCTGGCGGGCCACGATGCCCGGCGTCGAGACCGGCACCTACGGCGCGGTGGAGGACCTGGCCCGCAACCGGGTCAACCTGAGCAAGGTGATCACGCACTGGCCGGACATGCTGAAGGTCGCCGGTTCCCTGGTCACCAACCAGGTCCGCGCCTACGACCTGCTGCGCATGTTCGGACGCGACGGGCGCCCGACCCCGCTGGGTGCGGCGTTCGCCGAGTACGGGCGCATCGCCAAGACCGAGCACCTGCTACGGGTGGTCGGCCCAGTCGATGACACCTACCGCGCCGTCAGATGAACCGGCAGCTCACCGTGCAGGAGTCCCGCCACAAGCTGGCCCGGACGTGTGCCACGGCAAGCGCGGCACCATCCACCAGGCGTACCGCGACGGCATGGAGGACCACCTCGGCTCGCTCCGCCTGGTCCTAAACGCCATCGTGCTCTGGACGACGAAGTACATCGACGCCGCAGTCGCCCAGCTCCAGGCCGAGGGCCACGAACTCCGCGAGGGGGACATCGCCCGGCTCTCCCCGCTCAACACCCGCAACCTGAATCTGCTCGGCCGCTACAGCTTCACCGCCTCCACTCCGGCCGCCGGTGCCCTGCGCCCGCTGCGCGACCCGGACGCGTCGGAGCTGGATGCGGACGACGGGGACGAGGCGTGAGCACGCCGATCCATTCGGTGCCCTTGATCGCGACCCGCAGGTGAGCGGCAAGAGATCGGGTCCATTCGCCTGGACCGCGGTTTCGGAATCGGCCTTGCGGTACAGCGGTCAACGCCAAGCCGACGATCATGGACTTGAGGCCGGTCGTGGGGAGCGGCTATGCGGACAGTCGCTGGAGCCATTCCGTCAGAAGTTGCTGTTCGGCCTGGCTGAGGGCGTTCTGGCCAGGCAGTGCTGCGCGCAAGGCACGGGCAGCGCCGCCCGGCCCCGGTTCCTCCACAGCCGGTTCCTGGGTGGTGATGGTGGTGATCATCGATTCGCGCAGGGCGACAAGGAGCGCGGTGTCTCGCTCGGGCTCGGGGACGGACTGCCAGGTCAGGATCGCGCCGCTGGCGGTGGCATGGACGATCTGGGCCGCGAGTCCCTCTTCCGTGCGCAGGAGTCCCGCAGCGGCGATGCGGCGGATTTTGTCCATGAGGTGTTCGAGGCCGATCCGGAAGACGGTCGTGGACCGGGCGGGTTCGCCGTACATCAGCGTGTACAGCGCGGGGTTGGCCAGCCCGAACTCGACCACAGTGTCCCAGCCGACGCGCAGTTCCTTGACCGGGTCGTCAGGCGAGGGTTCGATCTGCTGCTTGGCTGCCAGGAACCGGGTGAAACCGTGCTCGGCCACCGCATCCAGCAGCCCCTCCTTGTCGCCGAACAGCCGGTAGAGGGCGGGCGGTTGCAGTCCGGCGGCGTCAGCGACCGCCCGGGTGGTGACCGAGTCGCGGCCCCCTTGCTCCAGCAGGCCGGTCGCGGCCTCGATGATCCGGCGGCGCGTGTGTTCTCGTGCGGCGGTGGCGGGCTCCGCGGCACGCCGGGGGATGGGGGTCGGTTGGGTCGGTTCAAGAGGCATGGAAGCAACGATAGCGTCGCCGGAACCTGGGTGCTATCACTGGTATCACCCTCGCGTTGCCATCGAAAGTATCGAAGGTACCGTTGAAGGAGTTCCAATGGAAACACCAGTACGAGGAGAACCGTCATGTCCGACCGTTTGCGGATCATCGGGGTGGAAGAAACCGTCGTCGTACCGGCCGTCTATGACGCGTACCAGCGGGCCGGATCGCCGCAGATCCCCGCCCGCGGCTTCGGCGACAACCCCATCGCCAAGAACCTGCACGAGGTCGGCGAGCAGCGGCTGGCCCACATGGACGACCAGGGCATCGACGTCGCCGTGCTCTCCCTGTCCTCCCCGGGTGCGCAGGATCTGCCCGAGGCCGACGCGGTCGCGGTGGCCCGCGAGGCCAACGACCAGCTTGCCGAGATCGTCGCCTCCCGGCCCGACCGCTTCCAGGCGTTCGCCGCGATTCCCACCCAGTCGCCGGCCGCGGCCGCGGCCGAACTGGAGCGCGCCGTGTGCGAGCTGGGCTTTCCCGGCGCCATGCTGTACGGGCGTACGGGGGACAAGCTGGCCGACCACCCGGACAACGACGAGCTGTACTCCATGGCCGAGCGGCTGGCCGTGCCGCTGCACTTCCACCCGCAGACACCGGTCCAGCCCGTCATTGACGCCTACTACTCCAACCTTCCCGAGCCCATGGGCCCCGTTCTGGCCGGAGCCGGGCTTGGCTGGTACTACGACCTCGGTGTCCAGTACCTGCGCATGATCTTCTCAGGGGTCTTCGACCGGTTCCCCGACCTGCAGGTGATCGCCGGGCACTGGGGCGAGGTCGCGCTGTTCTACCTCGACCACACCGGCTTCTTCGGCGAAGCAGGCCGCCTGCGCCAGCCCCTGGCGGACTACTTCAAGCAGAACTTCTGGGTCGCTGGCAGCGGCACCAACAGCCCCCGCTACCTGCGCTGGACCGCCGAAGTGATGGGCACCGACCGAATGCTGTACTCCACCGACTACCCCTTCACCTACGGCTTCCGCCCCGGCGGTTTCCCCTACGTCGACACGAGCAACGGTGAAGCCCGCTCCTTCCTGGAGAACTCGCCCTTCACCGACGAGCAGAAGGCCGACATCGGCCACCGCAACTGGGAACGCCTCACCGCCCGCGCCAAGCACCCGACGGCCTGAAACCCCCAGGGCCGGCCGGAACGCCACCGAGCGCTCCGGCCGGCCCTCACG
Organism: Kitasatospora sp. NPDC050543; assembly: GCF_044457565.1. NCBI lineage: Bacteria > Bacillati > Actinomycetota > Actinomycetes > Kitasatosporales > Streptomycetaceae > Kitasatospora > Kitasatospora sp. NPDC050543. Next base: position 4,601 of record NZ_JBITGZ010000069.1, on the reverse strand, counting down.
GCCCCACAGACCTCGGCGCACGCCGGATCTGTGGCGAACGCGGTCTTGCCATCCTCGCCTGACGGCTTTTCGCGCTCAGGCGCCGGGACAGGCGGCTGACGCGTCCAATGAACCCGTGCAATCCGGGGGTTCGCGGCGGCGCGAATCCAATCAGATCCGATGGTGATTGCTGACAGGGTTTGACGACAGATAGGGTCCGATCCTCCGTACGGAAGGGGCCCCGAGTGGCGAACCTGGTCTACAAGCGGGTCTCGACCGACCAGCAGTCCACCGCCCGGCAGAACCTCGGCCTTCACGAGGCCGGGATCGAGGACCCGGTCGGGACCCGGGCCTCCGGCTATCAACGGTTCGCATGGCTGAAATGACTGTCTTCCCAGTTCGTGACGTTTGTTCCATTGCAACAGCGATGCCTTGCGGTGGACGCTCGGGTCGCCGGGTGGCTGGTGTCTCCGGCCCCCGCCAGCGCCCAGGCGGCGCTGGACCCGCCGGACCCGGCCCGGCCGGTTCTCCTGGCGCGACATGAACTCCCGACCCGACCGGTCCTCCCCCGCCGTCGTGACCTCCGCGTCCATCACATCGAGCGGCAGCATGACCGCGCGCACCGGGTGGACGTCACGTCGCCGAGGTGCCCGGCCGCGCGGCGAGGCCAGAGCACCCACAGGCACGACGCCTGGCGTACCGCCACCACCAGCGTCCTCGCAGCAGTGCGCAGCTTGTCACCCGAGCGGTGGGAGGCGAGGACGTCCGCAATGGCCAACCGGCGGCGACTGTGAAAATCGCTGTCCGATCACCGGAGCACGGTGAAAGACATCCGGCGCGGAGAAGAATCTTGAGTTCCCTGACCTGCTGCGACTGATCGATGAACGGTCGACCGCCTTCCGCGCCGCGCTCGCCGCCGCGCCCAGTCTCGACGCACAGGTGCCGACCTGCCCCGAGTGGATTCTGTTCGATCTGGTGAAGCACCTGGGTGGGGGAGACCGTTTCTGGGCCGCCATCGTCGGCGCGGGGCCTGCCGACGCTCCCCCGGCCGAGGCCACCGCTGCGCGCGCCGCTCTGGAAGTGCCGCGGGAGCGTGAGGCCCTGCTGGCCTGGCTGGCCGCGTCGACGCAGCTTCTGCTGAGCGCCCTGCGGGAGGCGGGCCCGGACGCCGGCTGCTGGGCGTGGTGGAGTCGGCTACCGCCGTCGCCCGCCGAACAGCGCGACCGCGCACGTCGGACGGCGCATCAACTAGTGCAGCGCCGCACTGATCCTGCGAGGGTCAGGTGGCTTTGAGTGGCGTGCCGTCGTAGGTCCATCGGAAGGGGCGGGCTTCGTTGTCGTAGGCAAGGGTGAAGTCGCGGATCTGGTCGATGAGGTCGTCTCGAGAGGTGAACTCGCCGCGTCGTAGTAGTCGGCGGGCCAGGATCGAGAAGAAGATCTCGACCTGGTTCAACCACGAGGCGTGCTGGGCGTGTGGTGGACGGTGAACCTCGGGTGGGCCGCGAGCCAGGCCCGCGTGGCCTTCGAAACATGTGACGATCCGTTGTCGAGGACCAGATGGATCGTCAGGGCAGGGTCGATACTCCCGTCCAGAAGCCGAAGGAACCGGATGAAGGTGACGGAGTCGTTGCGGGCGATGTCCTCGACCAGGACCTGTCCGGTGTGCACGTCCAGGGCTGCGACGATGGACGCGGTGCCGTGGCGCCGGTACTCGAACTCGCGGCGCTCGGCATCGCCGGGCCGCGCGGGCCTGGTGGGATGGCGACGCGAGCGGGCCTGCATGGCGGTCTTCTCGTCCACGCTGAGCACGACCGACCCCGGCGGACGGTGCGAGTAGAGGGCGCACACCTCGGTGGCCTTGACGTGGAAGTGCGGGTCGTCGGGGCGGGTGAGCCAGCCGCGCACGAGGTGGGGTTTGAGGTCCAGGTCGGCCAGGATCCGCCCGACCTGGGAGGCGGAGACTCCATGGCTGGCAAGGGACTTGGCGATCGACCTGTGGGTCCATTGACTGTCGGGGCGGGTTTGACGGAAGTCACCGTGGCGACGATCGCCAGGTGCACCTCGGGCCCGTAGCGACGCGGGCGGCCCGGCCTGCTGCGGTCCTCCAGAGCGGCCATGCCCTCGTGGTGGAACCGTTTGCGCCAGCGTCGCACGGTGGCGATGTGCAACCGGTGGCTGCGGGCGATGGCCGCGTCGGAAACACCGTTGGCGGCAGCCAGGGCCACCGCGGCTCGCTGGATGCGCCGCAGCGGGGCGGTGCGCGAGTGGACCAACTGCTCCAGGGCCGCCCGCTGGTTCTTGTCCCAGACCACCGTGAACGGGCTGTGCGCCGGCATGACCCCACCCCTGGATTCGACGAGCGTCGGTCATTGTCGCGCGGACGGGTGGGGTCAGCGGCGGACGGCCCCGCGGGGCAGGGAGCCGGTGGCAGGATGACGGCCATGGCGAACACCCGGCGCGCGAAGCCGATCTCCCGCTCCCGGACGACACCCGGAAACGTCGTCCACACGATCAAGGTCACCCTGCGTGGTTCCCAGCCCCCGATCTGGCGCCGCCTGGAAGTGCCCTCAGGCACCACGCTGCAGCAGCTTCACCACCTCATCCAGGCGGCCTTCGGCTGGGAGGACTACCACATGTGGGCCTTCGAGGCCCTGCGGGACCGGTACGGAGTCGCCGATCGGGAGCTGGGGATCCGCAGCGCGGCGGCCAGGCGGCTTGACCAGGTCGCCCCGAGCGTCGGCGACCGGTTCGGCTACACCTACGATTTTGGCGACGACTGGGAGCACGACATCCTCGTCGAGGCCGTCACCGACGCCGAACCGGGTATCGCCTACCCTCGCTGCCTCACCGGCCGCCGTGCCTGCCCGCCCGAGGACTGCGGCGGGATGTGGGGATACGAGTACCTCATCGAGATCCTCGCCGATCCCGCCCACGAAGAACACGACGAACGCCTCGAATGGCTCGGCCTCGACACCGCCGACCAGTTCGATCCCGCTGCCTTCGACCTGGCAGAGATCAACAGCACACTGTCCGGCTTCGCGGCCATCCTGACCGAGAACTGACGACAGGGAGGAGTTCGGGCGCCTGGTCGATGTGCTGGAAGACCGTGTGACGGAAGTGCAGCCCGGGTACCGCCGAAGGCCGGCCAGCTACTGGGAGCGGCTGCGCCAGCAGGCGGTCAAGGGCCGGCCGCGCCCCGGCGCGGCGGTTGCGGCACAGCCTGAGGTCGTCCCGGAGCAGCGCCTGGCCGCGGCGGGCGAGGTCGCCAAGGCCGGCCGGATCCTGGCCGCTCTGCCCCCGCAGGCGGGGTGACTGCGGACCCTGCGGACGAATCCGATGACTGGATCCACATCACGGTCAGCGGGTGTTCGACGAGGCGTGCGAGCAGCTGCGGCGCGAGGTCGCGGACTTCATCGACCCCGATCTCCACGAGGCGTACAGCGCGCTCTTCGAGGCGACGGAGGCTCTGGAGTACGAGATGGACGGGATGTTCGGGCCCGATCCCGGGTATCCGTGGCGCGTGCTCAAAAGCTACGCGCCGCAGCGCGCGGAGCAGCTGGGCAAGCTCACCTCGGCCCGCGACGACTTCGCCGGGAAGTACCGCGTCCTGGTCAACCTCCTCAACGAGCGGGAGCTGCTCCCCCATGACCCGCCCACCGCACCGCAGTCCGCCGCCGCGCCGCCGTAGTCGGGACCGCTGCAGGAGCTGACTCGCCGGGCGCCTGAATCCCGACCGAGCACGCCGGGACTCATCAGGAGGCGGCCCGGACCCGCCATTGCGTGCCGAGGCTGTAGGCCGGGCGCAGCCAGAGCACGCCGTCGGCCCTGACGAGCCCTCTGCCGAGCGTTCTCGTCCTTGGCCGCGCCCGTGGTCTGGGTGCCGAAGCCGGAGCGCCGCTCCAGGCCTCCGGGGACGGTGAACTGGATGAAGCCGTTTACGAAGAGCCCGGGCGGCTTCCACTGCACTGCGGAGATCTGCGAGATGTGAATCCGCTTCTCGCCCTTGCCCACCGAGGTGCGTGCGAGGAACCCCTTGCGGGTGATCGTCACGTACTCGCCGTCGAAGCTGACCTGCCCGGTGTGTCCCTTGGCCTCGATCATTCCCCCAGCATCGGCCACACGCCCGCCCGGCATACCCGGGCACTGCTCCGGAAGGGCCAGGGTGGCGGTCCCAGGGGGCGCGGGGAGGGGGTCTGGCTGGTGGTCAGCTTGGCGCTGTGGCCGAGGTGTCCGTGGAGGTAGTGGCGGTGGCGAGTTGGTGGATCTGGGCAGTCACGAGGTCGGCGCGCAGGGCGGGTGCGTGTGCAGTGTCGTCGGCGGTGAGGAACAGGACGCGGTTGTCGCCGACAGCCGCGTAGAGGTAGACCCGGGTGAATCCCCCCGGCAAGGCCACCGCCCCGGTGGGCGAGAGGATCCGGAAGCCGACGGCCGGCGCCTCCATTGCGTCCGCGGGCACCGCCTCAACCCGCAGCTGCGCCCCATCACCCAGCCGGAAGCCGGTGCAGCCGCCCCCGTACACGGCATCCTTCAGTGGACGTTAAGTCCGTTTCTGGTAGCGGCCTCGTCCGGGTTGGGTGAGGAAGCCTTGGCGAGTGAGGTGTCCGAGGCGGCTGCGGGTGATG
>NZ_JBITGZ010000068.1:0-12440 GCF_044457565.1 Kitasatospora sp. NPDC050543 | reverse complement strand
TCCGAACCCGGAAGCTAAGCCTCACAGCGCCGATGGTACTGCAGGGGGGACCCTGTGGGAGAGTAGGACGCCGCCGAACAATCATTCACAGAGAAGCCCCCGCCGGGTGACCGGTCGGGGGCTTCTCTGTTATAAGGTCATCGTGCACAGTCGTCACACCGTACAGGAGGCCCCCGGGTGGAGGTCCAGGAGACGCGGGTCCAGACCGATCGCGTGCTCACCATCCCCAACCTGTTGAGCATGGGTCGCCTGGTCGGCGTGCCCATCTTCCTCTGGTTGATTCTCTGGCCGGTGTTCGGCGGGCCCAACAACGACGGCTGGGCGATCGCCATCCTGATGCTGAGCGGCATCAGTGACTACCTGGACGGCAAACTTGCCCGCAGGTGGGGGCAGATCAGCCGGGTCGGGCAGATTCTCGACCCGCTGGCGGACCGGCTGTACGTGCTGTCGACGCTGGTGGGCCTGACCTGGCGGGAGATCCTGCCCTGGTGGGTCACGGCGATTCTGCTGGCCCGTGAGCTCTTCATCCTCTCCCTGTTGCCGATTCTGAACCGGCACGGCTACGGGCCGTTGCAGGTGAGTTTCCTCGGGAAAGCCGCGACGTTCAATCTGATGTACGCATTTCCGCTGCTTCTTCTGGGTAGTGGTGACAGCTGGATCGCCGCGCCGGCCGAGGCGGTCAGCTGGGCGTTCATCTGGTGGGGGACAACGCTCTACTGGTGGGCCGGCATCCTCTATGCGGTACAGGCTCGGCAGATCGTCAAGGCGGACGCCGCGTCCGCAGTTTGAGACGTGATCTGAGAGAACTACCACGACGCTCCGGTGCGTCGGACGATTTCTTCCGGGTAGAGAACCCCTGGAACGGTTTGATGGACCCGCAGGGTCCACCACCGCGAAGGAGGACGCACCCGTAATGAAAGCCGTTGTGATGGCAGGGGGCGAGGGCACTCGACTCCGCCCGATGACCTCGAGCATGCCCAAGCCGCTGCTGCCGGTGGCCAACAGGCCGATCATGGAGCATGTGCTGAGGCTGCTGAAGCGGCACGGCCTCAGCGACACAGTTGTGACCGTCCAGTTCCTGGCCTCGCTGGTCAAGAACTACTTCGGTGACGGCGAAGAGCTCGGTATGCATCTGACATATGCCAACGAGGAAACCCCTCTCGGTACCGCAGGAAGTGTCAAGAACGCCGAGGACGCGCTCCGGGACGATTCGTTCCTGGTGATCTCCGGTGACGCGCTCACCGACTTCGATCTCTCCGAATTGATCGCCTTCCACCGCCGGAAGGGGGCCATGGTGACGGTCTGCCTCACCCGGGTGCCCAATCCGCTTGAATTCGGTATCACGATCACCGACGACGAGGGCCGGGTCGAGCGCTTCCTGGAGAAGCCGACCTGGGGCCAGGTCTTCTCCGACACGGTGAACACCGGTATCTATGTGATGGAGCCCGAGGTCTTCGACTATGTCGCGGCCGGCGAGTCCGTGGACTGGTCGAGCGACGTGTTCCCGCAGTTGCTCAAGGAGGGCAAACCGGTGTTCGGCTATGTCGCCGAGGGCTACTGGGAGGACGTGGGCACCCACGAGAGTTACCAGAAGGCCCAGGCGGACGTCCTGGAGGGCAAGGTCGACGTCGAGCTCGACGGGTTCGAGATCTCGCCCGGGGTCTGGGTGGCCGAGGGCGCCGAGGTCGACCCGGAGGCGGTGCTGCGCGGGCCGCTCTACATCGGGGACTACGCCAAGGTCGAGGCCGGGGTTGAGCTGCGCGAGCACACAGTGCTGGGCAGCAACGTGGTCGTCAAGCGTGGCGCGTTCCTGCACAAGGCGGTGATCCACGACAACGTCTACATCGGACCGCAGAGCAATCTGCGCGGCTGCGTCATCGGAAAGAACACCGACGTGATGCGGGCCGCACGGATCGACGACGGCGCGGTGATCGGCGACGAGTGCCTGATCGGCGAGGAGTCGATCATCGCGGGCAACGTCCGGGTCTACCCGTTCAAGACGATCGAGGCCGGAGCCGTCGTCAACACCTCGGTGATCTGGGAGTCCCGCGGGCAGGAGCACCTCTTCGGTGTCCGCGGCGTCTCGGGCATCCTCAATGTCGAGATCACCCCCGAGCTGGCCGTCCGGCTGGCGGGCGCGTACGCGACGACGCTGAAGAAGGGCGCGACCGTCACCATCGCGCGTGACCACTCGCGTGGCGCGCGTGCCCTCAAGCGGGCGATGATCTCGGCGCTCCAGACCAGCGCCATCGACGTCCGTGACCTGGAGAACGTACCGATGCCGGTGGCTCGGCAGCACACCGCACGCGGCAGTGCCGGCGGGATCTTCCTGCGGACCACACCGGGGGTGCCGGACTCGCTCGACATCCTCTTCTTCGACGAGCGCGGCGCCGACCTCTCGCAGGCCGGCCAGCGCAAGCTGGACCGCGTCTACGCCCGCCAGGAGTACCGCAGGGCGTTCCCCGGGGAGATCGGCGACCTGACCTTCCCATCCAGCGTCTTCGACTCCTACGCGGGCAACCTGCTGCGGACCGTGGACATCACCGGGGTCCGGGAGGCCGGACTGAAGGTCGTGGTGGACACCGCGCACGGCAGCGCCGGGCTCGTCCTGCCCAGCATCCTCGGCCGGCTCGGGGTGGAGGCCCTGACCGTCTCCGGCGGGCTCGACGAGGCCAGGCCCACCGAGGACGCCGAGTCCCGCCGGGCCGGGCTGGCCAGGCTGGGCGAGCTGGTGGCGTCCTCCCGGGCGGCCTTCGGGGTGCGCTTCGATCCGGTCGGCGAGCGCGTCTCGTTCGTGGACGAGCTCGGCCGGGTGATCGGTGACGATCGGGCGCTGCTGGTGCTGCTCGACCTCGTCGCGGCCGAGCGGCGCAGCGGCCAGGTCGCGTTGCCGGTCACCACGACCCGGATCGCCGAGCAGGTGGCGGCGTACCACGGCACCCAGGTGATCTGGACGACCACCACCCCCGACGACCTGGCCAAGGCCTGTGCCCAGGAGGGCACGGTGTTCGGCGGTGACGGCCGGGGCGGGTTCGTGGTGCCGGAGTTCAGCGGTGTGCTGGACGGCGCGGCGGCCTTCGTCCGGCTGGTCGGGTTGGTGGCGCGGACACAGCTGACGCTCAGTCAGATCGATGCCCGGATCCCGCAGGCGCACATCCACCGGCGGGACATCGCCACCCCATGGGCGGCCAAGGGCATGGTGATGCGCTCGGTCGTCGAGGCCGCGGGCAACCGCACGCTGGACACCACCGACGGGGTGCGGGTGGTCGAGGCGGACGGCCGCTGGACGCTCGTCCTGCCGGACCCGGCGGAGGCCGTGACGCACCTGTGGGCCGAGGGCCCGGACGACGAGGCGGCGGAGCGACTGCTGGACGAGTGGGCGGCGGTGGTGGAGGGCGCCGGAAGGTAACGGGCAGAGCGCGGGTGGGGCGGCCGGTGCCGCCCCACCTCTGTCCGGTTCGCACCATTGATGCTGGTCCGCGCCGTGTGGGCGGCCGGTGACCACAGGGGTTGTGCACAGGCGCTCGCAGCGACGTGGGACGATGGTCCGCATGCCAGCGACGCCGACACCGAGTTCCAGGGACGGAAGATTCAACCGCCCTGACGCCTCGATGTCCCTGCTGACCAGCGTGATGACCCACGGCCTGGACGAGGGCTACGCCGAGGCGGCCGAGGCCAGGGGCGGCGAGCGCAACCGGCGCATGCCGACCACGGGCCGCGGGCTGGTGACGCTGGCGATCGGGCTGGCTCTGGTGGGGGCGGTCGTGACGGTCGGCGCCGTGAACGCGCGCGAGGCCGAGCCGACGCTGGCCAAGGAGCGCGACGCGCTGATCCATCGGGTCACGGACACCACGGGGGCGGCTGACCGCCTTCAGCAACAGGTGCAGGAGCTGCGGCGCAGGGTCACCGGCGCGCAGCAGCAGGCGCTGCAGTCCACCGGGGACGCCGGGCTCGCGGAGCTGGCGGGGTCGGTGGGCACGGGGGAGGTCACGGGGCCCGGCGTGCGGCTGGTGATCGAGGACGCCGCCGGTACGGGGGCCGGTGGCAACGTCGACCCGCGGGCGGCCGAGGGGTTCTCCAACACCGGGCGGCTGCGCGACCGTGACATGCAGCTGGTCGTCAACGGGCTCTGGCAGGCCGGCGCGGAGGCGGTCTCCGTCAACGGGCAGCGGCTGACCGCGCTCTCGGCGATCAGGAACGCGGGGGAGGCCGTGCTGGTGGACAACCGGCCGCTCGTGCCGCCGTACACCGTGCTGGCGCTGGGGGACGGGCCCAAGCTGGGTCCGGCGTTCGACAACGGCGTGGCGGGGCGGTACCTGCACCTGTTGCAGGAGAACTACGGCATCAAGTCCGATCTCTCCGTGCAGAAGAAGCTGACGCTGCCGGCCGCGGTCGGGGTGACCCTCCGCACCGCTCAGCCCGCAGACTCGGCCACGGCCGGTGCCACGGCGGGCGCGGCGCCCTCCGCGACGCCGACGGCTTCCGCGACGGCGACGCCGACGCCGACCGCCACGCCCTCTCTCACGACCACGCCGACGCCGACGCACTCCGCCACCACCAACGCCAGGCCGCGCAAGACGCCGACCGCGACCCCCGGGTCGCCTTCCGCTGGGACAGGAGCAACTAGACCGTGATTGCCGTACTGGGTCTCGTGATCGGGGTGGTCGTCGGCCTCTTCGTCCAGCCCGAGGTGCCCGACGCCGTTGTGCCGTACCTGCCGATCGCCGTGGTGGCGGCGCTGGACGCGGTGTTCGGTGGTGTCCGCGCGATGCTGGACGGGATCTTCGACGACAAGGTCTTCGTGGTGTCCTTCCTGTCCAACGTGGTCGTCGCGGCGCTGATCGTCTTCCTCGGTGACCAGCTCGGCGTCGGCTCGCAGCTGTCCACCGGTGTGGTCGTCGTGCTCGGCATCCGGATCTTCTCCAACGCGGCCGCGATCAGGCGCCATGTCTTCCGCGCCTGAGCCCGAACGGGGGCGGGGGGAGGAGGACGGACGGATCGGACGGGCAGGAGCAGACGTGGGGCAGGACGACAGGGCCGAGGGTGGCAAGGTCAATGGTGCCGAGGTCGACGATGCCCAGGCTGTCGGCGCCGGGGTGAACGGTGCCGAGCCCGCTGACGGTGGAGTCGTCGACGGCCAGGTCGAGGAGGACACGGCCGCCGAGGTGACCGTCGCTGCCGACGGCGGCGAGGGTGTGCCCGCGGTGGATCCCGCGGCCGTCGATGAGCCGGCCGCGCCGGTCCTGGCCGTGTCCTCCGACCGGGTCATACCTTCCGGCGAACCTGAGCCGTCCGAGCGGCGGGCGTCGGCGGCGCCGTCGAAGGCCGCGCAGGCCGCCGATGAGGCTGACAGGGCTGACGAGGCTGACGAGGCCGCGGCGGCAGGCCCGGCGGCAGCGGCTGTGGCGGCCGTGGCGCCGGTAGCGATCAAGAAGTCCGAGCCGGGTGAGAAGGCCGAGGAGGCGCCCGCGGAGCCGGCGCAGACGCCGGCCCAGGCACCCGTGCCCGCCGCCGTTGCCGACACTGCTCCCGCTCCCGCCGTGCAGGCCAACGGCAGGCGCCGCCTGCGCGCCGCACTGTGGCCGCCCAGGCTGTCGCGGGGTCAGCTGGTGGTCGCCCTGCTGCTGTTCTCGCTGGGCCTGGCCCTGGCGATCCAGGTCCGCTCCACCAACGACCACAGCCAGCTGCGCGGCGCACGTCAGGAGGATTTGGTCCGCATCCTCGACGAACTGGACAGCCGTCAGCAGCGTCTCCAGCAGGAGAAGGCGCAGCTCGAGCAGTCCCTGGCCCAGTTGGAGAACAGTTCCAACCAGGCCAAGGAGGCTCAGGAGCAGACCAGGAAGAAGGTGACGGAGCTCGGCATCCTCGCCGGGACCGTCAAGGCCACAGGACCGGGCATCGTACTCACGGTCGATGATCCCCAAGGGCAGGTGAAGGCCGATATGCTGCTGGACACCCTGCAGGAACTCCGAGCAGCGGGGGCGGAGGCGATTCAGATCAACGATGTGCGTGTGGTGGTCGACACCTACTTCACCGATGTCACGGGGGGCGGCGTACAGATCGACGGCAAGAAGGTTTCGCAGCCGTACCGGTTCACCGTCGTCGGTAACCCGCAGGATCTGACGCCCGCGCTGAACATTCCGGGTGGTGTGGTCCGTACATTGGAGAGTCACCAGGCACGCGCCACCATCGTCCAGCAGCAGAAGGTCGTCGTGGACGCGCTCACCGAGCTGCGCCCACCGCTCTACGCCAAGCCGGCGGCGAAGTGACGGCGCACCCGTCGTACGGTCCGTCACCTGCGGGGAGCCCCCGGTGGGGGCTGTCCGCAGCCCGTCGGCGACACTGGTCCAAACCGCTGCCTGTCGGAGCATCACTTCCGTCGTCCCGGTACAGAGCCGGGATCGCAGCCTGTCCGAGGTTCTCACCCTGCCCCGCGGGCGGGTCTGTCACACGCAAGGGGATTCGCCCGTGAGTTTCTTCTCGAAGTTGTTCGGCCGCAACAACCGCCGTGGTGCGGCTGTCGATGCGCCCACCGCGCGCCATCGCAAGGCCGAGGACGAGGCGGCCGTGCCGGGGATGCGGCCGTCTCCCGAGTCGTCCGAGTACACCGCGGAGTTCCCGGTGTTCCTGGACGGCGCGGACGCCCAGGTCGGCGGGAATCCCGCGGGCTACGGCGCGTCGGTTGACCCCTCCGGCGCCCCGCGCATAGGTTTCCAGTCAGGACCCTCAACCTTTGGTGGAGGGTTTGCCCCGGATCCCTACGCCGGGCACGACCCGTCGGGTGTGCCGCGCCAGGAGGCTGTGAACATGGCTGGCACCAGTGCGTGTCCGAGGTGCGGGAACCAGAACCCCGCCGCGGCCCGCTTCTGCTCCAACTGCGGCACCGCGTTGCGGGGGGGTGCGCTGCCCGAGGGGGCCGCGGAGACCACCTCGACGATCTCGATCTCCGGCCTGGAGTCCTACGACCCCAACGCGACCAGCACCGGCGCCACGCCGGCGCTCTCGCCCGAGGTGCTGTCGGCGATCGACGCGCTCCCACCGGGTTCGGCCCTGCTGATCGTGCAGCGCGGTCCGAACTCCGGCAGCCGGTTCCTCCTGGACGCCGACAAGACCACCGCGGGCCGTCACCCGGAGGGTGACATCTTCCTGGACGACGTGACGGTCTCGCGCCGGCACGTGGAGTTCCGACGGACGCCCGGCGGCGGCTTCACCGTGGCCGACGTGGGCAGCCTCAACGGCACGTACGTCAACCGGGAGCGGATCGACGAGGTGCCGCTGCACAACGGTGACGAGGTGCAGATCGGGAAGTACCGGCTGGTGTTCTTCGCCAGCCACAACCGGGGGTACTGACACACGACTTCGGCAGGAGCCCGAGTGAGCGCGAATACTCCTACATCTCTCGGGGCGGCCACCCCCGTGCCGTCCGGCCCACAGTCGGAGCCGGGCGCACGGGGATTGGTCGCGGCCCCTCGGCAGCCGGTCCGCCCGGAGTGGCGCGCCGGGGACGTCCGCCGGCGCGGCGACGACCTGCTGAGCATCGGCGCGGTGCTGGCCTTCCTGCGGGACGACTTTCCCGAGGTGACGATCTCCAAGATCAGGTTCCTGGAGGCCGAGGGCCTGGTCGAGCCGCGGCGTACCCCCTCGGGGTACCGCAAGTTCAGCCCGGCGGACGTCGAGCGGCTGGCGTACGTGCTGCGGATGCAACGCGACCACTACCTGCCGCTGCGGGTGATCCGGGAGCACCTGGACGCGATCGAGCGCGGCGAGGCGCCGCCGGCGCTGCCCGCACCCGAGGCCAGGCCCGGCCCGCTGGAGGAAGCGGACCGCGAGCTGGTGGCGGGGACCGACGCGGCGTCCGGCGTCCGGCTGGGCCGCGCCGAGCTGCTCGCCGCCGCCGAGGCCGGCGAGGGCGAGCTGAGTGAGTGGGAGTCGTACGGGCTGGTGGCGCCCGGCGCCGACGGCGGGTACGACGGGGAGGCGCTGCAGGTGGCCAGGCTGGTCGCGGAGCTGGGCCGGTACGGGCTGGAGCCGCGCCACCTGCGGGCCATGAAGGCCGCCGCCGACCGTGAGGTCGCCCTGGTCGACCAGATCGTCGCCCCGCTGCGCCGCCACCGCAATCCGCAGACCAGGGCCCATGCCGAGGCCACCGCGCGGGAGCTGGCGACGCTGTCGGTCCGGCTACACGCGGCCATGGTGCAGGCGGGTCTGCGGACCAAGTCCTGAGGGGCGTCGCAGCCGGCCCCGCCGAGGCGCCTACGAGGGGCGGGGGGTCGGGGAGCCGGCCGCGGCGGGCCCCGGACCGGCCGGATACGGCCTCTGTGACCAGGCCGGTCCCGGTTGCGCTTTCATATCGGCGGTGTGGGCCATAGGGTTGCCACTGTGAATGAGCTCGACGTCGTGGGTGTCCGGGTGGAGATGCCTTCCAACCAGCCGATCGTGCTGCTGCGGGAGGTAGGGGGCGATCGGTACCTGCCGATCTGGATCGGCCCCGGTGAGGCGACCGCGATCGCCTTCGCCCAGCAGGGCATGACGCCGGTGCGCCCGCTGACCCACGACCTGTTCAAGGACGTGCTGGAGGCGCTGGGCCAGCAGCTCACCGAGGTGCGGATCACCGACCTGCGCGAGGGCGTGTTCTACGCCGAGCTGGTGTTCACCGGGGGTGTCGAGGTCAGCGCCCGTCCTTCGGACGCGATAGCGCTGGCGCTGCGCACCGGGACGCCGATCTACGGGAGCGAGGAGGTGCTCGCCGAGGCGGGCATCGCGATCCCGGACGAGCAGGAGGACGAGGTCGAGAAGTTCCGCGAGTTCCTCGACCAGGTCTCGCCCGAGGACTTCGGCGGCGGCCAGCAGTAGCGGGTCGGGCTCGGCGACTCCGCCGAACCCAGGTCAGTCGTATCGTGCTCAGCCGCGGCGGCCCAGCTGTAGCAGTTCTCCGGCTCGGGAGTCGGGCCGTGTCCGGCCGTTTTGCCAAAATCCGTCCACGTACCCACACTGAGGGCACGAAAAACCACTCTCCTGAGTGATGCAGTTTCTCCCGCCCGGCGTGGCGATCGTTGACGGGTCATGGGTGACTGCCTACCGTCAGGAGTGGCTGCCCGGGACTGCCTGCAGCCGGTTGCTCGCAGCATGGAGTGGACGGAGGTAGGCATGACCAGCACCGGCGATGAAGCGGCCGTTGGAGGCCTGTGCTCCGTGCACCTTCCGCGCGCCGCCAGGAGCGTTCAGGAGTGCGCCTGGGAGTCGCAGCCCGCCGAGCACGGCACCGCCGAACGGCCCAGGATGGGGCGCTTTCCCGCCGTCCAGGCCGGACAGCCCGCGATCGAGCGGCTCGGTCCGACGTCCGCCCTGGTCGGCTACCGCGGCCCGACGGCGTGCGCGGCCGCCGGGATCACCTACCGCCAGCTGGACTACTGGGCCCGTACCGGCCTGCTGGAGCCGAGCGTGCGCTCGGTGTACCCCGCGAGCAGCCAGCGGCTCTACAGCTTCCGCGATGTCCTACTGCTGAAGATCGTCAAGCGGCTGCTGGACGCGGGCGTCTCGCTCCAGAACATCCGGGTGGCGGTCACCCATCTGCAGTCCGCCGAGGTCGGCGACCTGGCCGGGTTGACGCTGATGTGCGACGGCGCCGTCGTCTACGAGTGCACCACCGCCCAGCAGGTCGTGGACCTGCTGAAGGGTGGTCAGGGCGTCTTCGGGATCGCGGTCGGCGCGGTCTGGCAGGAGCTGGAGAGTGCCCTCGGCCGGCTGCACGCCGAGCGTACCGACACCGGCGAGACCGTGATCGGCCACGACCCGGCCGACGAACTGGCCCAGCGCCGCAACCGCGCGGGCTGACCCGCGCCACTGATCCACTCGCAGGCCCGGACGGGGAACCGTCCGGGCCTGCGTCGTCGTCAGGGCTGGTGGAGAGCAGGCGGGCGGGGAGGGACACGTGGGGATCGTCGTGGCATGGGCAGGCGGGCTGAAACAGCGCAGGACGCAGCGCAGGCTCTTCCAGCTGGCCACCGTGGCGTGCTCGCTGGCGCTGGCGCCCAGCGCCTGGCTCTGGGTGGGCTCGGGCGAGCGGGTGGGCACGGTCGCGAGCGCGCCCGAGGCGCCCGTCGCGGTCGTGTTCGGCGCCGGGCTGGACAACGGCACGCCGTCCCCGTACCTGGCACACCGGCTGGACGCCGCGCTGGAGCTGTACCAGCACCACAAGGTGCAGGCGATCCTGGTCACCGGCGACAACGGGCGGGCGAGCTACGACGAGACCGACGCGATGCGCGGCTACCTGGTGGGGCACGGCGTGCCCGAGGTACGGGTGGTCGGTGACTACGCCGGATTCGACACCTGGGACAGCTGCACCCGCGCCCGGCGGATCTTCGGGGTCTCCCGCGCCGTACTGGTCAGTCAGGACTTCCACGTCCGCCGGGCCCTGGCGCTCTGCCAGGCGGCGGGCGTCGACTCGTACGCGGTCGGGGTGCCCGAGGTGCACGACGCCACCTGGCTCTACGGCGGCCTGCGGGAGATCCCCGGCGCGGGCAAGGCGGCGCTCAACGCCTGGCTGCGCCCCGACCCGGCGTTGCTCGGCCCGCAGGAGCCCGGCATCCCCAAGGCGCTGGCGGACGCGGGCGGGCGCTGAGCGACCGCCCAGGCCCCTGTGCCGGGCGCCCGCTCGGCCCGGGGGTGGGGGCGTTGTCGGACCCGTGCGGCATGATCGGTTGGTGCGGTCACTGCCGAGCATCATCCACCTCGACATGGACGCCTTCTTCGCCGCGGTGGAGCAGGCGGCCAAGCCGAGCCTGCGCGGCAAGCCGGTGGTGGTCGGCGGGCTGGGCGGCCGGGGCGTGGTGTCCACCGCCTCGTACGAGGCGCGGCGTTTCGGGGTGCACTCGGCGATGCCGATGGCGCAGGCCCGGCGGCTGTGCCCCAACGCGGCCTTCCTGGCGGGCCGCTTCGACGCCTACCGCCCGGTCAGCGAGCTGGTGATGAGCCTGTTGCGGGAGATCTCCCCGCTGGTGGAGCCGCTCAGCCTGGACGAGGCCTTCGTCGACCTGGAGGCGGGCCCGTACGGCCCGGCGCTGGCGCAGGCGCGGGACGCCGCCGAGGGCGCCCGGCTGGTGCTGGCCCTGGCGGAGGACCTGCGGGCGGACATCAGGCGCCGGACAGGGCTGACGGCCTCGGTGGGCGCGGCCGGGTCCAAGTTGATGGCGAAGATCGCCTCCGAGCAGGCCAAACCGGACGGGCTGGTGCTGGTGGGCCTCGGCCAGGAGCGTGCGGTGCTCGGGCCGATGCCCGTCCGCGCGCTGCCCGGGATCGGCCCGGCGACCGAGCAGGCGCTGCGCCGCGCCGGGCTGAACACCGTCGCGGACCTGGCGGAGGCCGGCGAGGCAGAGCTGGTGCAGCTGCTGGGCCGGGCGCACGGGACGGGCGTGCACCAGATGTCGCTGGGGCTGGACGAGCGGCCGGTGGTGGCGGAGCGGGACGCCAAGTCGATCTCGGTGGAGGACACCTTCGAGGTCGACCTCGCGGATCGGGACCGGATCCTGCGTGAGGTGGAGGTGCTGGCGGGCCGCTGCGTACGGCGCCTGCGGGCGGCCGGGCGCTCGGGGCGGACGGTGGTGCTCAAGGTCCGGCGTTTCGACTTCTCCACATTGACCAGGTCGGAGACGCTGCGCGGCCCGACCGACGACGAGGCGGTGATCGCCGACACGGCGCTGCGGCTGGCCTCGCAGGTGGACATCACCGGCGGGGTGCGGCTGCTCGGCGTCGGGGTGTCCCAGCTGGCCGACTACACCCAGGAGGATCTCTTCGCGCAGGCGGTGCACGAGCAGGCGCCGGACGAGGAGCGGCCGGCGCGCGCGGCCGAGCCCGCGGCGGCGCAGCCGCCCGCCGTGCCGCGCTGGTACCCGGGCCAGGACGTGACGCACGCACAGTTCGGGCCGGGGTGGGTGCAGGGCAGCGGGGTGGGGCGGGTGACGGTGCGCTTCGAGACGCCGTGGAGCGCGCCTGGCCGGGTGCGGACGTTCGCGGTGGACGATCAGGACCTGGAGGCCGCCGGGCCGCTGCCGCTGGTCGAGGAGGGCTACGGCCTGGAGTAGCCGGGGCGGCGGGGAGCAAGCGAAGGCCGGGTGCAGGCGCAGCGGGCAGGGGCGGTACGGGCATGCGAAAGCGGCCCCCGCCCGGAGGGAGTCCGGGCGGGAGCCGCGTGTCGGGCTGAACCCCTGGTGGTCGCGATGCCCTCGTCGACCCGGTGGGGTTCAGTCCCCTCGCGCCCTGTCCCTGGCCGCGAGGGTGGACGCCTCGTCAGGCGTCGGTCTTGGCCAGCTCGGGGCTGGTGAGGTCCGCCTGGGCGTTGGCCGCGGTGGTGGTGGTCGGCTTGATCTGGCGGATCAGGAAGGGGACGGCGCCGGCGACGAGGCAGATGACGGCCGCGGTGGCGAACGCGTGCTTGTAGGCGT
>NZ_JBITGZ010000067.1:0-12915 GCF_044457565.1 Kitasatospora sp. NPDC050543 | reverse complement strand
CCGATGTTCGACTTCAACGACCCCAGCCACAACGGCTGCTCCGCCGAACGCTCACGCCCGTACGTGTTCAGCAGCGCCTGCGCCTCGATCGGGTCACCCAGCGTCGTACCGGTGCCGTGCGCCTCGACGACGTCCACCTGCTCCGACGCCAGACCGGCGTTCGCCAGCGCCTGCCGGATCACCCGCTGCTGCGACGGACCGTTCGGCGCGGTGAGACCGTTGCTCGCACCGTCCTGGTTGACGGCGCTACCGCGCACGATCGCCAGCACCTGGTGCCCGTTGCGGCGCGCGTCCGACAACCGCTCCACGAGCAGCATGCCGACACCCTCGCCCCAGCCCGTACCGTCCGCGTCGTCCGAGAACGCCTTGCAGCGCCCGTCGGAGGACAGGGCCCGCTGGCGGCTGAAGTCGACGAACACCTCCGGGGTGGCCATGATCGCCACGCCGCCGGCCAGCGCCATCGTGCACTCGCCGTTACGCAGCGCCTGGATCGCCCAGTGCAGCGCGACCAGCGAGGACGAGCACGCCGTGTCGACCGTGACCGCCGGGCCCTCCAGGCCGAAGGTGTACGCGACACGCCCGGACGCGATGCTGCCCGACACGCCCGTGCCGAGGTAGCCCTCCACGCCGTCCGGGAGCTCGCCGACGCCCGTCGCGTAGTCGTGGTACATCACACCCGCGAACACGCCGGTCCGGCTGCCGCGCAGCGTCGCCGGGTCGATGCCCGCCCGCTCGACGGCCTCCCACGAGGTCTCCAGCAGCAGCCGCTGCTGCGGGTCCATCGCCAGCGCCTCACGCGGCGAGATCCCGAAGAACGCCGGGTCGAACAGGCCCGCGTCGTGCAGGAACCCGCCCTCACGGGCGTACGAGGTGCCCTGGTGATCGGGGTCGGGGTGGTAGAGGTTCTCCAGATCCCAGCCACGACCCGCCGGGAAGCCGGACACCGCGTCCCGGCCCTCGGACACCAGGCGCCACAGATCCTCCGGGGACTCCACACCGCCCGGGTAGCGGCAGGCCATACCGACGATCGCGATCGCCTCGTCATCCACCACCGGGCCACGGACCGCGACCGCTGCCACCTGCTCCTCGCTGACCAGCTCGGTCAGGAGGAAGGCGGCGAGGGCGCCAGGGCTCGGGTAGTCGAAGACGAGCGTCGCCGGCAGCCGCAGGCCCGTCGCGCCGTTCAGCTCATTGCGCAGCTCGACCGCCGTCAGCGAGTCGAAGCCCAGCTCCTTGAAGGCCTTCGATGACTCCACGGCACTCGCGTCGGCGTAGCCGAGGACGCGGGCCACCCGGGAGCGGACCAGGTCCAGCAGGACCGCCTCGCGCTCCTCGCCCGGCAAGGCCAGCAGGCGCTGTGCCAGGGCCGAGCCCGCCGTCTGGCCGGGCATCCCGTTCTCGACGGCGCGCCGGACCGGGGTCCGGACCAACGCGCGCAGCAGCGGCGGCAGCGTGCCGGCCGTCGCCTCGGCACGCAGGGCGGCCAGGTCGAGCCGGATCGGGACCACCAGCGCGTCGCCTGTGGCGACCGCCGCGTCGAAGAGCGCCAGCCCCTCGGCGGCGAGCAGACCCTGCACGCCGCCGCGGCTGATGCGCCGCGCGTCGAGCGCGTCCAGGCTGCCGACCATCCCGGCGCCGTCGGCCCAGGGGCCCCAGGCCAGGGAGGTGGCGGGCAGGCCGGCGGACCGGCGCTGCGCCGCGAGCGCGTCCAGGAAGACGTTCGCCGCGGCGTAGTTGCCCTGGCCAGGCCCGCCGAAGGCACCGGCGGCGGAGGAGAACAGGACGAACGCGGTCAGCGGGTGACCGGCGGTCAGGTCGTGCAGGGCGAGCGCCGCGTCGACCTTCGGGGAGAGGACGGTGTCGAGCCGCTCGGCCGTGAGCGAGGCGACGATGCCGTCGTCCAGGACACCGGCCGTGTGGACCACACCGGACAGCTCGTGTCCGGCAAGGACGGCAGCGAGCGCATCGCGGTCGGCGACGTCGCAGGCCGCCACCTCGACGGACGCGCCCGCCTGGGACAGCTCGGCGACCAGCTCGGCCGCACCCGGCGCATCCGCGCCACGACGCGAGACCAGCAGCAGACTGCGCACCCCGTGCTCCGCCACCAGGTGCCGGGCCACCAGGCCGCCCAGCAGACCCGAGGCACCCGTCACCAGGACCGTGCCCGTACCGCCGAACACCGGCCCGGCCTGCGGGTCGACGGCGACCCGGGCCAGGCGCGGCACCCGGACGACGCCCTCGCGCACCGCGAGCTCGGGCTCGCCGGCCGCCAGCGCGGCGGAGAGCAGCTCGTTCGGGACCCCCGGGCCGTCGACGTCCAGCAGGACGAAGCGACCGGGGTTCTCCGACTGCGCCGAGCGCACCAGACCCCAGACCGGGGCGTGCACCAGGTCCTCGACCTCGGTACCGACGGCCCGGCGGGTCACCAGCACCAGACGCGAGGCCGCGAACCGCTCGTCCGCCAGCCACTCCTGCACCGTGCCCAGCACACCGTGCAGGGCGGAGCGCGCAGCCGAGGCCACGTCGGCGGCCTCGCGCGGCTCGAGTGCCAGGAACACCGCGTCCGGGACGGGGTGCCCCGCGTCGACGGACACGCCCAGCGCCGCCAGGTCCGCGTACGCCTGCGCACCGAACCCGTCCGCGCCCAGCACGGCCCAGCGGCCGGCCGGGGCCGCGGACACCGGCAGAGCGGTCCACTCCATCCGGTACAGCGACTCGGTGGGACCACCGCTCGCCGCCCGGACCTGCTCCGCCGACACCTCGCGCATCGCGAGGGACGCCACGGAGGCCACCGGACGGCCCGACTCGTCGGCCAGCTCCAGGGACACCGTGTCACGGCCCGCCGGGGACATCCGCACCCGCAGGGCCGAGGCCCCGGCCGCGTGCAGGGTCACACCGCTCCAGGCGAACGGGAGGCGGCCACCGCCGCTCTCCTCCAGCAGGTCGCCGATGCCGACCGCATGCAGCGCGGCGTCGAGCAGCGCCGGGTGCAGGCCGAAGCCGGCGGCGTCGTCGCGAGCGCTGTCCGGCAGGCGGACCTCGGCGTAGACGTCGTCGCCCAGTCGCCAGGCGGCCCGCAGGCCCTGGAACACCGGCCCGTACCCGAACCCGGCGTCCAGGAAGAACGCATAGAGGTCGTCGACCTCGGCCGCAGTGGCACCCTGCGGCGGCCACTGGGCGAGATCGAAGGACGGGGCCGCCGCGCCGTGGCTCGGCGCGAGCACACCGGTGGCGTGCCGCGTCCAGAGCTCGCCGTCCGTGGAGTCCTCCAGCCGGGAGTGCAGGCTGACCGCGCGGCGGCCCGACTCGTCGGCTTCCTCGACCACCAGCTGCACCTGGACACCGCCCTGGTCGGGCAGGACCAGCGGCGCGGCCAGGGTCAGCTCCTCCAGCACCCCGCAGCCGACCTGGTCGCCGGCGCGGATCGCCAGCTCGACGAACGCCGTGCCCGGCAGCAGTACCGAGCCCATCACGGCGTGGTCGGCCAGCCACGGGTGCGACTGTACCGACAGCCGGCCCGTGAAGAGGAACCCGTCCACCGCGGCGAGCGGGACGGCCGCACCCAGCAACGGGTGCCCCGCAGCCGCCAGACCGACGGAGGCCACATCCCCGGCAGCCCGGCTCGCCGGTTCCGGCCAGTAGCGCTGGCGCTGGAAGGCGTAGGTCGGCAGGTCGATGCGGCGGGCGCCGGTGCCGGCGAAGACGGCCTGCCAGTCCACCTTGGCGCCGCGGACGTGGGCCTGGGCCAGGGCGGTGGTGAGCGTACGGGCCTCGGGCCGGCCGGCCCGCAGAACCGGGACGAACGCGGCTTCGCCGGCGCTCTCCTGGCCCATCGCGGACAGCACACCGTCCGGACCCAGCTCGACGAACGTACGGACCCCGTCGGCCTCCAACACCTGGACCGCGTCGGCGAAGCGCACCGCCTCACGGACGTGCCGCACCCAGTACTCGGGATCGGTCAGCTCGGTGGACGAGAGCGCGCCGGTGAGGGTGGAGACGATCGGGATCCGGGGAACCTCGAACGTCAACCGGGCCGCCACCGCACGGAACTCATCCAGCATGCCGTCCATCAGCGGCGAGTGGAACGCGTGACTGACCGTCAGTCGCTTGGTCTTACGGCCCTCGGCCGCCAGCTGCTCCGCCACGGCGAGCACCGCGTCCTCGGCACCCGAGACCACCACGGACATCGGCCCGTTGACGGCGGCGATACCGACGCCCTCGGTCAGCAGCGGCAGCACCTCCGCCTCCGTCGCCTGGACGGCCACCATCGCTCCGCCGCGCGGCAGCGCCTGCATCAGGCGACCACGAGCCGCCACCAGCCTCGCGGCGTCCGCCAGGGACAGCACCCCGGCGACGTGCGCGGCGGCCAGCTCACCGATCGAATGACCCGCGAGAACGTCCGGCGTCAGACCCCACGACTCCACCAGGCGGAACAGCGCCACCTCCAGCGCGAACAACGCCGGCTGCGTGAAGCCCGTCTCGTTCACCAGCGTCTCGTCCGCGATCGCCTCACGCAGCGGCCGCTCCAGGTACTGGTCCAGGTGCGCGCACACCTCGTCGAAGGCATCCGCGAACACCGGGTACCCGGCGTACAGCTCCTCGCCCATGCCCACGCGCTGGCTGCCCTGGCCGGTGAACAGGAACGCCGTACGGCCTTCCGTCATCGCGCCGGAGCCGGTCAGGCCGGTCAACCCGGCCAGCAGCTCCACGCGGTCCCCCGCAACGAACCCGGCCCGGTGCTCGAACGCGGCCCGGCCCGTCGCCAGCGAGAAGCCCAGATCCACCAGACCCAGCGACTCGTCACCCTCGACCAGCGCCACCAACTCCACGGCCTGCGCCGCGAGAGCCTCCGCACTCTTCGCCGACACCACCACCGGCACCACCGGCAGCGACACCGACACCTCGGAGGCAGACTCCTCGACCACCGGAGCCTGCTCCAGGATCGTGTGGGCGTTCGTCCCGCTCACACCGAACGCCGAGACGCCAGCGCGACGGAGGTCGCCCGTCTCGGGCCACGGCTGGTTATCGGTGAGCAGTTCGACGGCGCCGGACGACCACTCGACGTGCGGGGTCGGCGCGTCGACGTGCAGCGTCCTCGGCAGCACACCCTGCCGCATCGCCATGACCATCTTGATCACACCCGCGACGCCGGCCGCGGCCTGGGTGTGACCGATGTTGGACTTCACCGAGCCGAGCAGCAGGGCCCGTCCGTCGCGGCGTTCCTGGCCGTAGGTGGCCAGCAGGGCCTGCGCCTCGATCGGGTCGCCGAGGGCGGTGCCCGTGCCGTGTGCCTCGACCGCGTCCACCTGCTCGGCCGTCAGGCCCGCGCTCTCCAGCGCCTGGCGGATCACCCGCTGCTGCGACGGGCCGTTCGGCGCCGTCAGACCGTTGGACGCACCGTCCTGGTTCACGGCGCTACCGCGCACCACCGCGAGCACCGGGTGCCCGTTGCGCCGCGCGTCCGACAGCCGCTCCACGAGCAGCATGCCGACACCCTCGCCCCAGGCCGTACCGTCCGCCGAGGCCGCGAACGCCTTGCACCGGCCATCGGCCGCCAGACCACGCTGGCGGCTGAAGTCCAGGAACGTGTCCGGCGTCGCCATCACGGTGACACCACCCGCCAGCGCCAGCGTGCACTCACCGTTACGCAGCGCCTGCACCGCCAGATGCAGCGCCACCAGCGACGACGAGCACGCCGTGTCAACGGTCACGGCCGGACCCTCAAGCCCGAACGTGTAGGACAACCGCCCGGAGACCACACTCGCCGCCGTACCGGTGCCCAGGTGACCCTCCAGGTCATCGGCCGAGTTGGCCGCGAGCGTCAGGTAGTCCTGGCCGTTGGTGCCGGCGAAGACACCGGTCCGGCTGCCACGCACCGTGGCCGGGTCGATCCCGGCGCGCTCGAACGCCTCCCAGGACGTCTCCAGCAGCAACCGCTGCTGCGGGTCCATCGACAGGGCCTCACGCGGCGAGATGCCGAAGAACCCGGCGTCGAACTCCGCCGCGTCGTAGAGGAAGCCGCCCTCACGGGTGTAGATCTTGCCGACCTGGTCGGGGTCCGGGTCGTAGAGGGTGTCGACGTTCCAGCCACGATCGGTGGGCAGCCCCGACATCGCGTCACCGCCGCCCACCAGCAGCTGCCACAGCTGCTCCGGCGAGGACACACCACCCGGGAACCGGCAGCTCATCGCGACGATGGCGATCGGCTCGTCGTCCACCGCGATGGTCGCGGCGGAGGCCGTCGGGCTCATCGGCTGCAGGCCGAGCAGTTCCGCGCCGAGGTGGTCGGCGAGCGCGGTGGCCGACGGGTAGTCGAACACCAGCGTGGCCGGCAGTCGCAGGCCGGTGGCCGCGTTGAGACGGTTGCGCAGGTCGACGGCGGTCAGCGAGTCGAAGCCCAGCTCCTTGAACGCCCGGCCCGCCTCCACCGACTCCGACCCGGCATAGCCGAGCACCGCCGCGACCTGGGCACGCACCAGGTCCAGCAGGGCGCGGCCCCGCTCGGCGGACGACAGCCCGGCCAGTCGCTGCGCCAGCGAGGAGCCGACGGCAGCCGGGGAGCCGGTCGCCCGACCCGCTTCGGCCACCGCCGTCAGACGCCGGACCTCGGGGATCTCGGCGAAGAGCCCGCCCGGACGAACGGCCTCGAACTCGGCGGCGAGGCGCTCCCAGGCGATGTCGGCGATCGTCAGGGCGGCGTCGCCCTGGTCGAGCGCGTCCTGCATCGCGGTGATGGCCAGCGTCGGCGCCATGCCCGCCACACCGTCGCGGCGCAGGCGCTGCTCGACGGTGCCGTCTGCGGCCATGCCGCCTTCGGCCCAGGGGCCCCAGGCGATCGAGGTGGCCGGCAGGCCGTCGGCCCGGCGCTGCTCGGCAAGCGCGTCGAGGTAGGCGTTGGCCGCAGCGTAGTTGCCCTGGCCGGCGCTGCCGACCGAACCCGCGATGGAAGAGAACAGCACGAACGCCGAGAGGTCGTGACCTGCGGTCAGCTCGTGCAGGTTGCGGGCCGCGTCCACCTTCGGACGGGCCACGGCGGTGAAGCGCTCGGCGGTCAGACCGTCGATCACGCCGTCGTCCAGAACACCCGCGGTGTGGAAGACCGCCGAGAGCCGGTGGTCGCTCAGCAGCTGCGCCAGCGCCTCCCGGTCCGCGACGTCGCAGGCGGCTACCGTCACGGTGACACCGAAGGCGGACAGCTCGTCCCGCAGCTCCGCCGCGCCCGGCGCATCCAGACCCCGACGGCTCGTCAGCACCAGGTGCTCCGCACCGCCCCGGGCCAGCCAACGCGACACCTCCGCACCCAGCGCACCCGTACCACCGGTGACCAGCACCGTGCCGGACGGCGCCCACGGACCGGCATCGCCGCGCGCGGCCCGCACCAGACGGCGGGCGAAGACACCCGACGCCCGCACCGCGACCTCGTCCTCACCGCCACCGGCCAGAACACCGGCCAGCCGGCCGAGCACCCGCTTGTCCAGGGTCTCCGGCAGGTCGATCGACCCGCCCCAGCGGTACGGGTGCTCCAGCGCCACCACCCGGCCCAGACCCCAGACCTGCGCCTGCACCGGATCGGCCACCCGCTCCGAACGGCCCGTCGAGACGGCACCACTCGTCACGCACCACAGCGGAGCATCGACCCCGGCATCGCCCAGCGCCTGGACCAGCACCAGCGTCGCCACCGGCCCATCCGCAGCCGCCACCAGCGACACCACACCGGACGGCCGCGCGCCATCCCCGAGAGCACCCCGCAGCGCCTCGGCCACCGCGGCCCGATCGGCCGCGAGGCCATCCAGCCCGACCCGACGGACCTCCACACCGCGCCCGACGAGCATGCCCTCCAGGGACGCCGCCACCGCGTCATCGCCACGACCCGCCGGGGCCACCAGCAGCCACGTGCCGGTGAGAGCCCCCGAACCGGTGTCGGTCACCGGCTTCCAGGTAGCTCGGTAGCGCCAGCTGTCCACGGTGGCCTGCTCGCGGCTCTGGCGGCGCCAGGCCGAGAGGGCGGCGAGAACCTCGCCCAGCGGCCGGTCGGCGTCCAGATCGAGGGCCGCGGAGATCGCCTCGAAGTCGCCGCTGTCGACGGCCTCCCAGAAGCGGGCGTCCACGGCGTCGACCACGGCCGGTGCGGCCGCCGGGGCCACCTGGCTCTCCAGCCAGTACCACTGGCGTTGGAAGGCGTAGGTCGGCAGCTCGACGCGGCGCGCGCCGGCGCCGGCGAAGACGGCCTGCCAGTCGACGGCCCGGCCGCGGATGTGGGCCTGGGCGAGCGCGGTGGTGAGCGTACGGGCCTCGGGCCGCCCGGCCCGCAGGACGGGGACGAACGCGGCGGCCTCGGCCGTCACGCTGTCCTGGCCCATCGCGGACAGAACCCCGTCCGGACCCAGCTCGACGAACGTACGGACGCCCTCGGCCTCCAGTACCCGGACGGCGTCGGCGAAGCGCACGGCCTCGCGCACGTGCCGCACCCAGTAGTCGGGCGAGGTCAGCTCCTCGGCCGTGGCCAGGGCGCCTGTCAGGGTGGAGACGATCGGGATCTGCGGGGCCTGGAACGTCAGCTGCTCCGCGACAGCCCGGAACTCGTCCAGCATGCCGTCCATCAACGGCGAGTGGAACGCGTGGCTCACCGTCAGCCGCTTGGTCTTGCGACCCTCGGCCGCCATTTGCTCCGCGGCCCGCTGAACGGCTTCCTCGACACCGGAGATCACCACCGACGTCGGCCCGTTGACGGCGGCGATCGCCACCTCGTCCGTCAGCAGCGGCAGCACCTCGTCCTCGGTCGCCTGCACCGCCACCATCGCGCCACCGGCCGGCAGCGCCTGCATCAGCCGGCCGCGAGCGGCCACCAGCGCGGCGGCATCCGCCAGCGACAGCACACCCGCCACGTGGGCGGCGGCCAGCTCACCGATGGAGTGCCCGGCCAGGAAGTCCGGCCGCACCCCCCACGCCTCGACCAGGCGGAACAGCGCCACCTCGACCGCGAACAGCGCCGGCTGGGTGTACGCGGTCTCGTTCAGCAGCTCCGCGTCGGCGATGACCTCGCGCAGCGGACGGTCCAGGTGCCGGTCCAGCTCCGCGCAGACCGCATCGAACGCTTCGCGGAACGCCGGGTAGGCGCCGTACAACTCCTCACCCATCCCGGCCCGCTGGCTGCCCTGCCCGGTGAACAGGAACGCCGCACGGCCGGCCACAGCGGTGCCGTGCACGCTCGCCGCGGCCGACTCGCCCGCGGCGAGCGCCGCGAGACCGGCCAGGAACTCCGCGCGGTCCTCGGCGACCACGGCAGCCCGGTGCTCCAGAACGGCGCGCCCGGTCGCCAGCGAGTACGCCACATCGGCGTCCGACGCCTCGGACAGCGCGGTGCCGGCACCGAGGTGCGTCAGCAGACTGCCGGCCTGCTCGCGCAGCGCCTCCTCGTTCCGCGCCGAGAGCAACCACGCCTGCACGGCCGGAGCCTCGACGGGGGCCACGGCAGGAAGCTCGGCCCGGCGGTCGGCGGCCGGGGCCTGCTCCAGGATGGTGTGGGCGTTGGTGCCGCTGATGCCGAAGGACGACACCGCCGCGCGGCGCGGGCGGCCGGTCTCCGGCCACTCCCGACGCTCCGTCAGCAGCTCCACCGCACCGGCCGACCAGTCGACCTTCGCCGACGGCCCGTTCACATGCAGCGTCTGCGGCAGCACACCGTGCCGCATCGCCATCACCATCTTGATGATCCCGCCCACCCCGGCCGCGGCCTGGGTGTGACCGATGTTCGACTTCAACGACCCCAGCCACAAGGGCTGTTCGGCCGAGCGCTCACGCCCGTACGTGTTCAGCAGCGCCTGCGCCTCGATCGGGTCACCCAGCGTCGTACCGGTGCCGTGCGCCTCCACCGCATCCACCTGCTCCGACGCCAGACCCGCATTCGCCAGCGCCTGCCGGATCACCCGCTGCTGCGACGGACCGTTCGGCGCGGTGAGACCGTTGCTCGCACCGTCCTGGTTGACGGCGCTACCGCGCACCACCGCCAGTACCTGGTGGCCGTTGCGGCGGGCGTCGGAGAGCCGCTCGACGAGCAGCATGCCGACGCCCTCACCCCAGCCGGTGCCGTCGGCCTCCGCCGAGAACGCCTTGCAGCGCCCGTCGGCCGAGAGGCCGCGCTGGCGGCTGAAGTCGACGAAGGTCTCGGGCGTCGCCATGACGGTGACACCGCCGGCGAGCGCCATCGTGCACTCACCCTGGCGCAGTGCCTGGATCGCCCAGTGCAGGGCCACCAGCGAGGACGAGCAGGCCGTGTCGACGGTCACCGCCGGGCCTTCGAGCCCGAAGGTGTAGGCCACGCGGCCGGAGGCGATGCTGCCCGAGACGCCGGTGCCGAGGTAGCCCTCGACGCCCTCGGGGAGCTCGCTGATCCCGGTGGCGTAGTCGTGGTACATCACGCCGGCGAAGACACCGGTGCGGCTGCCGCGCAGCGAGGCCGGGTCGATACCGGCCCGCTCGACGGCCTCCCACGAGGTCTCCAGCAGCAGCCGCTGCTGCGGGTCCATCGCCAGCGCCTCACGCGGCGAGATCCCGAAGAAGTCCGGGTCGAACAGGCCCGCGTCGTGCAGGAAGCCGCCCTCGCGGGCGTAGGTGGTGCCCTGGTGGTCCGGGTCGGGGTGGTAGAGCCCGTCCAGGTCCCAGCCGCGGCTGGTCGGGAAGCCGGAGATCGCGTCACCGGCCTCGAAGACCAGGCGCCACAGGTCTTCGGGGGACTCCACGCCACCCGGGTAGCGGCAGGCCATGCCGACGATGGCGATCGGCTCGTCGTTCGCGGCCGCGGACGGGCGGGTGGCACCGGCGCGGGTAGCGGCGGCGCTCTCGTCCGCGTCGCCGCCGAGGAGTTCGGCGAGCAGGAAGGCGGCGAGCGCGCCCGGGCTGGGGTAGTCGAAGACGAGGGTCGCGGGCAGGCGCAGGCCGCTCGCGCCGTTGAGCTCGTTGCGCAGCTCGACGGCGGTCAGCGAGTCGAAGCCCAGCTCCTTGAACGCGCGCGAGGACTCGACGGCAGCCGTGTCGGTGTAGCCGAGGACGGCGGCGACGCGGGAGCGGACCAGGTCGAGCAGGGTCTGCTCGCGGTCGTCGGCGGGCTGAGCCAGCAGGCGGGCGACCAGCTCGGAGCCGCCCGCCGAGGAGCCGGCACGGGCGACCCGGCGGGTCGGGACCCGGACCAGGCCCCGCAGCAGGGCGGGCAGGGTGCCGGCGGCGGCCTGGGCGCGCAGGGCGGCCAGGTCCAGGCGAATCGGCACCAGGGCGGCCGTGGCCGTGGCCGTGGCCGCGTCCAGCAGGGTCAGGCCCTCGGTGGAGCCGAGGCCGTGGATGCCGCCCCGGCTCATGCGCTGGACGTCCAGCTCGTCCAGGTTGCCGACCATGCCGCTGCTGTCGGCCCACGGGCCCCAGGCGAGGGAGGTGGCGGGCAGGCCGGTGGCGCGGCGCCGGGCGGCGAGGGCGTCCAGGAAGACGTTCGCGGCCGCGTAGTTGCCCTGGCCGGGGCTGCTGAGTGTCCCGGCAGCGGAGGAGAAGAGGACGAAAGCGGTGAGCGGGTGGCCGGCGGTCAGCTCGTGCAGGGCGAGCGCCGCGTCGACCTTCGGGTACAGGACGGTGTCGAGGCGGTCGGGGGTGAGGGAGGCGACGATGCCGTCGTCCAGGACGCCGGCCGTGTGAACGACGCCGGACAGCTCGTGGCCGGACAGCAGGGCCGCCAGGGCCTCCCGGTCGGCCACGTCGCAGGCAGCGACCGTGACGGCGGCGCCGGCCCCGGTCAGCTCCGCGACCAGCTCGGCCGCACCCGGCGCGTCCGCACCACGGCGCGAGACCAGCAGCAGGCTGCGCACCCCGTGCTCCGCCACCAGATGACGGGCCACCAGACCACCCAGCAGGCCCGAAGCACCGGTCACCAGGACCGTGCCGGAGGAGCCGAACACCGGTACGGCGTCCACGGTGGTGGCCACCCGGGCCAGGCGCGGCACCTGCACGGCGCCGCCGCGCACCGCGAGCTCGGGCTCGCCGCCCGCCAGTGCGGCGGAGAGCGCCTCCCGGGAGAAGTCGCCGCCGTCCAGGTCCAGCAGGACCAGCCGGTCGGGGTTCTCGGACTGCGCGGAACGCACCAGGCCCCAGACCGGCGCGTGCACCAGGTCCTCGACCTCGGCGCCGACGGCCCGACGGGTCACCAGCACGAGGCGCGAAGCCGCGAACCGCTCGTCCGCCAGCCACTCCTGCACCGTGCCCAGCACTCCGTGCAGAGCACCACGCACCGCCGAGGCGACGTCGGCGACGTCGCCCGGCTCCAGCGCCAGGAACACCGCATCCGGGACGGGATGTCCGGCGTAGACGGACGCGCCCAGCTCCGCCAGATCGGCGAACGCCTGCGCGCCCATCCCCGCCGTGTCCTCGCCCAGCACGGCCCAGCGGCCGGCCGGCGCGGCGGACACCGGCAGCGCCGTCCACTCCACCCGGTACAGCGACTCGACGAAGCCGCCGCGCGCACTGCGCACCTGGTCCTCGGAGACCTCGCGCGAGACCAGGGTCTCCACCGTGGCCACCGGTCGGCCGGTCTCGTCCGCCAGGAGCAGCGAGGCGGCGTCCTGGCTGGTCTCGGACAGGCGCAGGCGCAGCGCGCTCGCGCCGGCGGCGTAGAGGGTGACGCCGTTCCAGGAGAACGGGATCCGGGCCTGGCGGGGGCCGCCGGCGGTCGCCCCGTCGGCGATGTCGAGACCGAGGGCGTGCAGCGCGGCGTCGAGCAGCGCCGGGTGCAGGCCGTACTGCTCGGCGTCCTCGTGGGCGCTCTCCGGCAGCCGGATCTCGGCGTAGGTGTCGCCGTCGTGGCGCCAGGCGGCGCGCAGGCCCTGGAACACCGGGCCGTAGCCGAACCCGGCCGCGGCGAGCCGCTCGTACAGGTCG
>NZ_JBITGZ010000066.1:0-12930 GCF_044457565.1 Kitasatospora sp. NPDC050543 | reverse complement strand
CTCGGATACGCCCGTCTGTCCATGCGCCGCAGAACATCACCCGAACCCCGACTGGCACGCCAGTACGGCCGACGTTCACACGTACGAGTGATCACCAACCGAGAGAAACAGGACTTAACGTCCACTTAGGTGTGTGCGATCGAGCGGCTACTGCGCTGCGGCGGGGCTGCCCTTGGCTGGAGAGCGCAATCGTGATGGGCTGGTGCCTCGCCGTGCCGAGGTTGCCAGAGCCGCCCCTGTGGTGGCGGTCTGTGCCGCTGGGGCGGGTATCAGGTGCTAGGCCGTGTCTGACAAATGATCATCTGGCCGGTTCGCGGAGCCAGAGGATCAGGGAGGCCAGGACGAGTCCGGCGCGGTAGCGGGTGGCGAGCTTGTCGAATCGGGTGGCGATGGCGCGGAACTGCTTCAGGCGGGCGAAGCATCGTTCGACCACGTTGCGGTCGCGGTAGGCGGTCCGGTCGAAGGCGGGTGGCCGACCGCCGAGGGTTCCGCGCCGTCGGCGGTTGGCGACCTGGTCGCGGCGCTCGGGGATCGTGGCCACGATGCCCCGGCGCCGCAGCAGGTGGCGGATCGCCCTGCTGGAATAGGCCTTGTCGCCCAGCACACGATCCGGTGTCGTGCGCGGCCGGCCCGTGGTGGCGCGAGGGATGCGGATCCCGTCGAGGACCTGGACGAACGCGGTGGCGTCGTTGACGTTGCCGGGCGTGAGCACGATCGACAGCGGCAGGCCCAGGCCGTCGACGACGAGATGGACCTTGGTGGTCAGCCCGCCTCGGGACCGGCCGAGGGCCTGGCGCGCCTGCGAGCTGCCCGGATCTTCCAGTTCGTCCCCGTCTGCGTCCCCCTTTTGCGGGCGCCGGCCGCGTGCTGGTGAGCGCGGTTGACCGTGGAGTCGACCGAGACCGTCCATTCCACCCGGCCCACCGCGTCGTCGCGGACCTGGACGTGCTCCAGCAGCCTCGCCCACGTGCCGTCCGCCTCCCAGCGGGCGAACCGCTCGTAGACCGTCTGCCACGGCCCGTACCGCTCAGGGAGATCACGCCACGGAGCCCCGGTCCGAAGCCGCCACAGCACGCCGTTGACCACCTGCCGGTGATCACGCCACGGACGGCCACGCCCATCCACCTGCGGCAACAGGGGCTCTGTTCGCTCCCATGCCGCATCCGTCAGCTCACCTCTGCCAGCCACAAGATCAATTATGGGTGGAGTTCTGGCCCGGATCGGGCGCGGGGGTCGGCACGAAGATGCTCAGCCGGTAGGTGGTCGGCTGGATCAGGCGCCCACAGAACGTGTCGACTCGCACCGTCGTCCAGTCGATCTGCCTGTCCGCCACTCGGAGACTCTGGACGTGAGAACGCCACTCTGACTCGTCCTGGGTCTCGAAGAGCACCTCCCAACGGCCCGCGTCGGGCGCGAAGCGAGCGGCAGCCCGCCGCGCATCGTCCTGCTGCTGACGCCTTCTCTTCCGCTGCCCTGGCACCGGCTCAGCATCGCCAGCTTCCACCGCCACTGCAAGGCCATTACCCATCGCCCGAGACCAGCGCGACGCTGATCATTTGTCAGACACGGCCTAGTGCTTCAGCGCATCCTTGGCCTTCTGGCCCGCCTGCGCCAGGTCGCCCTTGACCTGCTGGGCCTTGCCCTTCGCAACGAGGCTCTCATTGCCGACGGTCTTGCCGGTGGCTTCCTTGGCCTTGCCCGTGGCGGTTCCGGCAGTGTGCTTGATCTTCTTCTTCGCGCTCATGCGGTCCTCCTTGGCGAAGCGTGCGGCCTCCCCGCTCCTGCCCGTATTTAGGCCAACATAGGCTGTTGGGGACGAAATGCCCTATAGGCGCAAGGCTACACACCGCCCGTCGGTCGGGGGATACCCAGCACCTCGCGGTTCCGCCCGGAGCGGGGCGCTGCGCCTCTCCGGTGGGCAACCGCGGTCCATGGTCCGGTGCTACCGGTCGTCGTCGTAGTACTCCTCTTCCTCCTCGTACTCCTCTTCCTCGGGCTCCTCGCCGTCGGGCGCCTCGTCTTCCCCCTCGTACTCGCTCTCGTCGTCTTCGGCGTACTCCTCCTCGGGTTCCTCTCCGTTGTCTTCGTCGTACTCGTCCGCGGCTTCGCCTTCGTCGTCGTACTGGCTCTCTTCGTACTCCTCTTCCTCGGGCTCCTCGTTCTGGGCGGCTTCTTCCTCCTCCATGGCTTCGTCGTGGGTGCGGACGACTTCGCCGTCGCGGATCTCTCCGCGCCAGCCCTCTGCTTCGTCGTTGGTGAGAGAGACATGCCGCTGGAAGTTCTTGAAGTCCAGGCGCAGACGCCGGCCCTGGGCGCGCCAGATGTTGCCGGTCTTCTCGAAGAAACCGTTGGGGTAGTACTCGACGACGAGGACGATGCGGGTCAGGTTCGGAGTGAGCTCGTGGAAGCTGACGGCCCCGCGGGTGGAGCCCTTGGCTCCTTCGGAGGCCCACACGATGCGCTCGTCCGGTATCTGTTCCTGGACGGTCGCCTTGAAGCTGCGCTTCGAGGGCCCGACCTTGACCTTCCAGTCGGTGGTGACCTCGTCGCCCTGCGAGACGTCTTGCACACCCTTGGCGAAGCCGCTGAAGTCCTCGTACTGGGTCCAGTGGTCGTAGGCGGTCCGCAGGGGCACACCGACGTCCAGGGTCTCGACGATGTTCATGGCCTTCTTGCCGGCCTTGCGGCCGGGCTTGCCGCCACCGCCGAAGGTCTCCTTGACCTTGTCGACGACCTTGTCCTTGATGCCCTTGGCCTTTTCGCTGAGGAAAGCCTTGGCCGGTGAGTCCCCCTTCAGGATGCGGGCACCCACCTTGGGCAGCACACCGCCGCTCTCGGCGACGTCGCCGAGTTGGCCGGTGAGGTCGGAGACCTTGTCGCCGGCCTTCTCGACCAGGTGCTCCATCTGGGCACCGAGATATTTGACGGCTTCCTCGCGCAGTCGGTCGATGCCCGACTTGTCCGCGGACTTCTCCTCCGTGGCGGCCATGGCTCACCTCCGCCGGGTGCGCGTGGACGGCTTGGCGGCGGTGCTCTTGCTCGCGGCCGCCTTCCTGCCCGTAGCGGCCTTCTTGGCCGGTGCGGTCTTCTTCGCCGGTGCGGCCGCCTTCTTGCCCGCGGGCTTCGCGGCGGCCGTCTTGGAGGCGGGGGAGCGACCCGGCGACCGCTTGGCCGGGGGACTGGTCTCGGCCGGAGCCTTCTTCGCTGCCGGGGCCGTCTTCTTCGCCGACGGTGCGGCTTTCTTGGCGGGCTTGCGAGCCGGGGTCTTGGGCGCGGATTCCTTGGGCGCGGACTCCTTGGTCGCAGCGCGGGAGGACCGCGGCTGCTCGTCGGAGGAGGGGGTGGAGCGACGTCGGCGTGCTGGCCGGGGCGGGCGCGGCTGTTCCTTGGCTTCGGGCTCCTCCTCCGGCTCTTCCTCCTCCGGCTCTTCCTCCGGTTCCTCCTCGGCCTCGAAGTCGTCCTCCGGCTCTTCGCCGTCCTCAGCCTCGAAGTCCTCCGGTTCCTCCTCGCCTTCCTCCGGTTCGTACTCGTCCTCGTACTGTTCCTCTTCCTCCTCCTCATCGGCCGGCTTCGGTTTGCCGACGTTGAGGGTGCGCTCGCGCAGGGTGTCGGCGAACTCGCCGATGCGGCGGTTGGCGGCCGCGACGACCGCCTTCTTGCCGGCCTCCATCAGCTCGCCGCGGACCTGTTCGTTCAGCTCGGCGACTTGCGGGACCTCGCTGAGCTTGCGCAGGCCTTCGGTGGCGAGCTGGCGCGGGTCCAGGCCGAACCGGCGGCCCGCCAGGTAGGTGGCGGCGGCGAACGCGAGGCGTCCCTTCTTCGCACGTCCGAGCACGTATCCGCCTGCGACGGCGGCGGCCAGGGCGACCTTGGTGGTGTCCTTCATGGGGGTCATCTCTCTCCGGCACGGGCCCCTTCTCAAGGGATCGGCTCGGCACCGGCGAAGGGGCCCACATGATGCCGTTGCCCGGCGCAGGCCCAGCCTCACTTCCTGCGCGTCAGGCGCACAAGAAGGGAGGCGGCACCCGTCCACAGCGGTGCGTCAGTTGCGGCCGCCCACTGCCGCATCCGAGGGCTGAACCGCCCGGCGCGGGCCACACCAAACCTCGAGTCCATATGCCCTGTGCCGGCTACGGCTCCCGTATCTCCAGTCTGGTCAAGACACCGCCGCAGCGCACCCGGAGAGTCGAAATTCTGCGCACGGCATGGCCTCGCGCAACTCGACGCCGCGTGACCCGCTGGACACACCCCCACCCGACGCCTACCCATGCCGAACGGGTGAATTGCTCCTGTTCATGGCCAAATCGCCGGATACTATGAGGACATAATCGCGTGGATGGAACCCGGCACGGCGCAGCAGGGCGCGGTCTCCGAATCGGAGAAGGAACATGGCCGCAGGCAAGGAGGACGGCGCGAGGCCCCGTAGGTCCGCCGGGTCCGCCGGGGCGCACCCGGCGCCCCGGCGCACCGCCACCCGCCGCTCGCAGGATGAGGCACCCGTACGTCCCCGCCGACGTCTCTCCGCGGCGCGCGCCATGCGCAACGCCGCCGAGCAGCTGGCGGAACTCCTCGGCCGTGTCCCCGAGTCGGTGTCGGCGCTTAAGCCCACCGAGGAAGGCTGGCAGGCCGACGTGGAGGTGGTGGAGCTGGAACGCATCCCCGAGACGACCAGCGTGCTGGGCACCTACCGGGTGACCCTCGATGAGGAGGGCGAACTGCTGTCCTACGAGCGGATCCGCCGCTACACCCGCGGACAGATCGACCGCCGCACCTGACAACCCCGCGCCGCGACGGAGCGAACGCATCCGCTTCGACCGCGACGGCGGGCCGGCGAAGGGAGGCACCGTGACCGTGGTGCCGCAAAGCTCGGCCAGCGTTTCCCGCAGCGGGAACACCGGCAATCTCTACGACATCCTCGAACTGATCCTCGACCGCGGCCTGGTCATCGACGTCTTCATCCGGGTCTCCCTGGTCGGCATCGAGATCCTCAAGATCGACATCCGGATCGTCGTCGCCAGCGTCGACACCTACCTGCGCTTCGCCGAGGCCTGCAACCGCCTCGACCTGGAAGCCGGGCGCAAAGCACCGGCCCAGCTCACCGACATCGTCGGAGAGGCCACCGAAGGCGGAGCCAAGGGCAAGAGCAAGGGCGCACTCAGCGGCGCCGTCGAAGCCGTCACCGACACCCTCCACCTGGGACGCGACAAGGACGAGGACGAGGACCAGGAGGAGGAGAAGGAACCCGCGCCGAAACGCACCCGGCCTACCACCCGCCGGCCCACCAGGCGACGGGAGGAATGACATGACCGTCTACGTCTACTCCATCACCGCCGCCACCCACCCCCGCAACCTCGACGGCCTCACCGGCGTCGGACCCGACCCCACCGCGCTGCGCACCGTGAGCGCCGGACCGCTGTGCGCCACCGTCAGCGACGCGCCGCCGGAGCTACGACCCAAACGCCGCGACCTCATCGCCCACCAGGCCGTCCAGGAACGCCTCATGGCCGACGGCACCGTCCTGCCCCTGCGCTTCGGCCTCACCGCCCCCGACGACGACGCCGTGCGCGCCGCCCTCGAACAGCGTCACGACGAATACACCCAGCGCCTGACCGACCTCGAAGGCTGCGCCGAGTACCACCTCAAGGCCGCCATCGACGAGGACACACTGCTGCGACAGATCCTGCAGGAGTCGCCCGAGGCCCGACAGCTCAACGACCACATCAAAGCCGGCAACAGCAGCCCGGACCTGCCGCTCGCCCTCGGCGAACTCGTCGCCCAGGAAGTCCTGGCCCGCCACCACGCCCTGGCCGCCGGCATCACCGAGGCACTGCGCCCCCACGCCCGCCAGGAGCGCATCTCCGAGCCCACCGGAGGAGACTTCCTGAACATCTCCTTCCTGGTCGACGACGACCACCGGGAACTGTTCCTCACTGCCGAGAAGGGCCTCATCAGCGAACTCGGCGCGGAGTTCGACTTCCGACTGCACGGCCCCCTGCCCGCCTACAGCTTCGTCTGAAAGGCGCGAACCCATGGGCCTGCTCACCCAGATCCTCACCTTCCCGCTGGCACCCGTGCGCGGCACCCTCTGGGTGCTGGAACGCGTCGTCGAGACCGCCGAGAACGAGTACTACGACCCCGCGCCCGTCGAACGAGAACTCGCCGACCTGGAAAGAGCCCTCCTCGCCGGACAGATCGACGAGGAGACGTTCGACCGCCGCGAGGACGAACTCCTCGACCGCCTCGACGAGATCAGAGCCCACACCCAACGAAACGCCCAGTGACCCGCAGCGAGCGAACGGAGGGCAGCACACCGTGACAGACCCCATAGCCAACCGCCTCGGCTCCCTCCCCTCCCGATCCGCCCCGCCCTACAACCAGCCCTCCTCCGCCAATCTCGCCGACATCCTGGAACGCGTCCTCGACAAAGGCATCGTCATCGCCGGCGACATCCAGATCAACCTCCTCGACATCGAACTGCTCACCATCAAGCTGCGCCTGCTCATCGCCTCGGTCGACAAGGCCAAGGAGATGGGCATCGACTGGTGGGAACACGACCCCTCGCTCTCCTCCCACGCCCACGTGGCCCCCTCGCTCGAAGAGGAGAACCGGCGCCTGCGCGAACAGATCGAGGTACTGCGTGCCGGCGCCGCCCTGCCGCCCGCAGACGAGCCCGAAGACAGTGGCGCGCCGAGCCGGGCGCGCCCGAAGCGGTCCACCACTCGCGCCCGGCCCACCCGAGGTGAGCCATGACCGCAGGGCTGCTCACCTACGTCTACGCCGTCGCCCGGGACTCTGCCGCCACCCTGGTCCACGCGTTGGACGCCGCCACCGGCGTCGCCGGCTCACCCGTCCACCTCGTGCCGTCCACCGAGGACGCCGCTCTGGTGGCAGTCGTCAGCCCCGTCGCCGAGGACGACTTCCACGAAGCAGCGCTGCGCCGGCACCTCGAGGACCTCGCCTGGCTCGAAGCATTCGCCCGAGCGCACCACGGCGTGATCGAGGCCCTCGCGACGCACACCACCGTTCTCCCCCTGCGCCTTGCGACTGTCTACCGCGACGAGGACCGGGTACGCGCCATGCTCCACGAGCGCCAGGCGCTGTTCCTGGACAGACTGGAGCGCCTGGAGGACCACGTCGAGATGGGCGTCAAGCTCTACACCGACGTCTCGCCCGACCCCACGCCCCCGGCGGGACCTTCGCCCGACACGCCGCTCAGCCCAGGGCGTGCCTACCTACGCCACCGCCGCGCGGAGCAACACTCACGAGACGACGCCCAGCGGGCGGCCGAGCGAGCAGCCGAGCGGATCGAGGCCGCTGCCCGCACCCACGCCGTCGAGCGGGCCCGCCACCGCATCCAGGAAGGCGAGCTGGCCACCGGCCCCGGGACGAACGTCAGCAACGACGCCTACCTCGTACCCACCGCCCACGCCGACGCGTTCCGTACAGAGGCCACGCACGCCACCGACGGCCTCACCGGAGTACGCGTCGACGTCACCGGTCCATGGGCCCCCTACTCCTTCGCCACCCTCCCCGACCCGGACGAGAACGCACCGTGAACACCCCCACCGCCGAGCCGGCCCGCACCAGGACGCCCCTGCCACAGCGACAGGTCGCCCTCATCGACCTGCTGGACCGCCTGCTCAGCGGCGGAGTGGTCCTCACCGGTGACATCGTCCTGTCCATCGCGGACATCGACCTCGTCAGGATCTCGCTGCGCGCCCTCATTGTGTCGATCAACGAACAGAATCCCACCCCCTGGGCCGGCGCCGGTCCCGCCAGGCGAACGGGGACTCCATGACAGCCGGCCCACCCGGTCCCTCCGACCGCTTCGACGAAGTCGCCCAAGCCGCCGCCCGTGCCTTCCAGCTTCTGCCGGCCACCCCGCACGACAGTGCGCCCGCGGCCCGGTCCCCGCGGCAGGTGCCGCGACGGATCACCACCGACCCCGAGACGGTCGAACGGGACCTGATGAAGCTCGTCCTGACGATCGTCGAGCTTCTGCGACAGCTCATGGAACGCCAGGCCCTCCACCGCGTCGAAGTTGGCGACCTCACCGAGGAGCAGGAGGAGGACCTGGGAGCCACACTCATGGCCCTGCACGACCGCATGTCCCAGCTCTGCAACCAGTACGGGCTGACCATGCAGGACCTCAACCTCGACCTGGGGCCCCTGGGACCCCTCCTGCCACCGGCCGAACCACCAACCTGGAAGGACGGCGGGTTGTGAGCACCGGCACATGCGCTGCGGGTGGTCCGTTGCGGTCCTGGCGCCAAGCGAGACGCAGGCCCGACCGCGGGGGAGACAGCCGGTTCTTCACGGCGCGGGCCATGACGACCCTGATTGAGCCTCCGCACGCCTGGGCGAGCCGAGGTCGGACCAAGCCGGCAGGGTCCCAGTCAGCCGCGGTTGCACCCGGCTGGTTGAAGGGGCGCGACCGGCTGACGCCTGCGGCCGCGGGGCCATCGGCGGCGCGTTGCTGCCTGTCCTCAGTGGGCGTGCCTGAGCTGGGTTCCGGTGACGAGGAGGAGGGCTCATGGTCCTGCCTCTCCTTGTCGCAGGTGGGGAGTGCGCTGGTCGGTGGCGCCACTGGTGGTGGAGCTGTCCCGGGCCGGCTCGTGGGGGTGTCGCGCGCAGCCGCTGTGGTGCCGGGGATCGAGGGCGTCGCGCAGGGCGGGTAGGTCGGTGAGGGCGGCTTGTTCGGCGAAGCGGGCGAGCAGCCGGCGCAGGACGCGCTCGTCGCGGTCGCGGACGGCTTCGGTGAGGGCGGCCAGCAGCGACGCCCGCGTGGCCAGGGGGTGTGGGGCGGGTTGGCGTACTCCTGTTGCGAGCTGTCGCCCTTGCATCGCCGGTCCTCCCGTCCGTTGATGGTGCCGCTCGTGGTCCTGGTCCGCGCGGTGTGGCCTGCCCCGTCGCGGGCCGAAGAATATCTTCTCCTCAAACGCAGGAAAATCTATGTTGACGGGAGTAGACATTGCCCAGTGTCGTGGCTAATGTTTCTCTCGTAGACGAGGTCAGGCAGTACCCGCCAGACACGAACTGGCGGGCGTTAGTGAACGGAAGTTTGCAGGTCGGCACGGTTGTGGGGTTCTGAAGCCAAGGTTGGTGCAGGACGGCGACAGGACCGGCGGCCGGGCCGGTGGCCCGCAGTGATCAGGGGTCACCACCGTTGGCAGTTACTGCAGTTGCACTGAGCGGTATCTCAGCAAAGGCGCCAGGCTGCGGGCGCGCGTGCTGGGAGGTCCAGGCAGTGGGGTTCCAAGCCAGGGAAAGTGCAGGACGGGCGACGGGGCTGGCTGCCGGACGCAGTGACCCGCGATGGCCACCGCAGCAGTACCAGATAGTTCGCAGTTCAGCAGTATCGAGCAGTACCCGTGTGATGAACCGGCAGTACAGACAGAGGATGAACGGAGGGGACAGAGCGCCATCAGGATCGCCCGGCCCGTGAGGTTGTTGTCCGGGCGGACACCGCAGACCCCCCAGCTACGAAGGACGGTGGTTTCCGGTCACGCA
This sequence comes from Kitasatospora sp. NPDC050543, assembly GCF_044457565.1. Classification (NCBI taxonomy): domain Bacteria; kingdom Bacillati; phylum Actinomycetota; class Actinomycetes; order Kitasatosporales; family Streptomycetaceae; genus Kitasatospora; species Kitasatospora sp. NPDC050543. Next base: position 3,420 of record NZ_JBITGZ010000066.1, on the reverse strand, counting down.
TACGCGATCCCCGCACGCCCCCCTCCCCCGGGGAGTTGCGGACCTAAGAAGCCGTTGTTTTCCGAATCTGATCGGTGAGTTTCTGCAGGTCAGGCATGAAGTCCTTCGTAGCGAGGCAGAGTCGGGCCGTCGGATTGTCTCGTCGGTGGAGGTGCCGGATGCCGTCGGTGTTGGGTCTGCTGGAGGAGCGGGAGCTGGCCGCGCGCGAGCGTGTGGACGGGCTTCGGGAGGAAGCCGACCGGGTCTTGGCCGAGCTGGCCGAGGCTGAGACGGACTGGGAGGACTGGGTCGTCGCCCGGCAGCGCGTCGGGCAGGTCCTGTCCGCGCCGCGGGCGGAGCCGGCGGCGAAGGTGGACAGTGAGTCTCCGCAGACGTCGGCCACCTGCGAGCCGGTGGAGACCGCGCCCGAGGTCGTGCCACCGCAGGCGGCGCGTGCGGGTTCGGTCGTGCCGGTATGGCGGCCCGGGTTGCCGGTGGGCTCACTGGCGGTGGACTACCAGCGCATCATGGCCTTGCTGATCGAGCACCGCCACGCAGGCGGGAGCGGGATGATGAGCTGTCAGGAGATCACGGCCGAAATCGGATCGGATGTGGTCTCGGCCCAGGTTGAAGGCGTGCGGGTGAAGGCGAAGCGGCTGGTGGGCCGGGGCTGGCTGGCCGAGCCAGCCCCGGGCAGGTTCACCCTGGCAGCCGGGCCAGCCGCCGCGTCATGAGCATCGTCATCGACCACAGCACCATCTGCTCGTGGACGGCGGGCAGCGTCTCGTAGTCGCGCACCAAACGGCGCGTGCGCACCAGCCAGCTCAACGTGCGCTCCACCACCCACCGGCGCGGCAGCACCACGAATCCTGCGGCGTCGTCGCTGCGCTTGACGATCTGCAGTGTCAGCTGGAGCTTCTCGGCCGCCCAGGTCACCAGCTGGCCCGCGTAGCCGCCGTCGGCCCACACATGAGTGATCCTCGTGAAGCGCGAGCGCAGGCGATCCAACAGCGGCCGGGCGGCGTCACGGTCCTGCACGCTGGCGGCGGTGACGATCACGGCCAGCAGCAGGCCGAGAGCGTCGACGACCACATGCCGTTTGCGGCCCGGCGTTCGCTTCCCGCCGTCCCACCCGGACGTGGCCCGCGGCACGGCCGCAGACGCGCGGACCGTCTGCGAGTCGACGATCGCCGCAGTGGGCTCCGGATCCCGTCCGGCGTCCTCGCGGACCAGGCCGCGCAACCGGTCGTGCAGCTCGGACAGCAGTCCCGAGACACGCCAACGCCGGGCGAAGGCGTAGACCCGGTCCCAGGCGGGGAAGTCCAGCGGCATTGCCCGCCAGGTGATGCCGCCCGCGACCAGGTACCGGACCGCGTCGACCATCTGCCGGTGGCAGTACCCCTCCGGCTGGCCGCCCCGCCCCTCCAGCCACGGCGGCACGGGCATCGCGTCGCGGACCACCGCCCACTCCCCGTCCCTCATGTCGGAGGGATACCTCGGCCTCCTGTGCGGCCGGTCCCCGGCGTTCCCGAACCGGTGCGCGAGGCAGTCACACTCAGGAGCGGCAGAGTTGGAGCCAGCCTCGACAGGGGCGTACAACTGCGACATCAGGGCCTCCCGGCGGGCTCGACGGCTTCGACAGCCCCGAGCTGCACCACGGGCTCTGTCTTCATGCGCGCCCGGACCCAACACCACCCGACCGAGCCACCACACTCGAACCCGCGCCCATCATGATCGATAGAGCAGCAGGCTTCTGAACAGCTAAAATAGGACAGCAAGCCCATCGAGCAGGCCTGGCTGCACCCTCCGCCAGGTCTTGATCTCGGTCACTCGGCTGCGAAGGACACCCCATGACGTCGGAGACCACGCCGGTCGCGCAATCCGGGCAGGAATCGGTAGTCATCGCCAGCTTCGACAACCACCGTCGCGCCGAACACATGCTGGCGTCGCTCGGGCGAGGCTTCCGCGCAAAGGCCCGCAAGGGCGGCGCGACTGCTGTAGTGATCAGAGGAAACGCCGACGGCTCGCTGAAACTGACTCAGTCTCGCGTGCTGACGGCCAGCGGTTTTGCGAACGCCCTGTTGCGCATCTCCCTCTCATGGACGGTCGGATTCATGGGCCTCTTCTCCACGCTGAAAGGAGCAGAGGTCGGGGCGCACGCCGCTGAAGTGCGTAAAGGACACGTCCGATCCAACGAGCAGCAAGCCCACAGGATCCTCGCTGCAGCCGGCCCCCATGCCGCCATCACGCTGGTTCGCTGCAAGGACGCAGACACACGGCAGATGGTCGCCGCGGCAGCGGCCGAACGTGCGAAGTACACCTGGGATGGCTCGCTCACAGAGTTTCTCGCCGCCCTCGACCCCGGCAGTGCTCACGATTGGGTGCGCGCCGCTGTCGGTGAGCCCTCCAACACACACCGCGACCAATGACTGACAGCGCCGGCCCCGGGCCGGACACCCGGCGAGAGGTCAGACCCCCGCGCCGCATGATCGTGCGGGCTGTTCTGCGGATCGTGGGATCCGGCACCGCGCTGGTGACCTTGTACTTTCTGCTGCCCCTGGACCGCTCCTCGACCTGGTCCGCCGTCACGATGCTGGTAGTCGGGCTGGTGGTGTTCGTCGGATTGGTCGCGTTTCAGGTCCGCTCGATCATCCGGTCACCGTTCCCGGGACTGCGGGCCGTCGAAGCCCTGGCCACCAGCGTTCCGTTGTTCCTGCTGCTGTTCGCCAGCGCCTATGTCGTCATGGCCGCGATGTCGGCCGGTAACTTCGGCGGGCCGCTGACCCACACCGACGGGCTGTACTTCGCCGTCACCATCTTCTCGACGGTCGGGTTCGGCGACATCACGGCCAAGAGCCAGGCGGCTCGGCTTGTGGTCACCGGGCAGATGATCGCTGATCTCGTCGTCCTCGGGCTTGCGATCAAGATCATCATGGGTGCTGTCAGTCGGCGCCGGCAACCGGGAGGCGCCTCAGGCGTACAGCCCCCCGAGGATGTCCACCGCTAGGAGCGTGGGTCAGTAACGAGCAAGCGGCCCTGGCGGCCGCGAACGGTGGATCGGTCGCGGCTGCCCCGCCAGCACTCGTCGGGCTCCGACTGGGTCCCGCTCATCAGCGTCCGGCCGGTAGAGCCCAGATCGGGGAGACTCGGCTGGCCAGGGCAAACCCGGCGTGTCGGAAGATCCTGTGGAGCTGTGGCAGGCGGGCAAACCTCCTGACGCCCGGATGGAGACACCCACGAACCGCACGGGATGCCACGCCCTCATGCCCTGGCGCCGGGAAATCACCCGACCGAGTCATCACACTCGAATGGGCGCTCACCATGATCGATAGAGCAACGGCTTCTAAGCTTGATCTTTAACCTCGTGCGGCGAGATGGGCTTGGAGTGTGGGTTCGCGTTTGACGGTCTTGCCGACGTCGTGGCGGGGCGCCGGCTTGCGG
>NZ_JBITGZ010000065.1:0-13074 GCF_044457565.1 Kitasatospora sp. NPDC050543 | reverse complement strand
ACTCCAGGCCTTCGACATCGCCTTCGACGGCCGACTCTCCGTCGGCCGCCGGTAACTCACACAACACGAGATACACCAGTCGCTGGACAGACCCGGCCGTCACGCCCGAACCCGCAGGTCACCCCCGATATCCAGCCCAGTTATGTGCCCACACACTGTCGAACTCGGGCTGCGGTGCGGGGCAAGGCGGTGGGTGAGGTGTCCGAGGGCGAGCAGGGTGAAGATGTCGGCGAGGGCGGGGACGCTGAAGCCGAACGGGCGTCGTCCGATGGAGTCCGGGATGCTGGCGATGGACCCGTCGGGGCGTTGTTGGGTGAGCAGGTAGGCGGCGCCTCGAACTGCGGGGGCGGGTGCGGTGTGTCCGGTGAGGGTGATGAGGGCGTAGGCGGTACTCAGGGCGCCACTCGGGTCTCCGTCCTGGTGGCCCAGCCGCCTTCGCTGTTCTGGGCGTTGAGCACCAGTCGGATGGCTCGTCGGGTGATGAGGCGGGCAGGGCTTTCGGGTGGGCCGGGTCGGTGGGTGGCGGCGAGGGCGGCGTGGAAGACGGTGTGGTGGCGGCTGCCGCTCCAGTCGGGTGGGAAGGATCCATCGGACCGCTGCTGGGAGGCGAGGTGGTCCAGGGCGGAGTCCAGGGCTGTGCGCTGCGCCGGGCCCTGGGTGCTGAGGGCCTTGGCGGCGGCGGCCGTCATGCACGCTTCTGAGGGGCGCCGGCCAGGTAGGTGGGGTAGCCGCCGTCCGGTGCGCGCAGGGCGGACAGATTGTCGACGGCGCGGCGGATCGCCGTGCGGTGGGTGTCGGGGCCGGCGAGGTGGAGGGCTTCGAGGGCGGCGGAGGTGCAGTCCACGTCGGTGAGTTGGGCGCCTTCGGTGTAGGACCAGCCGCCGCTGGGGTGCTGGAGGCGGCGCAGGCGCTGGGCGATGCTGTCGATGGCGGCCGGTGGGGCGCCAGTGGTGTGCAGGGCCACGGCGGCGGTGACCCAGGTGTCCTCGTCGCCGATGAACGGCAGCCCGCCGTCCGGGCGCTGGTACGTGAGCGCGGTGCGTATGCCGGCGGCGACCAGGCCGTGCATGCCTGGCAGGGGAGTCAGGGCGTGCAGTACGAAGAGGTGGATGAGGAGGTTGCCCTCCCAGACGGTGCCCGGGTGTTGGGTGGAGCGGAGCAGCGCCACGTCGCCCGCGGAGATGACGGTGGTCCGGCTGTACGCGTGGGCGAGGATGGCTTTGACCGCGGTGACCTGCACGCGTGCCCAGGTGTGCAGGCCGTGTGGGGAGAACGCCTCCGGGGCCGGGAGCCCGGTGGCGGGGGTCGTGCCGAGCAGCAGGAGGACCGCGTGCAGGAGGGCGTGTTTGCGTGCGCTGGTGAAGTCCGGCGGGTGGGCGAGGAAGTCCTCCACGTTCAGCAGAGCGGCTGAGACGGTCTGGTCGCCGAGAGCGGCGCGAGCCAGCAGACGGTCCAGCGGGCGGGGGGAGTCGCGGTGCGCGGCCAGGTAGCCGGCGATCCGAGCGCGCACCTCGGGTTCCAGGCCGGTGCGGTCCAGCAGGGCCGCGAGCAGCGCGGATTCCAGGACGCGGCTGTGACACGGGGAGCGGACCGCGCCGTCCGCCTCGATCCGCGCCTCGAGGTGGCAGCGCAGCCGGTCGGTGGCCGGTGCCAGGTCGACGGGGAACGCGGCGCACGACCAGCGGGGCAGGTTTGCGGTGATCGGGGCGGCTCTCATCCGCGCATGCTCCGGTCGCCGTCGCTCTCGGACTGCCGTTGTAGCTGATGACCGGTGGGCGTCGCGTCCGTCGCGGCGGGCTCCTGGCTGCGATGCGGCGGCTCGGGGTCAACGGTGAAGCGGCCGGTGCTCGCCAGCCAGTGCAGGGTCGCGGCCATGAGCGTCTCCACCAGGTATACGTAGTCGCGCAGTTCACGCAGCCGGTGCGGCGGCAGAGCGGAAGCCGTGTGCAGCGCCGCTGCGGTGGTGCGGAACTCGGCGCGGCGCTGTTCGATCATCGCTGCCGCCCGTACTCGGGCCTGTAGTCGGTGGCGAAACAATTCCGCCATCACTGGGAAATACCCGCGGCCGTGCGCTCCCACAGCCCCACCAGGACCACCGGCCTGCGGGGCCGTGGCAGCGGACGCCCCGGCGGCGGACGCGAGTACGTGGCGCAGCGGAGCGGTGAAGCGCTCCAGTTCCCCGGGCACCGCACCCAGGCCCCGGTGGTAGATCTGGTCGTCCACCCAGCAGATGAACGCCGCCCGGCGGGCTGCCAGCTGCACGTCCGCCTGCGGCAGGGCACGGCCGGCCAGCACGTCAAGCTCAGCCGGTTGCGCGGCAACCCGCTGAGGGCCGGTGGTGTGAGATGAGAGCGTCGAAGAGAACACGGCGAACATCGCCTCCAACTTATCGAGGCTCGGGAGCGACGTCGCTCGCGGAGGATCCACGGCTGGCTGTGGAGCGCCGACGGCCGCGGGCCCCGGCTCGTTACTTACCTCCGGATCGCCGAGCAACTGCCGTGCGATCTCCCGGGTGATCGTCAGCCGGGCCAGACGCTCCTCAGCGGCAAACGGGCCATGTTCTGTGGCAACCGTATGGGCCGGCCCCAAACGCCCGCAGGCGGTGACCGCAGCTGCCCCAAACGGGACAACTCCGGTCCGCAGCATGGCCTCCCTATGACCGATGGCGGACGAACTCGCCTCAGCAGACAGTCGCGGCGTCCCCAGTGCCGCGTAACGCAGGGACCCCCGGCGAGAGTTGGGGATTCCATGCGAAAGAAGACCAGCCCCGCCGAGGGCCCTGACGGCCTTGTCTACCAGTGCCGCCTGGAGCTGTCCAGCGCCACCTTGGACCTGGTGTCCGGCCTGATCCGTGGCCATCTGAAGAAGATCAGCTCGCGCTGGCGCAAGCTGCCGCCCGGAAGATCGCCCTGATCGTCCTCGCGGTCCTGCGGCACGACCAGCGGCTGTGCGACATGGCGGGCGGAAACAACGTCTCCGCCTCCACCGTGCGCCGATGGTCGCTGGAGGTGATCGCACTGCTCGCCGCGCGCACTCCGCGCCTGGACCGTGCCCTGAGAAGAATCGCCCGCAAGGGTGGTGTCGTCGTGCTGCTGGACGGCACCCTGGTCCGCACCCGCCGACGCACCGGGGAAGAGAACCGGCCGAACTACAGCGGCAAGCACAAGGCCCACGGCCTGCTGTTCCTCGCGCTCACCGACGAGCGGGGCAACCTGGTCTGGATCTCGGCGGCGAAACCGGGCCGCTCCAGCGAGATCACCACCGCCCGCCACAACAAGATCACCGCCCACCTCCGGGAGGCCGGCCTGGGAGCCCTCGCGGACCTCGGCTTCGTCGGCCTGGACGACGACCCCGACAACCCGGTGATCGTCACCGGGCGCAAGGCGACCCGCGGCAAGCCGCTGACAGCCGCGCAGAAGGAGGCGAACAAGCTGGTCAGCCGTGAGCGCGCGGCCAACGAGCACGGCCTCGCTGACCTGAAGAACTGGCGGATCCTTACCAAGGTCCGCATGAACGCGAAGCACGCCACCCAGCTCCTACGCGCCCTGCTCGTGCTGACGAACGCCGAAGTCTCCCGGTGACAGACGATCACCGTCTCGCGATCACGCCCGGGACATGCCCGAGTGACTCACTCCCGCCCCACACCAGCCCCGTGACCTGCAACTTCAGGATGGAAACGGCTCATTGTGCGAAGCCCTGCCCGTTCGCCGGGTCGGCCGCTGAGATGACGATCAGCAGCGGCACGAGGGTGAGGAAGCCGAGCGCCGCGAAGCCCAGCGACCGCTGCCACAGTTCGAGGGCGCTGCCCCGCCTCCATCCGCGCCCGGCCGGCGAATGGCCGACCCTGCGGCGCAGCCGCCCGAACAGGGACGAGCGGCCCTCGGGGTCGGAGGGCTTCATCGGCATGGGTGTTGAGTACCACGGTCGATGACGCCGTGGGGCAACGGCGCGGCGAGCGGCCGCCCGGGCTTCGGTGGGCCGACCGCAGCGGTGGCGGGTGGGGTCGGGTTCCCCTTTCGAGGGGTTGTGGGTCGGCGCGCTGTCGGTGTTGCTCGGGGAACGGGGTCGGTGTTGCCCTGTCGGCACGCCGGCCGTTATCGCGCGGGTGGGTCTGATTGTTGAGCGGTCTTGTGCCAGCGGGCTTCGCAGAAGGAGTAGAGGCCGAACAGCAGGAAGCCAATCGCTGCGGCGATCAGCAGCACGGGCCCGGCGGGTGTGTCCGCGAACGAGCGCAGCGTCTCGTCGAGTCCCTTGGCCTTGCTGGGGTCGAACTTCACGGCGGCCAGCAGGATGAACAGGCCGGACACCGCGGCGGCGGCGCCGCAGGCCACGCCGCCGACGATTCCCAGCAGCGCGACGACCCGCCGCGTTCGCGGGCTCATGTCACCCGTCTGGAGATCCTCCTCGAACTTCCGCATCACGGCGCGCACCGCCATCACCACGCCCACGATGACCAGGACGGCTCCGACCGCGCCGACCAGCAGCCGCCCGCCCGGCCAGTCCAGCACCCTCGCGGTGTACTCCTTGGACGTTTCGTTGCCGGAGCGGCCCCCGGCGGAGCCGCCGACCAGGACGGTCTGCACCACGCCGACGGAGATCACTGCGTAGAACACCGCCAGCACCAGAGAGCCCAGGCGCCTGGTCCACTTGTCACCGCCCGGCACCGATGATCCGAACGCGGCCTCGGACAACCGCCACAGCGCCATCGCCGCCAGCCCCACCACCAGCGCCCACAGCAGCACGCGGCCGAACGGCTGCTCGCCGATGGTACGCACCGCGCCGGACCGATCGGCCTCCTTGCCGCCGCCCGCGCCGAGCCCGATCCGCACGGCCAGGACCCCCACCAGCACGTTGATCGCTCCCCGGGCGCAGAGCCCGACCCTGGCCACAGCACTCATGGCATGGCTGTCGGCCAGGCGCCGCCCCTGCGACCCGGCCCCTGTGGTACTGCCGTCGTCGTGGCCGTTCCCGGGCCCTGGGCCTGCCCGTCGACCAGGTTGCGCGCTCTCGCTCCGGCCTGCTTGGTGTTGCCGTGACCTGGTCATTGGCGTTCACTCGGCGCGGTGGGGCCGGTGGGAGGCGACGCGCAGTGTGGCCCGGGTGGGGAGTTGCTCCCATCCGGTGCTGTGGCGGGCGTGGTTCAGGGGTCCGGCCGCCAGGGTGTGGAGGACGTCTCGGGGGTTGGCGTCGGGGTTGAGGGTGAGGTCGAGGTCGGCGAGGGGGTGGCGGGCGGGGCCGGTGAGGTGGGCGCGGGCGTCGTGGACGCCGGGGAGTCGGGTGGTGTCGGCGGCGAGGGCGTCGGCGAGGGCGCTGTCGTGCAGTTCGACGCCGTCGCGGGGCGGGTTGCCGACCGGGAGGCGTCCGGGGTGCCGGTGGCGCAGCTGTGCCAGGAGCCACCACAGTGCCAGGGCGGCGATGATGGTCAGGGCGGCGATGATGGTCGGCCACCACCAGTCCTCGCCGGTCCAGCGGGTGCGGTCCTGGGCCGGGACGAGGGTGTCGTGCGGGCTGGTGAGGGGCCAGTCGGCGGGCGGATCGAGGTTCCAGCGCCGGTAGAGGTCCAGGGCGCCGGTCAGCACGAGCAGGCCACCACCCAGCAGGACGAGACCGGCGACGGCCAGCAGGGTCCGGTTGAGGACGGAGTGAGAGTTCATCAGGTCGTCTCCTGTGGCGGTGGGCCTACGGGCTGTGTCGCTGCGACGGCACGGTCATGGGCGGTGGCGGCGGGCCCGGACGGTGAGCCGGGGTACCTGGGCGAGAGCGAGGGCGTCGAGCTGCGCCGTCAGTGCTTCGGTCAGCTCGGTGCGCACGGTGTCCAGGTCGCGGAAGCCGACCTGCGCACGGGCGCTGATGCGGCGCCGGCGCACCCTGATGTCGGCGTGGGAGACGCCCGGCACGCGCAGGGCGGCGTCGCGCAGCAGTCGTGCGGCGCCGTCGCGGTCGAGGGCGGCCTGCGGGCCGTCAGAGTCGTCGGTGGCGGCCATGGGCAGGAGGTGTCGGCGGCCGGGGGTGAGTGCCAGGATGATCAGCCACAGGCCGAGGGCGGCTGCCACTGCCGCGCCGGTGATGACCCAGGGGTCGTTGATCGGCCGGGTGGCGAGTTCGTCGGCGAGGGCTTTACGCCAAGCGGCTGCGGTGTGGCCGGTGCGCACCCGGGCCACGTCGAACAGCAGGAACACGCAGGTCGCCAGGACGACGAGGGCCGCCACCGCGGCGGGAACCCTCCGTTCGGACCACCAGCGCGGGGTTGCACGGCCGTGCCTGGCACGGCCGCGATCGGTGTCGCCCGTGGGCTTGCCGCGCGGTGCGTTGCCGGGCGGGCGCCCTGGCGCGGCGGCGGGTTCGGGGTCGGGGTCGGAGACGGCCGGGTGCTGGTGTGTCATGCCGGCTCTCCCTGGGATCTGGTGGCGGTGGGCGGGCGGATGTCCCGGCGGTGTTCCGCGGGGAGGGCTCGGTGAGGGGGTGTGCGCTGCGGGTCAGTAGACGCGGCCGACGCGGCCGTCGCTGCCCTCGGGAATGAGGCGGCGGATCGCGAGGGCGACCTCGGTGACCTCGAGTCCGGTCAGGCGTCCCACGCGCTGGGTCACCTGGCGCTGCAGCTCGCGGGTGGCCGCGGCGAGATCGATCGGGTAGGGCAGCTCGATGACCAGCCTGATGCGGGCGGAGCCGCCATGGACCTGCGCCGAGGCGTCGGGAGTCCGCGGTGTGGTCCGCGCGGGGCGGTATGGCTGCGCGACGAGGGCCTCCCGGCCGGCCCGCGCGGCGATCCTGGCCACCACGCGGTCCGGGATGACGGTGGCGCCGCGCTCGCGCGCCGTGACGGGTTGCGGGGTCATCGGCGCCGGTCCTCTGATCGGGGTCGGCGCCAGTCCCTGACGTCCTCGCCCTCCAGGAGGCGCCCGATGACGAGGCCGACCACGCCGAGGACGAGGACGAGGAGAAAGGCCCAGAAGCCGCCGAAGTATCCGGCGAATCCCAGTGCCATTCCCGCGAGCAGACCGAGTGCGGCTGTGCTCATGTCACATGCTCCTTGTTCGTCGGTGCCGCCCGGGCCGCCCCGATCACGCTGCAGCGTCCCGGCAGCGACGGTGAGGGCGGCTGCGGGTCAGGCGACGCGGCTCTCGGTGTCGTCGTCCTCGTCGGGGAGGTGGACGTCGTCGACGGCGATGTTCACCTCCACGACCTCCAGGCCGGTCAGGCGTTCCACAGCCGAGATGACGCTGACGCGCACGTCGCCCGTCAGCTCGGTGATGGGGACGCCGTACTCGACGACGACGACGAGGTCGACGGCGGCCTGGCGCTCGCCCACCTCGACCTTCACCCCGCCTCGGGCGCTGGGCCGTCCGCCACCCGGAACGCGTTCACGTACCGCGCCCAGGGTGCGCGACATCCCAGCGCCCAGCGCGTGGATGCCGGGAACGTCCCGCGCGGCGGTGCCCGCGATCTTCTCCACGACGCCGTCCGCGATGGTCGTCCTCCCCCGCTCCTCGGGCGCCCGGTCCGCGCCGGCGCGGCCTTGCAGGCCTTCTGCCGGGCGCCCGTCGCCCTGCGGGAAACTGCTGGACGTGTCCGTCATGGCAGGCCTCCTTGGCTTCGCCGGTGCGAACCCGGCCCGGGCCCGCCGATTAGTTAGACGCCGCCCGCACGAAATCCTCACACCCTCGACATAACTGTCCGGATCGCGGACAGACGAGACGAGGAGGAGCACACAGCATCGGCGACCGGACAGCATGATGAGCACAGCACAAACCCACACCACCGCCACCGGCGTCCGCGAGCGACCTCCCCCGCCCCACGCGAGCCCGGCCGCGCCCTGGCGCTTCCCCTCCACCGCAACCCGCCCGGACCGCACCGCCCCGGTCAGCGACCAGCTCCTCGCGATCCGCGCGGCGGAAGGCGACGACGACGCCTTCGCCGTCCTGGTAGGCCGCCACAGCGCCGCCCTCCTCACCCTCGCCCGGCACCTGACCGGCAACCGGCAGGACGCCGAGGACATGGTCCAGGAGTCCCTCCTCAGCGCGTGGAGGCGACTGCCGGACTTCCGGGGCGACGCCGCGTTCCGCACCTGGCTCTACCGCATCGTCACCAACCGCTGCCTCAGCTTCCTGCGCAGCCGTCCCGTGGCCGCCGTCCCCCTCGACGTCCGGCCCGAACCCGCAGCCTTCGCAGCGCTCCGAGCGCCGGAGCAGGCCGCCGAGGCCCACGCCGCAACACGCGCACTCGCCCACGCACTGGCCGGCCTCGACCCCGGCCAGCGGGCCTGCTGGATCCTGCGCGAACTGCACGGCATGCACTACGACGAGATCACACGAACCCTCGGCATGAGCGAACAGACGGTGCGCGGCAGGCTGTTCCGCGCACGCCGATCCCTGGCGGAGGCGATGGAACCATGGCGCTAGAACACCACCCGCCCCGCGCAGCCGACCCCACACCGACCGGGCCCGGCACTGGCCGGTGCACCGGCCCGACCCCGGACAGTCCCGACGCCCCCCACAACGCCCCGGGGCAACACCTCCTGCGTCAGGCCACCGGGGCTCTCCGCGCCCAGGGAGCCGCTGGCCAGAACACGACCCTGACAGAGCGGGTCATGCGCGCGGTGCGGGCCGAACACCGACGGGGACGGCAGCTTTCCCGTGGCGACCCCGCCCAGGGGCATCACATCGACGAGAACACCGCCGCCAAAGCACTGCGTGACGCCGCCGACAACGCCGGCACGGCCCGGGCCGGCAGCTGCCGCCTCACACCCGTCGCCGACGAAGGAACCATTCATGCGACCATGACCCTCACGGCCGACCCGTCCCGCCCACTGCTCCCCCAGGCCAACCAGGTCCGCCAGGCCGTCCTGCACAACGCACAACACACCCTGGGCCTCGCCGTCACACGCGTCGACATCACCATCGACGACCTCCACCCCCCGAAGGCACCCTCCTGCCCTGACCGCGATGCCATGTGCAACGACCGGTAAGTAGCGAGTCCGGATCCCGGGCACGGCGTAGGTGCAGGCGAAGTCTGACCGGCGCGCACACGCGTGTCGTGGGGGCGTTGTCGAGCAGCGGCTGAAGGTCCGGCCGTGGGTGCGGGCTCGGCAGGACGGGTAGCCGCGACAGCCGCACGGTCCCGCCTACCGTGGCAGGCAGGACCGTGCGGCGAAGTCTGTCAGAGACGACCGCGGTAGCCGCCGCTCTCGGTGCCGCGCTTCTCGATGAAGTGCTTGAACCGCTTGAGGTCGCCCTTCACCTGCCGGTCCAGCATGCCGACCATGTCGGCGGCCTTCTCGGCCATCCCGCCCGGCTGGAAGTCCATCTCCATCATCACCCGGGTGTGGGTCGCGTCGATCGGCTCGAACCGCACCATCCCGGTCTGCTTCACGTCGCCGCTGGTGGTGCGCCAGGCGACGTGGTCGTCGGGGACCTGGTCGACGATCTCGGTGTCGAACTCACGCGACACCCCGGCGATCTTCGTCTTCCAGTGGTTGTGCCGGTCGTCGATCTGGGTGATCTCCTCGACGCCGTCCATGAACATGGGGAATTCCTCGAACTGCGTCCACTGGTTGTACGCGGCGGTGACCGGCACGTCCACGTCGATCGATTCCTGCACCTTGCTCATCGCTCCACTCACCTTCGGATCGCTGCTTCTCACGGTGGTCGAGCACACGCCTGCCCCGATCACCGGCCCGGATGTCGGGCTATACCGATTCCGCCCCCCGCACGCCGGCTCGGCAACCCGGCAGCCCCATCAGTGACCATCGCCGTGCTCCGGCGAACCGCTTCCGGGAGTTCTCGACCCGCCGCAATGCCCGCGCCGGGCCGTCGTCACGCCGGCCCGGACGGATGGCCGTGGCTGTCCTGCGGGCCCCGTCACCAGCCATACCGAAGTCATCGGCGCAGGTCAACGGATGCGCAGCAGCACGCCCCCCTCGCGAAGCGCACACAGCATCGGAACGCCGCTGCCGTGGTCGGGGATCAGGGTGCTCCGCCGGTTTGAGTCGGGTGCCAGCGCCTCATGACCGGCAGGGCGAGGGTGCGTGCAGGCAGTGCGACCGGCGGCAGTGCCAGCAGACCGCCCGCGTACGACCACGCGCTGCCCGAACGCATCAGCAGGCGGGCTGCGGCCTGTACGCCGCCGTACAGCTTGCCTGAGGGAGTGAGCCAGAGAGGGCCGTGCTGGACGCGCGGCGCCGTCACTACGCCCCGCCCACCCGCGCGGTCATCCAGCGACATCAGATCTGCGAACTGGTACGCAACAGCCTCCCAGCCGCCGGACGACCGGGCCGCCCCCGGGTGGCGCTCCGCCCAAGCCACCCAGCCTGTGCACAACGCACAGTCACCGTCGAAGATCAGCACAGGCTCCCGGACAACATCATCGGCCATACCCTGGATTCTCCTCCCACTCCATCTGCCGAACGCGACGAATCGCGGGTCTTGTCGCACGCCGTGGAGGTCGTGAAGGAGAGCATCGCGGTCGAAACCGTCTGCCTCCCAAGATCCTTGGAGGAGTGCATCCGCCAGCCGTCGACGCGCAGCACGTAGCGGTGGGCCAATCGGACCCGGAACTTCGACGGCACGCTTTCACTCCGGCTGCCGTAATCTGGCGTCGCGGCCACTCGGCGCAACGTGTCGTGGAGCGGGAGAGGCACCCCCGGGTCCCAGTTCTCCACCGAGTCGACGACCGGCGAGGTGTCGTTCACAGGCTGCGACCGCCTCGCGTCACCGCCAGCGGGGCGTGGGATGGCGGTGACGCGGTGCCGACGCGCGGACCTCCAGCATCCGGGCCCCGATCTCCTGGAGCTCCTTGCGGCCCAAGGCGTCGCGCACATCGGGAACCAGTCGTCCTCCTCCTGGATGTGGGGCCCGACGGCCTCGATGAGCACGGTTGTCTTCGCGTCGAACCGCTCGTCGTCGGGTGTCATCACATCGAGCTCGGCGCACAGGAGGTCGGCGACGTGGTGTTCCTCGTAGGACCCCAGGATGTCGCGTTCCAGGTCCGGGACGCGTTCGCGGACCGCCGGATACAGGGAGACGAAGCGCTGGAAGTTCTTGAAGTCCAGGCGCAGACGGCGGTCCTGGGCGCGCCAGATGTTTCCGGTCTTCTCGAAGAAGCCCGCCGGGTAGTACTCGACGACGAGGACGATGCGGGTCAGCGTGGGAGTGATCTCGTGGAAACTCACGGCGCCGCGCGTGCTGCCCTTGGCACCCTCCGAAGTCCACACGATGTGCTCGTCCGGCACCTGCTCCTTGACGGTCGCCTTGAAACTGCGCTTGGACGGCCCGACCTTGACCTTCCAGTCGGTGGTGACCTCGTCACCCTGCGGGACGCTCTGCACCCCCTTGGCAAAGCCACTGAAGTCCTCGTACTTGGTCCAGTGGTCGTAGGCGGTGCGCAGGGGAACGCCGACATCGAGCGTCGCTGGCATGTGAGGCGGCGCAGTTCGCGGTCGCGGGGGCGCTGGAGCCCGCCGACCACGTCGGGGGCGACACCTTCGACTACGTGGTCGGCCGGGACACCGTCCAGCTCTCCGTGACCGACGCCATGGGTCACGACGTCGACGCCGCGCTGCTGGCCACCCTCGTGGTGGGCGCCCTGCGGCGGGCCCGGCGGGCGGGCGCCGGCCTCGCCGAACAGGCCCGCCAGGCCGACCAAGCCATGCGGGACCACGGCCGCCGGGGCTACGCCACCGGCCAGCTGCTGCGCATCAGCCTGCTCGACGGCCGGACCGAGTTCGTCAACGCCGGGCACCTCTGGCCGCTGCGGATGCGGGACGGGCAGGTGCGGAAGATCGTTCCGGAGATCGACCTGCCGTTCGGCCTCGGCGTCCAGGCCCCGCGCGCCAACACCTACCGGGTGCAGTCGCTGGACCTGCGGCCCGGGGACCGCCTGGTGATGCTCGCCGACGGCATGCTGGAGCGCAACGCCCAGAGTCTCGACCTGCCGGACCTGATCGTCCGCACCCGCGCGCTCCATCCCCGTGAGGCCGCCCGCACCCTCATCGGGGCGATCGTCGACGCCGGCCACGGTCACCTGGGCGACGACGCGACCGTCATCTGCCTGGACTGGCACGGCGTCGACCGCCCCCAGCGCGACGCCGCCACCGGCGCCGACCTCACCGGCGCCTCACGACCCTCAAGAACGGGACCGCCCGCTCCCGGGCGATGACTCCGGGCCCCTCGGTGCGCTCGCCGGGGCAGGTCGCGTCGGCGTGTTCAGGGCGCCAGGGCGGCGCGCAGGAGCGGGCCGGTGTCCTGGTCGAGGTCACCCACCACGTCCAGCACAAGGCCGTCCCCTCCCGGCGACGACGGAGAGGCGTCGAGGACGGGCGGGTCGAACTCTGCCGAAACGGCCACCGGGTGCTCCTTGCGCCCTGGGCCTTGGCGGCCCGGGCGGGAGACTGACCTGACGGCCCGCAGGCGGGGCTGAACCCCACCGTAGCGACCCGGAGCCGGCGGAGCACGGACCGGTATCGCCGGCCGGCTGGGCGGCTGGGTCAGGTGTCGGCTGCGGGTTCCTGGCCGGGCTGGGGGCGGCGGAGCTGTTCGTTGAGGCGCAGGGCCTCTTCGAGCTGGTCCTCGAGGATGACGATGCGGCAGGCGGCCTCGATGGGGGTGCCCTGGTCGACGAGGTCGCGGGCGCGCATCGCGATCCGCAGTTGGTAGCGGGAGTAGCGGCGGTGGCCGCCGTCGGAGCGCAGTGGGGTGATGAGGCGGTGCTCTCCCAGGGCGCGGAGGAAGCCGGCGGTGGTGCCGGTCATCTCGGCGGCGCGGCCCATGGTGTAGGCGGGGTAGTCATCGTCGTCGAAGGAGTCGGAGCCGGATCCGGGGCTGGATCCGGGATTGGGGCTGGGGTTGTGGGGTCGGATGGTTGCCGTGGCCACTGCACCTCTTCTGTATGGGTTCGGGGAAGCGTCGAGGGGCCCCAGAGCCATGGCGGCTCCGGGGCCCCGAAGGGATACATCACCATCTACCGGCCTCGGGCCGGGTTTCTTAGCTTGTTGTTTAACCTCGCAGGTCACTCGACCTGCTGATCTGTGGTTCTTTCCGGGACAGCAGAGGCGGCCGTTCTCCACGCTTCGAGATGTCG
>NZ_JBITGZ010000064.1:0-13753 GCF_044457565.1 Kitasatospora sp. NPDC050543 | reverse complement strand
GCACCCCCCCACGGGGGCCGCCCGGTCCCCCTCGGGGCCCTGTGGGCCGGGGGGGCCGGGGGGGGCCCGGGGGGGGTTGGGGGGGGGGGGGGGGGGGGGGGCGCCCCCCCACCTACCCGACAGATCGAGATCACCTACCTGGCGCTACGTCACACCCTGCTCAAAGGCCGAGTTCTACGTTCGAAGGACCCGGTGGGCCTCAACCAGGAGATGTGGGGACTACTCACCCGTTACCAGGGCCTGCGCTCGGTGATGGTGACCGCGGTGGAGACAACGCCCGGCTGCGATCCGCCACATCGCGTCCAGCGCGGTCAGCTTCGCGTCCTGCTCGGCCGTCAGCTTCGCGTTGTTCCGCTGGCGGCCCATCCAGGCGCCGACGCCGTGGCCGTCGGCTTCTCGGCGGCCGGGACGGCCAGGTGCCCGTGCAGGCCGGCCCAGGCGCGGGCGTAGGCGAAGCCGCGCTCCCAGTGGGCGTGCTTGTCCCAGATCATGGCCAGCTGGTCCAGCTCATTGACCCTCACCGGGGCGAGCAGGCCGGCGCCCTTGAGGTAGCGCTGCCGGTCCAGCCAGCTCACCAGGCGAGGCCGAGCAGGAGGTGTTGCGCCTTCCTGGCGGCGCGGGTGTGGGCATCGGTCGAAGGGCCGCGGGCGCTGTTCGACCGGGCGGTGGTGCGGCTGGTGGACAACCGGGTGCTGCTGCCAGGAATCACGACACTGACCCGGCTGGTGGCCGAGACGCGGGCCCATGAGATGGCCGAGCTGTACCGGACGCTGGACGAGGCGGTGCCGGGCGCACTGCGGCAGGCGATGCGCGAACTGCTGAAGGCGCCTTCCGGGAAGCGGGTCTCGGAGCTGGAGCGGCTGCGGACCCGGACCGGTGCGGGTGTCGGGAACGGCGATGCGCGAGGCCCTGGACCGGGCCCGGGAGGTGCGGGCGCTCGGGGCCGGCCTGGTGGAGACCGGCGGGTTCCGCCTGCGCGGATGGCGGGCGCTGGCCCGGTACGGGCTGGGCTCGAAGGCGCCTACCCTGCGGGATCTGGAGGAAACCCGGAAGACCGCGACGATGCTGGCCACGGTGCGGCACCTGGAGACCGCCTCGGTGGACGACGCCCTTGACCTGCTCGACGTCCTGATGGGCAGTCGACTGCTGGCGAGGGCCGAGAGGATCGGGCGGGAGGAGAAGCTCAAGTCACTGCCGGAGCTGAAGACGGCTGCCGGGCGGGTGGCCAAGGCGGTGGAGGTGCTGCTGGACACCGCGCCCGCCACCGTGGACGGCGAGGCGGTGTCGGTGCTGGACGCCTGGGAGGCGATCGAGAAGGTGATGCCGCGCGCCAAGCTCGCCGAGGCCCTGGCGACGATCGCCGAGTGCGTGCCGGAAGGCGATGGGGACGAGGACGCGGAGTGGCGGGCCGCACTGGCCTCCCGGTACGGCACGGTGCGTGGCTTCATCCGGCTGCTGGTGGAGACCGTGGACTTCGGCGCGGTGGAGGCCGAGGCGCCGGTGGTGAGGGCGCTCAAGCAGCTGCCGCACCTGGTCGGGCGGCGCAAGGTCGCCGCCTCCGAGGTGGAGCAGGTGCTGGTGACCGGCTCGTGGCGGCGCCTGGTGTTCGCCAACCCAGATGTCGCGCCGGGATGCGTGGAGAAGGCGGCGTACTCGTTCTGCGCGCTGGAGCACCTGCACCGGGCGCTTCGCCGCCAGGACGTGTTCGCCAGGCACGGGGACCGGTGGGGCGACCCGCGGGTCAACTGCTGGCGGGCGACCGTTGGGAGGGCGCCGAGCCGACCGTGTTGACCGCACTCGGGCTGGAAACGGAGCCGGCCGGGCACCTGGCCGAACTCGCCTCGGCCCTGCACGGCGCGTACCACCAGGTCGTCGCCGGGCTGCCGACGAACAGCGCGGTGAGCGTGAAGGACGGCAAGCTGCAGCTGGACCGACTCGGCCCCGCCCCCGAGCCGAACCTGATGCCGGCCTTCCGGCAGCTGGCCAACAGCATGCTGCCGAAGGGCGACTTCCCCGAGCTTCTGCTGGAGGTCGCCGAGCTGACCGGCATGACGACAGCGTTCACCCACATCTCCGGCGCCGATGCGCATATGGACGACTTCGAGGTCAGCGTGTGCGTGCTGCTGCTCGCGGAGCCCTGCAAGGTCGGCCTGACCCCGGTCGCCAAGCCGAACGTGCCGGCACTCACCCGCGCCCGGATGGTTGCGGACGGGTTCGCTTCACTGTGCCGGTGCAGACCCTGCACGCGGGCTACAGCCCCCTGTACTTCGGGCTGCGCAAGAAGGGCGCCACCTGGCTGAACGTCGTCAACGACCAGGTCATGGGTCTGGCCGGGGTGGTGGTGCCCGGCATGCTGCGCGACTCGCTGTTCATCCTGGACGCGCTGCTGGGCCGCTACGGCGGGCCGAAGCCGGAGACCGTCGTGACTGACACCGCCTCCTACGACATCGTGTTCGGCCTGTTCGCGATCTGCGGCTACCAGTTCTCCCCGCGGATTGCCGACATCTCCGACGCCCGCCTGTGGCGCACCCACGCGAGCGCCGACTACGGCCCGCTGCAGGAGGTCTCCCGGCACACGGTGCGTCTGGATCGCATCCGTGCGCACTGGGGCGACATGCTGCGCGTAGCCGGGTCCCTGACGCTTGCTGAGGTCCGCGGTCACGACCTGATCCGCATGCTGTGCCGGGACGGGCGCCCGACCGGCCTGGGCGACGCCTTCGCCCACTACGGGCGGATCTTCAAGACCCTGCACCTGCTGCAGTTCGTCTCTGACGACGGCTACCGCCGCATGATCGGCAAGCAGCTGAACATCACCGAGGCCCGCCACCGCCTCGCCCGGCGGATCTTCTTCGGCCAGCGCGGCGAGCTGCGGCAGAACTACTGCGAGGGCGTTGAGGACAAGCTCGGCGCGCTCGGCCTGGCCCTCAACGCCGTGGTCCTGTGGAACAGCCTCTACCTCGACCGGGCGGCCAAACAGCTCGCCGCCGACGGCTTCCCCGTCACCGACGACCTCCTTGCCCGCCTCTCGCCTCTCGCCGCTCCAGTTCGACCACATCAACTTCCTCGGCCGGTACGCGTTCTTCCGCCCGGCCGAGGCTGGGCGCCGGCCGCTGCGCGAACCATCGGTCGGTGACGATGAGAGCGGGCTGTGGGTTCTGCACGGATGGCCGCACGGGGTGCGGTCCGAATAACCGTTCGCGGTCCCAGGGGCTTTGAGCCGAGACTGATGGGTCGATCACATCGGACAGGAAGAGTGGCCAGCGCTGACGTACAACCGTGACACCCTGCCCTTCCCCGAGAACCGTGTGCCCCCATCACCTACGAGGGCATTCGGAACTGGGATGAGTTCGACCCTGCCCGCCACTCGTTCGCCTGGGACGAGGACGAGGAAGCCCACCTTCACTCGCTGGTCCGCGAGTGGGTGCCACCCGTGCTCTCCGGTATGGCCGGCTGGTGGCAGGGCGAACGCTGGTGTGAAAGTCAGGTGGACGCGATCATCCGGGAGAGATACGGCACCTGGGCCTGGGGATGGAGCTGGTGCTACCGCGACGGCGGGCCCATCGGTAGCTGGGTCAGCGGGGCAGGCTCGGTGACGACCCCCGACGAGACCGCAGAACGCGTCGTATCCGCGCTGTTGGAGTGGCGGGAGTGGTTGGAGCGAACGGCCCAGCGCTTCGCCGAACTGGCACCGCCGCCGGACGCCTCACCCGAAGATCGCAGCTTCCACCTGGAGCGGGCCTGCGTCCGGCTCGTGACCCACACGCTGGACTCGGGCGCGGAGGGCGGCTGGTACGGCCAGGCCTCGATAGTCCTGGGCTGGTTCCTCACCAGCACCGGCATGGACCGAGCCGACGCCGCGCGAGCGGTGGAGAGCGCGATCGGCGGCCGGTTCAAGAGCTGGGTCACCCCGGAACGGACGCTGATCGAATCCGTCGGTGAGGACCTGGCCGCCGGCCTCACCGGCCACGCCCCGTACCGGGACCACCGTGAGAGGGCGGCGCTGGAGGATCTCCATGACCGCTACTGACAGCCTCTCGGTCTGGCTGTGCGTGCGCCGTGAGGCCGACTGGCAACGCGCACCGGCCCTACAGCGGGTCCCGCCCGACCGCGATGGGTTCCGGTCCTGGTGCGAGGGGCCGGTGCGCCGGCGCGACCCGATTCGCGCCGAGCGTCTGCTCGCCGCACACGCCCTGGCCCGAGCCGATGCCGCATGCCGCGCCCCGTTGAACTTCGCCCTGCTGGCCGGCTGGCAGCGCGAGGTCTTCGGCGAGGCAGAGGCACCGTTCCGCGTGAACGACGCCTACGCGAAGGCCGGCCGCGAGCGCTACGGACTGACCCCGCGTACCCAGGCCGACTTTGCTTTCTGCCTGCGCGAGACGACCGGCCCAGACATCCCGCTGGCCGCACGCGCGGCCCGCGCATACCTCGACGTAGCGTTCTTCCACCCCTTCACCGATGGCAACGCCCGCGCTGCCCTGCTGACCTTGGTCCACATCCTGGCCCGGGAGGACATCGTCCTTCCTGAGGTCGGCCTACTCCAGACCACCCGATACGCGGATGACCCGGCGGGCGCCGCCGACCTTGCCACTCTCATCGGGGTGCTCAACCGCCGCCGACACTGAAGCCTTCGGGCGAGAGCGCCAACGACTTCCGCCGGACTTCAACAAACCAGGGAAGTTCAACAACTCGGGAACACCACTTCTGACAGAATCCGGGCGTGAGTACGCCCCTGGAGTCCGACGCCGTCGACCTCCTGGTCGCCGAACCCGC
The DNA here is from genome assembly GCF_044457565.1 of Kitasatospora sp. NPDC050543. Classification (NCBI taxonomy): domain Bacteria; kingdom Bacillati; phylum Actinomycetota; class Actinomycetes; order Kitasatosporales; family Streptomycetaceae; genus Kitasatospora; species Kitasatospora sp. NPDC050543. Next base: position 8,983 of record NZ_JBITGZ010000064.1, on the reverse strand, counting down.
GCACCAGACCGAGATCCTCATCGGGTACGCCCGGGTGTCCACCGGCGGCCAGAAGCTCGACCGCCGGATCGACGCCCTCGCCGCGGCGGGGTGCCGGCGCATCTTCGCGGACAAGAATTCCGGCAAGGACGACCTGCGCCCGGAGCCCAAGGCGTGCCACGCCTGCCTGCAGTCCGGCGACACCCTGGTGGTGCCAGCGCTCGACCGCTACGGCCGATCCCTCAAGGACCTGGTGAACATGGTCGGCGACCTCCGACGCCGCGAGGTCGGCTTCTGTTCGCTGCACCAGCGCTTGGACACCACCACGCCCGGCGGCCGGCTCGTCTTCCACGAAGTCGCGGCGCTCGCGGAGTTCATCCGCGAGCCGATCGTCTCCGGCACCCGCGAGGGCCTGGACGCCGCCCGAGCCCGCGCCCGCGGCCGGTTCGGCGGGCGGCCCACCGTCGCCACCGCCGAGATCATCCGGGCCGCCCGCGACATGCTGCCCAATCCGGAGAACTCGATCACCTCGATCGCCAAGCTCCTCGGCGTCAGCCCCGGCACCCTCTGCAAGCACATCCCCGACCGGCAGGAAGAACTCCGCGCCTCCGGCCGCATCCCGAGACAGCTCACCACCGGTTGATCACTCCCGCTACTCCGTTCCGATCCTCCCCGGAGGCCATGATCCGCAGGATGTCCTCCCAGTGCCGCTCGATCCGCACCAGGTCGCCCCGGCCGCGGGCCGCGTCCTGGAAGGCGCCGTAGTCGGCCGCGCGGTCGACACGCCACATCTTCTGGTCCGGCAGATCTGCCAGCTGCGGCGCGTACGTGAAGCCGGCCAGGGTGAGCAGACCGAACACGATGTCGCTGTAGCTCGCCGTGTCGGTGACGATCATCTCCGGCCGGCGTCCGCCGTCGCGGTCGTAGAGCATGTCCAGGACGTACAGCGAGTCGCGCGGGGTGCCCGCCACCACCTTGCCGCCGAGCCAGGCCGCCTGGTCATTGATCATGTTGAGCCACGTCGCGCCGCCCCGGCGCCCGAAGAATCTTGGGTTCGGCCGCGCGTACACCGACGGCACCGACACGACGAAGCGCATCCCGTCCACCGAGGCGACCAGGCCGCTGCCCGGCGCAGGATCTCCTTCTCGACCTGCCACTCGCGCTCGGCCTTGCGCAGGCGGGCGAGCTCGGCCCGCTCGTCGGCGTTCAGCGCCTGCCCGGTCGACGCCGACTCGGCATCGGCGGCGCGCACCCAGTTCCGCAGGGTCTCGTGGTTGACCCCGATCTCCTTCGCGACCGCCGCGAACGTGTGCCGGCCCTCCGAGGCCCGGCACAGCGCGACGGCATCACGACGGATCTCGTCCGAGTACTTCGACGGACGTCCCACCTGGACTTCCCTTCCTGGATCTACAAGATCCAAGTGTCAGGGTGTCCACGTCGCGGGGCAAAGCTCAGGGCCACTGCGGCCCGGGAGTGTCCGTTCGAAACCCACGAACGAACGAACGCGCCCAGACCGCCGACCACAACAACCACAACCCAAAAGCAAAAGGGCAGGGAGAAAGAGTGTTGTCAGAATGGGCGCGCGGCCTGGGCCGGGCCGTGTGGCCCGTGGGCCTCGGGCATGCGACGGTGGAATCATCCAGCATGGTCCAGCAGCCCCACCGGCCACACACCTGGCACACAACGGAGTTGCCACGGATACGGGTTGCCCGCCCTCAATTCACTGGGGGGCGTCTTGCGTGCCCGGGCCGGTCGGGGCTGTCGCAGGAAAGAAGCCCGGTGCCATGGGAAATCTACTCAACCGGCTGAGATCCGGGTGGGGACCGGCCTTCGCGGCGGAAGCGCAGCGTCGGAGAGAAGGGCCTGCCTTCGGCCCGGCCGAGGCGAACCGGCTCGCCCCCCAGGATGTCGGCCCGGGAAGAATCCTCGCCCTGGTGCCCGCACACAACGAGGAGGGGCTGATCGCGCACACGGTCCGTTCACTGGCCGCGCAGAGCAGACCCGTGCGTGAGGTGATCGTGGTCGCGGACCGGTGCACCGACGGCACGGCCGCCGTCAGCGCAGCCGAGGGCGCCCGGGTTTTCGAGACGGTTTGCAACGACGAGGCCAAGGCGGGTGCGCTGAACCAGGTCCTGGCCGACCTCCTGCCCACCCTGAGCGACAACGACGCTTTGTTGATCATGGATGCGGACACCTTGTTATCGCCGCGCTTCGTTGCCGTCGCCGCCCGCCGTCTGCGCTACCAGGAGGACGATGCGCCCCCCATCGGCGGCGTCGGTGGCATCTTCTACGGCCATCCGGTCAAGGGCGTCATCGAGCACCTGCAGAACAACGAGTACGTGCGTTACGCTCGCGAACTCCAACGGCGCAAGGGCCGCGCCGACGTCCTCACCGGCACGGCCAGCCTCTTCTCCGTCACAGCCCTGCGCGCCGTGCAGCAGGCGCGCGCGGACGGCCTGCTGCCCGAGGGAAAGGGCGTCTACGACGTCGAGGCGATGACCGAGGACAACGAGCTGACCTTGGCCCTCAAGCACCTGGGATACCGCTGCGTGTCCCCGCGGACATGCATCGTGGGCACCGAGGTCATGCCGACTTGGACCCGGCTGTTCTACCAACGCCTTCGCTGGCAGCGGGGCGCCCTGGAAAACCTGCGGGCGTACGGCCTCACCAGCACGACCGCGTCTTATCTCGTCAAACAACTGCTGATGCACCTCAGCGTCGCCTTCCTCCCCTTCTACCTGACCGTCCTGCTCTATACCGTGCTCACCCGCGGTTTCCCGGGCTGGCTGTTGTGGTGGATCGCCATCACGGGCGTGGCCGCCCTCGAACGCGTCTGGTCTGTCAAACGAGGGGGTTGGCGTTCCCTCCTGCTCGCGGCCCCGCTCGTGCCGGAGATCCTCTACGACCTGTTCCTCGGGGCCGTCTACGTCAAGGCGCTGATCGACACCCTTACCGGAGCGCGCCGGACCTGGGAACGCGCACCCCCCACCGTCCCTGGGGCACAACGGCACCACCGGCGCGAAGCGCTCGTCGTCGCCGTCACCGCCACGGGGCTGCTCGCCTTGGACATCGGCACGGCACTGCTGTGCGCAGTGCTGGGCATCGGGTGGGACCTGGTCGCCGTCTTCGTTCTGGGCGGAGTGGGCGCGGCCGTCGTCCGCATGAGCCGGTTCTACCCCAGCGGCCTGTTTCTCACCAGCGGCGAGGAACTTCACCCGGGCGACGACTTCGTCCCACCGCCCGATCCACCCGGATTCGGCGGCCACACCGTTCCCCACACGACTCTCCGGAACCGCCCGTAGCACCGGAACAGCCTGACCGGCCGAGCGAGCGGGGCAGGCCGGACCGGACCGCTATCACCGGTGAGAGCGGTCCGGCCCTGGCCATAGAGCCAAATGACCATCACGGATGGCAGCGGCCCAACGAGCGGCCCGGCGCCGGGCAGGGGCGGGGGCCGGCGGCCGGGGCTCGGCGCAGCGGCCTGTCGCGGGGATGCTGTCGCGCCCCGGCCGGACACGGGGAAACGGCCGTCCGTGCACGTCATCACACGCGACAGCACCCGGCGCGACAACCCACGCGACAGCTCCGCCAGGCGCAGCGGACCGGGCCAGGGCGGCGAGGCGAGGCCGGTCAGCGGCAGCCAGGACGGCGACCAGGCGGTGGAGGGGCGGGGCGGGCACGGAACGGCCGGGACCGGGGCTGGGACCGGGCCGGGGGCGGGGCGGCGGCCAGTTCCGCCCGGGCTCGTCCAGCACGGTATGCACCTGCTCGGACCAGGCCTGCCACAGGCCGCGCTCCGCGGGCCGCGGTGAACCGGTTCCCGGGCCCGGCTGTTCTGCTCGGCGGTCAGCAGGCGCCGCTACCAGCGCCACGCCGCCACCCAGGCCAGGCAGCCACCCGCGAGCGCGGTGAGCGCAAACCACACGAGGTGCACTTCTCCTCCTTCCGCCGGTCGAAGAGGTCGAGAGGGGGGCGGCCACCGGACACCCGGCGGCCGCCCCGAAGCGGGCTCCTGGCGTCCCGTCACCGCTGCCCGGGGATCTGGCCGAGCCGCGGACAAGCGCCGCGAACCCGAGCCACCTCATAACGTCACCACCGTCTCACTGGACTTGAAATCTTCCGTTCCGGCATGGCCGAATGTTCGGATCGAGGCATGGCTCAAGATCACCTGCTGGTCTCCCGGCGGCGGTCCCTGACACCGTCACAGGCGAGCGCTCTCCACTCGAGCTGACGAGGGAGGGACACAGCCTGGATGTCCTCACCTGCCCACAGAAGCCGTTGTCTTTCCGAGAGTGACGGGTGCGTTTCCGCTGGTCAGGCATGGGGTCGGTGTTTCGGCGGCAGGGACGGGGTGTCGTGTCGTCTCTGCAGTGGAGGTTCCGGATGCCCTCGGTGATGGGGCTGTTGGAAGAACGCGAACGCGCTGCCCGGCAGCGGGTTGAGGCCCTTCAGGCCGAACTGCGGGAGGCGGAGGCCGCGTGGGAGCGGTTCGTGATCGCCCGTGAAACGGTGGCCGAGGTCCTGATGGAACCTCGCCGAGGCGAGAGGAATCCACCTGTCGAGGTGGCCGACGAACGGCCGGCGCGGAACACGGCGGCGGTGCCCGGTTCCGTGGTGCCGCACTGGCGGGACGGACTCGATGCCGACGTGCTGGCACCGGACTATCAGCGGATCGTGGACGTCCTGGCCAGTGGGAGCGGGTCGGACGCCGGGGCGATGGACTGCCGGCAACTCGCGGCGGCGCTCGGGCTGGAGGCGATTGCCGCGAAGGTGGAGGGGGTGCGGTCGAAGGCGAAGCGCCTGGCCGCGCGGGGCTGGCTGACCGAAGAGAAGCCGGGGATGTTCAGCACGGCCGCCGGGCGAGGCGCCGGCTCATGACCATGCTCATCGACCACCAGATCATCGCCTCGGCACTGTCGGTGCGGGCCTCGTAGTCGCGGGCGAGGCGGCGTGAACGCATCAGCCACGCGAACGTTCGCTCCACCAGCCACCTCTTCGGCAGGACGACAAAGCCCGTGGTGTCGTCGCTGCGTTTGACCACCGTCAGCGCGGTCCGAAGGACGTCGCGGGCGAAGTCGACCAGGCGGCCGGTGTAACCGCCGTCGGCCCACACCAGCGCGATGCGCCAGTGCCGCATCCGGAGCCGGGCCAGCAGCGTCTGCCCCGCGTCGCGGTCGGTGACGGATGCCGCGGTGACCAGCACGGTCAGCAGCAGCCCGAGGGTGTCCACCACGATATGGCGTTTGCGGCCGTTGACTTGCCGCCGTCGAAGCCCCGAGTGGAGGCCGGCACCGACGCGGCGCCCTTCACCGACTGCGCGTCGATGATGCCCGCGGTCGGCTCCCGGTCGCGGTCGGTGTCCTCGCGGACCAGGTCGCGCAGCCGGTCGTGGAACTCGCCGACCAGGCCCTTGTCCCGCCAGCGTCGGAAGAACGCGTAGACGCGGTCCCACGCGGGGAAGTCGGCGGGCATCGCCCGCCATCGGACGAGAACAACGGCCTCCATCGAACCGAAGTGGCGTCATCCCCCGTTCCAAGAGGTGGAGAGGGAACGGCCGTGGAGGCAGGACCCACCTGTTTGAGCTACTTCGAAGAAAGCGCTGAGGCTGACATCCCCCGCACACGCTCGCCCGCCTGGCCGTGTCCACACGACTGTGCCGTGCCCGCGTTGCCCGGCTTTCCCCGGCGTCACCCAGTCCTGTCCGTTGCCCCCGACAGAGCCTCCCCGTGCTCGCCGTCGCTCTCGACGTCCCGTCCCACGAAGGAGCCCACCGCCATGGGAAACCACCGCAAACCCAGCCTCCCGAGCCGGGCCCGCCTCGCCGTCCTCACCACGGCCGTGGTCGGCGGCGCGGTGCTCGCCGCCGGGACCGCCCACGCCGAGCCGACGCCCACCCTCGCCTCCGTCAAGGAGCAGGTGGACAACCTCAACAAGGAGGCCGAGCAGGCCATCGAGCGCTACAACGGCTTCCAGGAGAAGCGGCAGTCGCTCCAGGGCGACGCCAACCGCATCCAGGACAAGATCGCCCGCGGCCAGCACGCGCTCAACGAACTGCGCACCTCGCTCGGCGCGGTGGCCGGCGAGCAGTACCGCACCAACGGCATCGACCCGGGCGTCCAGCTGATGCTCGACTCCGACCCGGCCGGCTACCTTGAGCGCGCGGCGGTGCAGAACCAGGTCGCCGACAGCCAGGCCGCCCTGCTCAAGCAGGCCAGCGACGCGCAGCGCCGGCTCGACCAGGACCGCGCCGAGGCCACCGCCATGCTCGCCCAACTCGACGCCGCGGGCGCGTCGCTGGACGAGGAGAAGAAGCAGATCCAGGCCAAGCTCGCCCAGGCCGAGGCACTACTCAACAAGCTCAGCGCCGCCGACCGGGCCAGGATCAACGCCCAGGAGAGCGCGGAGAAGGCCAAGGCCGCCGCCCAGCAGGCCGCCGCGGCCGACCGCGCCTCGCGCTCCGCCGAGCGTCCTGCGCCGGGCGCTGCCGCGGCACCCGCGACGGGCTCGGCTGCGGGAACCGCTGCCGGAACTACTGCCGGACCCGCCCCGGCGAGCGCGAGCGGCCGCGCCGCCGACGTCATCAAGTTCGCCACCGCCCAACTCGGCAAGCCCTACGAATGGAGCTCCACCGGACCGAACACCTTCGACTGCTCCGGCCTCACCGGCGCCGCCTACCGCGCGGCCGGCGTCAAGCTCCCCCGGATATCCCAGGACCAGTGGAAGTCCGGCCCGCACATCGCCCGGGGAGACCTCCAGCCCGGTGACCTCGTCTTCTTCTACGACGACATCCACCACGTAGGCCTCTACATCGGCGACGGCAAGATGATCCACGCTCCGCGCAAGGGCAAGAACGTCGAGGTCCTCCCGATCAGCGTGATGCCGTACGTGGGTGCCGTCCGCCCGGCCTGAGCCGGGGTGGCGCCGGGGGCGGTGCGCATCGGAACCGCCCCCGGCGCCACGGACCGGCCGGACCGTGAGAATGCGCAGCCGCGTGTCAGCCCGTGGTCGTTCGGCTGGGGGTCTCCGGGAGACTCGCGGGAACCTGGTTTCAGCGGGGGGCTCTGGCCCGTTGGGCCCTGGTATGCCGTAGGTCCTCGTCGTCACGGATCGGGTCACCGGGCAACGGCTGCCGCCGTGGCGACTCGTACCCGAAGCTGAGTGGTTACCGAGGTCGGCGCTTCAGGGTGACCAGGTCGCCACGAAGCAGCCGACGCTGTCCACGGTCTCGGCGTACAGGAGGCGGTGGGTGGTCAGGTCCCGGTCGGCCCCGTCGAGGAGCTGCCAGGGCGAACGGGCCCGAGACCCCGATCTCACGAGCGAGGTCCGGGTCCATGTCCGGGAAGAACCCGTCCGCGTCACCGCTGGCGAGCGCGGCGGCGATGCCCGCGTCGATCTCATCGGCCCGCGGGTCGGGCCGCCGGGCCCCGTCCGCGCCGGCGCGGGGCGGACCGTTGCCCAGCATGAGCAGCCCGACGCGCTCCGCCCACCCCGCCAGGTGGACGCCGTCCTCGCCGTTCGCGGGCCGGCTCCGGGCGTCGTCCAGCTCGTAGGCACGTCTTGCTGGGGCAGTGATCGTCACGAAATGTGTGCCACCGCCGTTTTCAAGGATCGCCATCAGGGTGGGTCCGACAGCGGGCCCATACAAGGGGGGAACGGCGGATTTCGGCCGATGAGCGCTCGGTCGGGTGTGGCTTCCGTGACCCATGCGACCCGGTACACCCCGCGTGGCACACCGTGCAGTTCGGCACGGGTGAAGCGGCAGCGTGCGGCTGCCATGGCGACTTTCCCACTGTCATATGCGGAGCTTCACAGTCCCTCCCTATATTCGCCGTGGCACGTCCCGGCCGCGGGTCACAGCGGCACTGTCACCACCGACAACGAGGGCGGAAACCATCGTGCGCAGGAACACCAGGAGTAAGAGGCTCGGAATCGCAGGCTGTCTGCTGGCCGGGTTCGCGGCGGCCGGCGTCGTCGCGGCCCCGGCCGCACAGGCGCAGTCGACGTCGCCGACCCGGGTCGAGGGCCTCAACTGCAGCACCCCGACCATCGGATTCCTCAACGGCCAGTGGTACTACGGTATTTCGTGCTCGGCCTGGGGCACCACCAAATGGTGGGTGAACGTCAACTGCTCGGACGGCTCCTCGCGGAGCAACGGCCCGCACACCGACTTCATGAACGTCCTCCTGTACTGCCCGCCGAACACCACCGTCACTAAGGGCTGGGTCAGCTACACCCCGTAACCCGAAGCTACAGTTCCCGCTGCGCCGCCGTCCCGTGCTCAGGGGCGGCGGCGCAGCGGATCTCCCTGCTGTCAGGCATCGGCAGCGCCTCAAGGTCTTCGCGGCTCAGCACGAGGGTCTGCCCGCCGGGGCGACGCCGACACCAGGGGCCCCTTCGTACTGCCGCCGCCCCGGCCCCAGGCGGCCTCGCTTCTCCCGCTCTCCTACGGCCGCCCCCGAAAGCGCGGGCATCGCCACCCACCACTGTTGATCACGCCCGCAAGGGTTCAGGCAGACACCCAGACGCGGCTACCGATCAAAACAGCGCATCGGGTTGAACCTGGATAGCCGCCTCACGCAGGCTTGCCCGCACCGGCGCGAGCGACTGCCCGACCTCACGGTACTTGCCGCTTTCGGTCCACAGCTCCCACAAGTGACTGCCCGCGGAATGGGCCCGCTCCACAGCCCGCAGTGCCACGTCGGCAAGCTCGGGAGTCACAACGGGGAACCCTGTCGACCACTCCCGCAGGTCATCGCGGCACTGGCCTGACTAGCCGTTGCTCTATCGGTCTTGGTGATCGTGAGTTCGAGTCTGCCGACTCGGTCGGGTGATCTTCTGGTCGGCAGGGCATGAGAGGGGGGCCTCCCGCACAGCTCGTGGGTGTCGAATCCAGCCGAGCAACAGGAGGCCCCTGATGCCGCAGTCTTCCGTCTCCGTGACGTTGCCGTCCAACTCCGCACCCCTGTCGTGTGATTGCCTCGCTCACCGGTTCGGGAACGCCGGG
>NZ_JBITGZ010000063.1:0-14430 GCF_044457565.1 Kitasatospora sp. NPDC050543 | reverse complement strand
GATCCCGATGGAGCAACCCTGCCGCCCGACCGCCCGCACTATGCCTCACCAGCGGAAATACGCCGATCACGTCCGATAAGACAACGGCTTCTAACACCAACCACACGCCACCAACAAACAGCCTCGACCAGGCACAACCAGCCAGAACCCGACGAACCATCAGTGCCGACACTTCCCAGAGACACCAACCCCGCCGATCGCAGCCCGGGGTTCGCGTTCTCGTGCGACGCGCAGCGCTGCTCGTTCGGCTTGTGGGTCGTGGGATCGGGGGCGTGGCACACCTGGGGGTGGCCCGGGGAGTCGATCCTGCGGAGGGCGGCGTCCGGCTCGGCGTGCCGGTGTCCTCGGCAACCGGTTCGGGCGTCCCTCCGGTGCGCCCGGCGGGGCCGTGCTCCCTAGCGCCGCGTCGACCAGCAGTAGCTCGACCGGCATCAGGTCGCCCTGGTGGCCACAGCAGCAGTCGCAGGAGCGGATGTGCCGGGCAATGCGTTTGCGCCACAGCGGGGTCGAGGCGCCGTCCCGGTCCGCGGTGGCGGCGGCGAGGTCGAGGCAGCCTGGCTGTGCGGCCAGGGCGCGGACGACGGCGCGGCCGGTGGTGAGGCGGGCCTTTAGCCGGTGGATGCGGACGCCGACGTGGTAAATCGAGATCTGCAAGGCCCGGGCGACGTCGGGTCGGGTCAGTTCGCCGTTGTTCTCCCGCTGCCAAAGGTCGAGTAGGTAACGGTCTTCGTGGTCCAGCCAGCGGGTGGCCTCGGCAAACTCGCGGCGGGCGTCGAGCAGGCACAGGCGCAGGATGGTGACTTCGACGAAGTCGGCGTCGGGGTCCGGAACGCGGTCGTCCGGCCTAACCGGGGTGGTTGCCTGCTGCTGCCAGCGGCTCCAGCGGCGGCGGACCTCGTTCTTGGCCACGGCCACGAGCCAGGACTGGAAGGACGAGGGGTCACGGAGGGTGTCCAGTCGGTCGACGACGCGGACCATGGTCTCCTGGACCACGTCGTCCACGTCCGCGTGTCCGTCCAGCTCCCGGCCGATCAGTTTGTAGACCAGCGGGAGGAAGGCGGCCGTGATCCGGTCGAGAGCCGCCTCGTCACCGGCCTGTGCGGCGGCGACATCGGCCGCCGTGGTCACGCGATCGGGACTCATACTCAGCTCCTCGTTCTCGGCACCCTGCGGGGGCCCGGGCGGCTGTCGGCGGGCCACGCCTGCCGGGGTGCCCGCGGTCCGTGCCCGGGAGGTCCGGGGCACGGCCCGCAAGGGTGCCGGGGGTCAACTGCAGGTGAGCTGGGGGTTGGCCCAGTCGGCGTGGTCGTAGTTGATGTCGTCGCCGCCGTTGGTGACGACCAGGCGCAGCTGCTTGCCGCCGGTGAGGTCGGCGGTGAGGTGTTGGACGGGCGAGCTACTGGTGAGGGTGCCGCTGTCGGTGACCTTGGTGGTGTTGCGGTAGATCTCGAGCTCACCGTGCCCTTGCCACGGGTCTCGTTGTCGCGGCCGACGTCCACGGTGAGGGTCTTGCAGGTGCCCGCGAGGTTGTGGGTGATGGTGCTGGTGGCGTGGGTGCCGACGCCCTTGGCGTAGGTGGTGCCGCGGATGGTGAGGGTGCGGCTGTCACCGGCGGCCTGTTCGCCGTTGCTCTTCTCGGCGGGGTCCCAGCCGCTGGTGGCGGCGGTCCAGGCCGAGTCGGTGAGCGAGCTGGTGTGGCCGGGCGGGGTGGTCGGCGGCACGGGTGGAACCGGGGTTCCGTGCCGGTGCCTGCCGGCGGACACTCGTGAGAAAGGGCCGGTCGTTGACTCTCCGTCGTTGGTCTGTGCTCCTCAAACCGGCCGGCGGGCGGGCCTGGCGGGCCCGGCCTGCGACCGATGTGCCTGATCGTAGGAGGGGTTCAGCCCGTAGCTCGCCGTGAACAGCAGCCGCTAACGGAGTCCTAAGGTTGCGCTGACTTTAGAGGATGAAGACCTCCCCGAACGTTCCCGCCGCCACGCAGGGCATCGACGTCGGGAAGAAGATCGTGGGCAGGAAGCGCAACATCGTCACCGACACGATCGGCCTGCTTGCTGGTGGTGCTGGTCACCGCCGCGAGCGTGCAGGACGGCACCGCCGGCCGCCACCTGCTGACCGCGGTCGCCGTAGACCATCCCGGCGTCCGCAAGGCCTGGGCCGACATGGGCTCAGGACCGGCCGCTTCTCCTCCAGCAGCACCACCGCGCTGCCCAACGGATCTCCTCAGTACGTCAGGGAGACCGTCTACGCCTACTTCGCCCGCTGGCAGAAGGAGGGCGTGTTCGAGCAGCTCAACGGCCTTCTCCGACGCCTGGTCCGCGCCGCCGAAGGCCGTGACCGGAGCCGACCGCGTGCATCATCGACTCCCACGGCCTCTGCGGACGGCTCGGGTGCGGGGAGGGGTGGCGGGCGGTGACGCCGGTGGAGCGGCCGAGGGGTGTCAGAACTGGTACGCGCCGAGGTCGCGGACCGTGGCCGCGAGGGCGCGGATCGGTTCGTTCTCGGCGTCGCTCCGCCAGACGAGGGCGTAGGTGAGGGTGGCGAGGTCGGGGACCGGGATCCAGCGGATGTTGGGCATGCCCCAGTGGCGGGTGACGTGACTGGGGAAGCCGTGGATGATCTCGCCCATGCCGACCCGGTTGATGAGGTCCTCCGCGTTGGTCACCTGCGAGCCTCGTTCGATGGTCCGGCCGCGGGTGGTATGGAACGGCAGGTAGCTCTCTTCCCAGTAGTCGGGGATGGAGGGCGGCATGGGGTGCTGGAAGTCGGCGAACATTTCGAGATGCGCCGAGGTCCGCTCGGCGAGCTCGTGGTCGGCGGCGACGGCGAGGATGCGGGGGTCGGTCATCAGGGCCGGGCCGACGGTGAGGTCGGGCTCCTCCACGGGCAGCCAGACGACGAGGACGTCAAGCTCGCCGTTGCGGAGCCGGCCGAACGGGTCCGGGTACACCAGTTGGCGGACCTCCAGCTCCCACTGCGGGTTCCGAGACCGGAACTCCTTCCAGTACACGTGCAGGTCGACGACGTTGAACGGCATCATGCCGACCCGGAGCCGGCCGGTGACGCCGCGGGCGGCGAGCCGGGCCCGCTCGAGGGACTCGTGCAGGCCCGCGTAGACCGGCTGCAGGTCGTCGCGCAGCTGGCGGCCGACGTCGGTCAGCCGCACGGTGCGGCTGGTGCGGTCGAACAGCGCGGCGCCCAGACGGCGTTCCTGCTTCTTGATGACCTGGCTGACCCGGGCCTGGGAGACCCTGAGGCGCTCGGCGGTCCGGCCGAAGTGCAACTCCTCGGCCAGCACCAGGAAGATCTCGATGTCCCGCAGTTCCATGACGCCCCCGTGGTCCTCCCGACGTCCCCCACGGTCGTCGAGCCGCAGAAGTATATGCGGGCGGCTCTGCAGGGATGACAGGATGTTGCAGCGTCAGGTGGTGGAGCAGCCGGTGGTGGGGCGGTGGACGAGTCCGCGTGAACGGGGTTTAGGAGGATGCCGACTGCTGCGGCGCGGTGGCGTCAGGGAGCGACGAGCGCCTTCAGCCGCCGGGCGGCCTCGTCGATCGCGGCGGCGACGAGGCCGGCGTCACGGGTGAGGATCCGTGCGGGGTGGCCAGTGGTGGTGGCGACGACGGTGACCTGGGGGTTGCCGGCCGCGGCCTGTTCGGCTGCGGTGTGGATCCGGCGTGTGCGCTCCGGTGGCGCGTCCGAATGCGGGCCGCCGGCCAGGAGGAACACGGTCGGGCAGCTCAGGGCCGCGAAGTCCGCGCCGAGTTGGGCGTTGACCTGGTCAGTCGCGAGGGCGATCTGCACCCTCAGCCGTAGGGACGTCGCGCCGGGGCCGCCGAGCAGGGCCCGGGCGCGGGTAAGCCGAAGCGGCCGTGGTACGGCTCGGCACTGCCGGCCGCGTCGAGCAGGGCGACCGGGTGGGCGCCGTCGACGAGGACCAGGCCGCCTACCAGCTGTGGCTGCTCCGCCGCATAGCAAACCGCGATCGTCGCGCCCCGGGACCAACCAACCAGGATCGGCCAGCGCAGCGCCGTTGCCTCGATCACCCGGTCGACGTCGTCGATGGCCTCGCGCACCCAGCGGTCGGCGCGGACCCCGGATCCGCGGCTAGGGCGGTCGTCGAACCTGACGGTGCGGTACCTGCCGCCGAACCGGCTGATCACGCGGTCCCACTGCTGCCGGGTGGACAACCCGCCGTTCAGGAAGAGCAGCGGGGGTCCGTCGCCGAAGGAGTCGACTCCGTGCAGGCGGGTGTCGAATGCCTCGACCGTGAACTCTCGGGACATGCGGGCGAGCCTTTCGGGTCTCGGGCGGACCGGCGGGGCCCGTGCGGTGCCGGCGGTGCGGTGGCAGTCAGCCGATGGACGGATCGACTTCCGGGGCCGTCGTGTCCTGGGCGACGGCGGTGAGCCACCGGCCGTCGGTCCTGGTCATGACGTGGAGGTCGGCGCCCGGCGCGGCTCCGGGATGCGCGGCCACCGGCGACGCCCAGCGGCAGGCGACCTCGCTGGGCTTGCGGCACCTGCTCCGCTTCCGTCCGTCCCGGCCGCGGTGCAGCAGGGCGTCGAGCGGCTCGCCGTCGCGGGTGACCGGCCGGTGCCGGATCATGACCGCGGCAACGTCGGGGCGGAGGAAGTGGATGTACTCCATCTCGACGGCCGAGGTGAGCGGCTGTACGGCCGTCTCTGGCAGGACGCGGCGGGCGAAGTCGCCGATCTCGTCGATGCCGGACAGCGCGGTGCCGTACGGGGTCGAGCAGAGCGCGTCGCGCCGGAAGAGCTCCAGGAACGCGTCAGGCAGCGCGTTCTGCCGGGCGTGTTCGAATCTGGCGACCAGCGCGACGATGGCCTCCACGTCCTCCTGGACGATGTCCGGGCCGGCGCCCTGTGGCGTCATGAAGGTTCCTCAGTTGTCGGCCGGTGTCCGGGAGCGCCCCGGCCGTGGAAGGGCAGGGGGAATGCCGCGGATGGTCGGGGCTGTCCTGGCCGCACGCCGCCCTTCGCGGTTGTCGGGTTCACGGTGTGGTGATCGGCGCGTGCTCGCCACGTCGGGAGGGCGGACGTTGACGCGGCGAGCGCGGTGCGGGAGCCGGTATGGGGGACGGTGCCCGGAGCCGGGGCGTGGGATGGGCCGGGGCGTGTCAGGGCGTTGTGTCGCGGGTGAGCCGGACCGTGACCGCTGTCAGCAGGGCGACGGCTGCGCCGGTCCAGGGGGCGGCAGTGAGGGTGGCGGCGTCGACGACCAGGCCGCCGAGCAGGGCGCCGAGCGCGATGGCGAGGTTGTACACCGCGGTGTTGAGAGCCGTGGCGGCTTCGGCGTCGCGGGGTGCGGAGCGGAGGATCCAGGTCTGGACGGTCACCGGGACTCCGCCGAAGGCCAGTCCCCAGCCGATCAGCAGGGCGGTCCCGCCGACGGGACCGGTGCCGGCGAGGGGAAAGAACGCCAGGATCAGGGCGAGGATGGACGCGATGACCGTCACTGTGCGGCGGACGTCGCGCCCCGCCACCGCGCCGGCGAGGAAGTTGCCGAGGATGCCGGCGGCGCCGAACACGAGCAGGAGCGGGCCGACCGTGGCCGGGCTGATCCCGGAGACCTCCTGCAGGACGGGGCTGACGAAGGTGAAGGCTGCGAAGTGGCCGCTGACCAGCAGGAAGGTGGTGAGCACTCCAGTGCGGACGGCGCGGTTCCGCAGCTGCGCGGCGAGGGTGCGCAGCCGGACCGGTTCGCCGGCGGGAAGGGACGGCAGCAGGACGAGGAGGCCGGCGACGACGAGCAGGCCGAGGCCGCCGACGGTGGCGAACGCGGTGCGCCAGCTGCTGAACCCCCCGATCAGGGTTCCGGCGGGCACGCCCAGGACATTGGCTGCCGTGGCGCCGCCGAAGGTGATGGCGGTGGCCCGGCCCACGTACGCGGCGGGCACCATGCGCACGGCGATGCCGGCTGCGAGCGCCCAGAAGCCGCCGATGCTGATCCCGATGAGGAGGCGTGAGGCGAGCAGGACGGCGAAGTCGGTGGCGAGGACGGACACCAGGTTCGCGGCGGCCATCAGCGCCATTAGAGAGATCAGGACGATGCGCCGGTCCGCGCGTCGGACGAGTACGGGCAGCAGCGGCGCGGTGGCGGAGGCGACGAGACCGGGGACGGTCACCATCAGGCCGGCGGTTCCTTCGGTGATGTCGAACGCGCCGCTGATGGGGCTGAGCAGTCCCATCGGCAGCTGCTCGGCGGTCACCATGGCGAAGGTGCCCACGGCCACGGCCGCGAGGGCGAACCAGCTGCGCAGCGGCACGGAGGCCGAGGGGCTGGGCCGGGATGTGGGTGGAAGGCCAACGGCTGCTTGCTGGAGGGCCTCGGAGGCGGGCATGCGGGACTCCTTGCGGTGTGCGGTGCGACTGGTGCGAGGGAACGTGGATCCGGCCGGCGGGCTGCACCGGCGGGCGTCGGTGATGCGGGGCTCAGGTCAGGAGGGCGGGGGCGGCGCCACGGGTGCCCCAGAGGTCGAGCCGTGCGAACGCAGGTTGCCAGTGATGCGTGTACGTGTGCCGCGCGGACTGCGGGAGGAGCTGGGCCAGCACGGAGGTGACGGTCCGGTCGTCGACGCCGTCAAGGAGCCATGGCATGAGCTGAGGCGCGGCCGACCCGATCCGGTGGGCGTGGGCGCGTGTGAAGTCGTTCCACTGGTCCTGGGTCAGGAGCGCCTGAACCAACGGGAGAACGGCGCTCTCCTCGTGGTCGAGGTGTCTGTCAAGGCCGGTGACGAGGGAGTCGGTGAGGTCGGCGAGAAGGCCGGGTCTGGCCTCGGGGTCGGTCCGCACCGCGATGATCGACTCTACGAGGGCGGAGATGGCCAAGTGTTCGGCCTCGATCGCCTCGACGCGGGTCAGATCGAGAGGGCGACCGGCCAGGGCACGGCGCAGTGGCGGCCACAATGCGTCGTCCTCGGCGCTTTGGTGGACGCGCAGGGCGGTGACCAACAGGTGCCACCCCGGGGTCGACAGCGGGTCGGGCCGGACGGCGGGGCGGTGGTGAGCGCCGGCATGGGCGAGGTGGCGCAGCCCCCTTCGCAGTGCGCTGTGCACCGCGTGGGTGACGGTCATGTCGAGCCTGTCGCTCACCTTGGTCCTACTCCTGGTACCGATGGGAGGGTGGGCCCGTGTCGAGTGGCGACGGCATCGCCGTTCCGGGCATGCATCAGCCTCTTCCGTGCCGCTGAGGCGATCAACGCCGAAGTGGCGACCGAGCCATAACCCGGCGGTTATCGCTGTACGAGGCCGGGGTTGCCGGTAGCCGGTGGGCAGGGGCGATTGCACCGTGCATCGGGCTCCACGCCCTCCTGCGGTCGCGCCAGCCGTCGACCTCGCGCCCGGGAGAACCTCGTTGCGCAAGGAGTTGAGGAAGGTGCCGTCGGTCAAGGTGTTGCTGCTACGGGCGGCTCGATGCTGTCGCCCTCGAGACACAGGCCGCTGCCGTCTGGACGCCGAAGGTCAAAACGCCGGAGTCGTGGACAGTGCGGGCGAGGGTTCGGACGAGGAGTTCTCGGCGTCGCTGGCCCATGTCGGGGATGGGAACGAAGCGGATGTGCGGCATGGACCGCTAAGGCGTGACGTGCGCGGACAAGGGGTTGATGATCTCGCCGGTGGCGACCAGGTGGATCAGTTCCATTGGTGACCTCCTCGACGCGTTCGATCGATCTCTCCCGGGCGTCGAGAACGACAAATAGCCGCCCTCCCGGTAGTCGAGCTGTCCGCCGGCACGGCGTGGGCGCAGTCGCCCAGCACCTCGAACGGAACGGCGGGCCGCTCGGCTGGTTTGTGGCGGGCGACCTCCAGCACCCGGGGCCGCGCAGGAGAACGCATCCAACGGCGAGGCCGGGCTCGTCCGCCGCAGCCGGGCCAGAAGGACGTCCATGTCGCCGGGGTGCGTTCGAGGCTGTCGCACAGCCTCGAAGCTCCGTATCGCTGCCGACCGAGCGGGGTGAAGCGGATCTGGCGGCGGTTGGAGCGGTCGGACAGCAAGCCACCTGTTCGACGCTCCTGACGGCCGATCACCCGACTTGCGTGCCTGCGTGAGGTGCAGCCGGGCAGCGGCCCGCCGAAGTGCAGTCCTCCGCCAGCGTCAGAAAGTTTCGATGTCGTGGCCTTTCGTCCGCTGCTGGCCCGTGTCATAAGCCTGGGTTATCGGATCTTACTGATCTTGGCGTTGATGGGGCACAGCGGGGAGTCGGAGGATCGACCGCGGGCCATCCGGTACCACGTCATCAAAGTCATCGGACACAGGAGTACTGCGCATGCACCCCTCAGCCGACACCGCCAGCCGGGTCTGGTTCGTCACCGGTGCCAGCCGCGGCCTCGGCCGCGCCTTTGCCCAGGCAGCACTGACGGCCGGCGACCGGGTGGTGGTGGCCGCCCGCACCACGGCCCCGCTGGAGGAGCTCGCGGCCGCCCACCCCGGGCGGGTCCTGCCCCTGGGGCTGGACGTGACCGACCGCGACGCGGTGTTCGCCGCCGTCGCCGAGGCGGTCGGCCACTTCGGCCGGCTCGACATCGTCGTCAACAACGCCGGGATGCTGTCGATGGGCATGGTCGAGGAGTTCACCGAGGCCGAGGCCCGCGCCCAACTGGACCTCAACTTCTTCGGCGCGCTCTGGGTCAGCCAGGCCGTCATGCCCGTCCTGCGCACGCAGGGCTCCGGCCACCTCGTGCAGGTCTCCAGCATCGCCGCCCTGGGCGGTTTCCCCAGCACCGGTCTCTACAGCGCCAGCAAGTTCGCCCTGGAAGGCCTCAGCGAAGCCCTCGCCATGGAGGCCGCCGCCTTCGGGGCCAAGGTGAGCATCCTCCAGCCCGGCGGCTACTGGACCGACCTCTACACCGCCATGCACGGCACCAGCCCCCTGGAGGCGTACTCGCCGCTACGGGAGAAGCTGGCAGAGCAGTTCGCCGAAGGCTCGATCGACAGCGATCCCAAGCTCGCCGCGGCCGCGCTGCTCACCCTGGTCGACAGCGACGAGCCGCCGCTGCGCCTCCTCCTCGGCAGCACGGTCTACGACCTCGCGTTCGACATCGCCCGCACCCGCATGGCCACCTGGGCGGCATGGGAGCAGGTCAGCCGCGCCGCCGAGCACGCCATCCCGGCACCCGCCGCGGCGGGCGAGGACGCGGGGAGCCGCCCCCAGCAGGCCGACGAGCGGTAGACCGTTCGTCCGGCATCCCGCAACCCTCTCAACTCATCGAGAAACAAAGGAGATTGGACATGAAGATACTCGTGCTGGGCTCGACCGGCTACATCGGATCGGCCGTGGTGCGGCGGCTCGAGGCGGAGGGCCACCAGGTGGTCCACCTCGCGAAGGACGCGGGCCGGCTGCCCGCCGGGGCGACGGCGCTCATCGGCGACCTGGCCGATCCGGCCTCGCTGCGGGCGGCCGTCACCGATGACATCGACGCTGTGGTCAACCTCGCCACGCCGACCGGCGACGAGGCGGTGGACGCGGCGGCCGTGGACGCGCTGGCCGAGCGGCTGCGCGGCACCGGACGGGCCTTCTTGTACACCAGCGGCGTCTGGGTGCTCGGCGCCACCGGCGACGCGTCCCTCGACGAGGACGCGCCGACCAACGCCATCGCCATGGTCGACTACCGCCCGCGGATCGAGCAGCGCGTGCTGGCCGCCGCCGGGGACGACCTGCGCGCCGTCGTCGTGCGGCCCGGCATCGTGTACGGCCACGGCGGCGGCATACCCGGCCTGATGACCGGCTGGGCACGCGAGCAGGGCACCGGCCGGTACGTCGGCTCGGCCGCGACCCGCTGGCCGATGGTGCACGTGGACGACCTCGCCGAACTCTTCGTGCTGGCGGTGACCAAGGCCCACGCGGGCAGCGTGCTGCACGGCGTGGCGCACGAAGCGGTGCCGGTCGCGGCACTCGCCGCAGCCGCCGACATCGCCGCGGGCGGTACCGGCCGGGCCGAGCCCTGGCCGGTGGACCAGGCCGCCGAGGCCGTGGGCGGCCCGTTCACCGAGGCCCTGGGCCTGAACCAGGTGGTCTCCGGACAACGCACCGCCGCCGAACTCGGCTGGCGGCCCAGCCGCCCGTACGTCCTCACCGAGCTGGCCGGAGGCGACCGTGGCTGACCTCACCGGCACCCCGCTGCCCGTCTGCCGCACCTGCGGCACCCAGTACGCCGCCCCGCGCCCCGACTGCCCGGTCTGCCTGGACGAGCGCCAGTACGTCGGACGCGACGGCCAGCAGTGGACCAGCCTGGCCGAGCTGCGCGCCGACGGCCACCGGGGCCGCCTCGAGGAACAGGGCCCGGACGTCCTCGGCATCGGCAGCACGCCCGAGTTCGCCATCGGCCAGCGCGCCCTGCTGCTGCGCACCGCCGCCGGCAACGTGCTGTGGGACTGCGTGCCCTATCTCGACGACGCGGTCATCGACGAAGTGCGGGAGCTCGGCGGCATCACCGCGATCGCCATCAGCCACCCGCACTTCTACTCCGCCATGGTCGACTGGGCGCACGCCTTCGACGCGCCCGTGCACCTGCACGAGGCCGACCGGCGGTGGATCGGCCGCACCGACCCCGCCCTGCACTTCTGGAGCGGGCGGACCCACCGCCTGACCGACGAGCTGACGCTGATCAACCCGGGCGTCCACTTCCCGGGCAGCACGGTCATGCACTGGAACGCCGGCCAGGGCGCACTCTTCACCGGCGACATCGTCAACGTAGGCCCGGACCCCCGGTGGGTCAGCATCATGTACAGCTACGCCAACCACGTCCCCGAGCGCCCCGACGCCGTCCGCGCCGCCGGCGAACTGCTCGGCGGCTACCGCTTCGACCGGATCTACGGTGCCTGGTGGGGCCGTGTGGTCACCGCCGACGGCAACGAGGTGCTCGCCCGCTCGGTCGACCGCTACCTGCGCTTCGAACAGGGACGGCCGATCGAAAGCGGCTGACGTCAGGGGCGGACGGTGCGTGGCCGGTGATGGCGGCGCCCGGAGCGGTGACCTGGGTGCGGAGGGCGGTTGGCGGGTGGTGACGACCCGACATCGGTGACCAGTTCCACGATCGGGTCGTCGCCGCTTGCACGGGTCGACACCACCGTGACGCCAGGCCCGCGCGGTGCTCTCCGCCGCCAAGAGCACGGAGAGCCCCGCGGGCAGCCCCGGCACGCCGCGGTCGGCCACGCCGACCAAGCCGGCCCACCAGAATCCCACCCCGCTCCAAACCTCGCCATGGGACGTCTCAGGGCCGGCCGGCGGCGACCGCGCGCTTCGAGGCCCACACCGTCCAACCGACGGCGGAGAGCAGCAGCACACCGGGGACGATCCCGGCGACCGCCGCGACGGCGGCGTGCGGAGCGTCCGCCCGGACCATTGCCAGTCCGGCCGCACCGCAGGCGGTCAGCCCGGCGGCCAGGACGTGGACCGAGGGCATCCGCCAGACGACCGCGAGGCCGAAGAAGTGAAACCCGACCACCAGGGCGATCCAGCCGATCGCCGCCTGCGGCACGTGCAGTACCCGGGCCAGGACGAACAGGCCGCCCAGTCCGACGAGCACCTCGGCACCGACCACAAGGCGGTACCCGCGCCCGAACGTGGCACCCGTCGCACCGTCGGTCCCCGTACCGTCAGTCGCCGCGCGATCAGCGGCCGCACCGTCGCGCCGCATAGCGGTGAACAGCCGCAGGAACACGATGATCGCTAGGACGCGCAGGGGGATCGCCGCGGCCGTCGGGAGGGCCCCGGCGTTCGCCAGGACGAAGACGAGTCCGAAGATGGCGCCGATGAGGCGGCCAGACTGGTTCGTGTGCACGGCGCAGCGTCTCATCAAAGATGATCATTATGCAAAGCGCCGGACGCGCTGCGTGGCGGCACACCAGAGCGCAGGCGGCGCCGACCGCCGTGTACGGAACACGGAAACGCAGACGGCGAGAGCCGCGGGGTCAGCACTCGAGCGGCCGCTGGCGGCGGTGCGGGGGTTGCTCACGCACGCGGTGTCGCTCGGGGAGGCGCCACGCCCTGGCCGCTGTGCTCGCGCTGAGCGCGTGTGCCGTACTGACCGGAGCCACCTCGCTGCTGGCGGTCGGCGAGTGGATCGCCGGCGCCCCGACCTGCGTGCTCGAACGCCTCGGTATCCGTCGTGATCCGCTGCTGCCTGGGCGGCTGGTGCCCGCGGAATCGACGGTGCGCCGACTGCTGGCCCGCGTCGACGGCGACGCACTGGATCGAGCAGTCGGCCGCTGGCTGGCTGACCGCCGCACGAAGGCGGCCGGCGCCACTGGTCTGCGCGGAGTGTCGGTGGATGGCAGCGCGCCGCCGCCAAGGCAACCAGCCGCAAGATCCACCTGCTCGCCGCCGTCCCGGCCGGCGCCGCCCGCATCGAGGACCTGGAGCAGCGCGGACCTGCCGCGCCGATCTGGCACCCGCTCAGCAGTTGCGGGCGGCCGTGCGGCTGGACGGAGCGATAGGCCGAACCGGTAACCGACCGACGCTGTGCGGCGTGGTCCGGGCCGGACGGCAGCGGCACCTGCGGATTCCACGCGCCCGGGGTCGTGACCTTCCGCATCCTTGATCTTTATCTATCCGGGAGCCGCCTGCGCTCTCGACACGACGCCATGGAAGGGCGGCAGCATATGCGCAAGACAATGCTCAGCACGTTGACAGTCATGATGGTGGCCGTTGCGGGGATGATGCCCGCTACGGCTGACGCGCAGGCCGCCAAGAGTCCGCTGCACCGCCAGGAGGCGGCGGTCACGCTCTCGTACGACCCGCCCGAGATCTCCGAGGAGGCGGATCACGTCACCTGGCACTGGACGGTGAAGAACACCAGCACTTCGCCGGTATCCAATGTCGTCCTCAGCCAGCACCTCGACCCGCCGCTGGCCGGCGTCAAGGCCAGTGACCCCTGCGAGGTGGCGGCAAAGGTGATCACATGTAGGTGGAAGTCCATCCCGGCGGGCGGGATCGAGGAGGGCAGGGTCGACGCCGACCTGCCCCCCGACCTGACTGGCACCATTCACATCAGCGGCCGGATCGCGTGGGAGCGCACGAGCGGCCCGGCCGCCTCCTAGAGTCCCGCAGTGGCACGCGGCGGACCTTCGGGGGTCCAGCCCCGGGTGCGGTGGTCAGTTGAGGTCGAAGTCGTCGGGGTCGAAGTCGAAGTCGTCGGCCGAGAGCTCGCTGTAGGGGCCTCCGTTGAAGTAGTCCGCGAGGGCCTGGCCGATCACCTGGCGCACGTCGTCCTCGTCCTCCGCTCGGGCCAGGGCCGCGGCCTGCTCGCCCGAAAGGTTGAGGTGGACGTCGCGGGCCCGGGCTGCTGGAGGTCAACGCGCTATACCGGCTCCGCGCGGCCCAGGGGATCCTCGGGCTGCGGAAGAAGTACGGCGACCAGCGGCTGGAGGCGGCCTGCACCAAGACCATCACGGTCGGCGACGCCTCCTACCGCACCATCAAGGGCATCCTGATCGCGGGCACCGAGACCGACCCCGAGCCGGAGACCGGCGACGCCGGGGCCGCGATGACGCCGAGGAGGCCGCTCGGTGAGCGTGATGGACACCGCCCTGCGCGAGTCGCTCAAGGCGCTTCGGCTGTCCGGGATGCTGGAGACCCTGGACGCGCGGCTGATCCAGGCCTATGGCGGCAAACTCGGCCACCTGGACTTCCTGCAGGTCCTCTGCCAGGACGAGATCACCCGCCGCACCGTCGCGTTCCAACGGCGCCTGCAGAAGGCGAAGTTCGAGCAGCAGGTCACGCTGGAGGAGTTCGACTTCGCCGCCTCCCCGAAGCTGCCCGCGGCCCAGATCCGCGACCTGGCCGCCCTGCGCTGGCTCCATGCCGGCGAGTCGGTGATCTTGTTCGGACCGGGCGTTATCGCCGGTTCGTTCGCGATATGAGCGTGTTGTTGCAGCTCAAGACGGTTCTTCGATCGATGGAGCGTGGTCAGCAGGGGCCGATGGTTCGAGCCTGTGGAACGGGGGCGCCCCCGCCGCGGCGGGCGAGTTCGCGTCGGAGGTCGAGGTTCTCGCCGTGGGCTTGTTCGAGTGCGTCTCGCAGTGCCTGTACTTCTTCTCGGTGCTGCTTCTTCAGACGAGTGATCTGACTGGTCAGAGCGAGGACGAGAGTGCTCTGCTCGTCAGCCGGAGGCGTCGGTGCGGGAACCGGCCGGGCTTGGGCCCGGAGTCGTTCAATGCGTCCTCGCAGGTCGGGGTGGTTATAGAGGAACGCGTGGGAGACGTGGGCCTCGCGTTGGACGGCCTGGAACGTGATCGACTCACCGCCCTGCGTTCCGCGTAATTCAGCGGCCTAGAGTCACGAATCTGGGGTCTGACCTGCGCGGACATGGGTGAGGGCGCCTGAGAGTCGTTTCTCTAGGCGCTGGTGTTCGTGCTGGTCAGCGGGGTGCGGGTTCGAGGGCGATGATCTGCTTCGGTGCGGGGATGCCGAGC
>NZ_JBITGZ010000062.1:0-16658 GCF_044457565.1 Kitasatospora sp. NPDC050543 | reverse complement strand
GAGGCCCTACCCCCATGCGCCGACCGGCCGACGATCACCCGAACGAGACTCCCGTTCGATCGACACGTCCCACCATCGGTACGACAACGGCTTCTTATGACGGTGGTGTTTGCCGGGTCGGTGTTGGTGTCATGGGATGGTTTCGGGTCGTACTGCGGCCGGGCAACGCCCGCCGCGCCCTCGCCGCCGACGAGCCCGTACGCTACTTCCTGGATGTGCCGCTGCCAGGCCAGCGCCTTCTCCTGCTCGCGTACAAGCACGGTCTGGAACAGTCCCCACTGCGGCACCCCGGCTCCCGGTCACGTTCCGGTCACCGCGAAGTCGGGTGCCGTCACCAGGTGCCCGGCCAGCACCGTCGCGACCTCGCCGTGTCCACCGGCCAGGCGCACCAGCTGCCCTTCCACACCGACCACCTGCCAGGTGCGCCCGTCGAAGACGATGTGCGCGCCCACCGCCAGCACCCGGCGTCCCGCCGGACCGTTCACGCCGCCACCGCCAGGCCCACCGCGGCCACGGCGTCCAGCGGCCGCTCCTTCAACGCGGGTGAGGACGCCGGACCACAGCAGATGAGAGGCCATCTGCGTGGCTGAGTCCGACGTGACCGGTCAGCCGCTCCCAGTTGCCGGACCCGATGGCGGCCTTCTCTTCGGCGGTGAAAGGCGCCTGTTCGAGGAACGACCGGGCGACCCCGCCGCTGGTGTCGACGAAGGGGAAGCCGTCGGGCCGCAGGCCGAATGTGTAGGGGTAGTCGGTCGAGTACAGCATGCGGCCGGTTCCGACGACCTCCGCTGTCCACCGCAGGTAGCGCTCGCTGACCGTGCCACTGCCCGCCACCCAGAAGTTCTGGCGGAAGTAGTCGGCCAGGGGCCGCTCCAGCTTCGCCATCTCCTGCAGAAATCCGACGTGGTCCAGGTAGAACAGGACGACTTCGCCCCAGTGCCCCGCGATCACCTGCAGGTCGGGGTGGCGGTCAAACACGCCGGAGAAGATCATTCGCAGGTACTGCACGCCCAGGTCGTAGTACCAGCCCAGCCCTGCGGTCGCGAGAGCGGGGCCCACACCGTGGGGCAGTCCTGAGTAGTACGCCTCCTGGACCGCCTGCACCGGGGTCTGCGGGTGGAAGTGCAGCGGCACCCGCAGCCGCTCGGCGGTGGCGTAGAGGTCGTCGAACTCCGGTGCGTCGGCCGGCTTGTCGCCCGTGCGCCCGTACAGCATCGCGCCGCGAAATCTGAGCTGCCCGACGACGCGCTCCAGTTCCGCCGCGGCGGCTTCGGGCGAGGGCGTGGGGATGGCCGCAAGTGCCTGGAACCGCTGCGGGTTGGTCTTGACGACCTCCGCGAGCGCGTCGTTCGCCTCCCTCGCAACGCTCACGGCGTCGGCTGGCGCGAGGTTCTGCACGCCCGGTGTGGCCAGGGACAGCACCGCGACGTCCACGCCCTGATCGTCCATGTCGGTCAGGCGCTGCTCGCCGACATCGCGCAGCCGGCGCGCGACCGGGGCGTCGCCGAAGCCAAGTTGCGGGATCTGCGGCACTCCTGCCTTCGCCCAGGCGTCCAGCAGGACCGGCAGGGCCACATGCTCCTCAAGGCCCACGATCCGCAGCTTCTCTGACATCGGAGCTCCCCCTCATCTGGTGATTCCCGTCCGGGATGTGCTGAGGCGGGTCCGGCTGGTTGAGCCGGTCCGTTCGACCTCACCGACAGCGAGTGGAACCGGGCCCGGTCCGGCTGGGGCGACGGGCTGTGCGACGACTGCCGGTCCAAGCAGGCCGAGCAGAAGCGGGCGGAACGCGAGCGGGCCGACGCGGAAGCCGCCGCCGCGGCGGCGAAGGCCGGCGGCTCCTGGTGGCGCCGCTCCTGACCCCGCCGCACTCCCGGTCGGGCCCCCGTGCCGCCGACCTGCGGTGAGTTTGGGCACCGCCGCCGACCTGGGATGGGGAGTGTCCCCGGCCCGGTGGTGAGCTTCGTTCCAGGGCGCTGGTGAGTCTGCCCGCCCGAGCGGTCGGCGACCGGTGCGGATGGCCGGGGCTGGTCCGTTCGGGGGGTCGGGTCCGGCGAAGCGGGCGGAGCCTCCGGCATGATGACTCCCACCAGGACTCGCCGCCGCCGTCCGGCCGCGCTCGTCGGCACCGCACCCGCCGCCCCGGTCCCCTGATCGACAGCAGCATCGTTGCTGACGCCGCCAGCGGAGAACCCCTGCGCCGCCGCGGGGTTCGCCGGGGCCCTCGCCCTGCTGCGGGAGCACGTCGCCCGCTGGTAGGCCGGGCGGCCGCAGCCGCCCGTTTCCCCTGGACACGGGCACGCCCCTGGAGAAGGCCAAGCGGGACCACCGGCGGCTACTGCGCCGCATCCACGAAGTCCGAACGGGTGGGCGCTGTCGCCCGCCGTGAACTTCGCGCACCGTCTTTCAGTCAAACCGGGCACATAGTGTAGTTATGTAGATGCTCTGGGTGATTGCTTGGTTGGCTCTCGTCGCAGTGGACACGTCGGACCCGCCGCTGGCCGCCCAAGTGCTTCCGCCTTCCCCGACCAGTACGACCTCCCCCTGGCTGAACCCGAGATCCGCTCCGGCTTCCTCTCCCTCCACGACGCCGTCGCGCACACCCGTACCGGCCACTGACACCACCACCCCAGCCCCGCCCCGCGGGCGGTGCCGACCCGAATCCCGAAGGAGCACCACATGAGTGTGGTTATACAGACCCAGAGCGTGGACACGGACGCTGCGGATGATGATCCGCTGCTGTCGTACACCGTCACCACCACCCCGAGCCCGCTGAAGGCCTCACCTGAGAACCCGCAGGCCCCCGAGGAGATCGGGGAGATCGTCATCTCGGTGGCCCGGCAGAGCGGCACCCCGGCCGATGTCGAGTGGATCAAGGTGAAGGTCCCGGCGGGTGCGATGGCGCCGGACCTCGCCACCGACCTCGCGAAGATCAGCCCGCGGATCAGCCTCACCGGCTGGACCGTGCGCCTGGACGCCGCCGCCAAGGAGTTCGTCTTCGCGCCCGCCGCCAGCCACGCGCCGATCGGCCCGGACAACGGTTTCACCATCCAGCTGTCCGACATCCCGATGAGCCGCAAGGTCGGCACCGCACCGGTCACCGTCACCGAACGCTCCCGCACCGGAACCAAGGCGTTCAAGACCCGGCCCACCGTCTTCAATCTCGGCAAGTTCCCCGCCGACTTCTACCTCCGCAACTTCCTGTGCGAGCCCTCCATCATCCCCAACGGCGGCGACGTCCACCTCGGCTGGGAACGCTCCGCCAACGCCACCTACGAACTCCTCTACGGTGACGTCAACCGCGACGTCACCAACCGCACCAGCCTGAAACTCGAAGGCATCAGATCCGACACCACCTTCTACCTCCGCGCCACCACCGGCGACCCCACCAACCCCGTCGTCCGCATCCTCTCCGCCCAGGTCACCGTCCTCAAGCCCGACCTCGACATCGGCAACCTCACCGTCAACGGATCCATCACCTTGAACGGACCCGTCGAGGGTCCGACACTGATTCAAGACCTCAGCAATGGAACCTGGAGGGCGCACTATAAAGCCGAGAGCTATGGAATGCTCGTCCTGAATTCATTCAATTCCAACGAGGGGGGCTCTGGAATTGATTTCATTCCGACTTTCAAAGTGAATGGAGTGGAAGGGAGGGCTACTGTTCCTTCATTTGGCATGGAAACTTCCTCAATTCTGCTCCGCAAGGGTGACGAAGCGGATGTCAGCATCAGCTTCAGGGGAACCGGCGGAAGGGTTCCTGCCGGATATATCGGAAAGCTCTATTGGATTCCACTTGGCATCGGATGAGAGCGCGTTGACGGCCGGTGGGCTTGTCGTCAACGGCGGATCAAGCCTGGTGTGCCTGAGGGTGGCCTGTCGGCCCCGGTGTCGGAGGTGATCCCTGTCGCGGACATACCGGGAGGACAAGGGACCTGACCGGGGCGAACTGGGCGGGACAACACGCTGGTCAAGGGGTCGGACAAGGGGCTCGGTCAGACCGCGTACTCCGAGCACGCCCTGGACGTCGCCGCCGGTCGCCGGCCTCCTCGCCAAGGCCGGGATCGGGCACCTGGGCGCCTTCTCCACCGAGGTCGAACACGCCCTGCCCGGCCGCCGCTCGCTCTTCGCGGACCTGGTGCTGCGCGACCCCGGTGGGAAGGTGCCGGTGCTGCTGGTCGAGGTCGACCGGGAGAACGAGGGCACAGGGACGCTGGTGGCCAAGCTCGTCACCTACCGCGCCTGGTGCCAGCTCCCAGCCAAGGGCACCACCAAGAGGACGTTCGAGGCCTCCCTGCGCCGCAACAGGGCCCGCACCCACGAACTGCGCCTGTGGTCGGTTCTCTACCTGCCGACCGGCCGGGTCGTCGAAGCGGGCCGCAAGCGCGCCCGCCGGCCCGGCACCCCGCCGCCCACCCCGGAAGAGAAGAGGGAGAAGGCCAAGCGGGACCACCAGCGGCTGCTGCGCCGCATCCACGACGTCGAGGCCGCCTCCGAGCCCACCTGGTACGCGCCGCCCTACCGGACCGAGGGCATCACGGCCCGCGACCACCACCGCGCCCTGCCCGTCGTCGCCACCACCCTCCCGCTGCTGCGCCGCCGCGGGGCCGGCGCCGCGATCTGGCGCCGGTTCGGCCGTCCCGGCTGGGACGCCCTCGACAACCCGGACGGCGACCGGCTGCGGCACACCGGGCAGGCCCGGGAGAGGGAGCGGGAGGAGGCGGAACGCGAGCGGCGCCGCCCGACCTGCACCCGCTGTAAGGCGAAGTTCTCCAACGAGCGGTGGTCCGAGCACGAGCGAGCCGGCACCTGGGGCGACGACGGGCTGTGCGCCGGCTGCCGCCGACCGGCAGGCGTGGGAGGAGGTCGAGCGCGAGCAGGCAGAAGCCGAAGCCGACGCTGCGGCCGCCGAGGCGAAGCGCGGCGGCTCCTGGTGGCGCCGCTCGTGACCGGCCCGTATCAGCGGGTTGCTTCCGCTTCCGGTTGGGAGTCCCACAGGTTGACCGTCTCCCTCAGCCGCAGTGGCTTGTCGGCCGGTCCCTTCACCACCGGAGGGATGATGCGGTCCTCGTGGGTGCAGCCGCCGTCGGCGTGCAGGGCGGGGTTCATGCAGTGGGAGCGGCGGTGCGGGCGTACCGGCCACCGGCAGGACCACTGCGGGGCCCGCCGGCGGGTCGAGGCGACGGCGTCCTGCTCGGCGGCGGCCCGCGGTGGGCGGTGCGCGCAGTGGACGTGGACGATACGGACGGTGCCCTGGTCGGCGATGCCCTCGCAGGCGTCGCGCTTGACCACCGCCCCCTACCGCTGGACCGGCACCGCGCTGCGCAGCGTCTTCGCGGCAGGGGAGAGCACTTCTCGGTGCACCAGTTGGCTTTAATCACGAGTATTGAAGTCAGCTGTTCACGGGGTTGGGAGGCGCCCAGACCCAGAACCCGAGTTTCTACCTCACCGGGGTACTTGCTGGGCAGCAGTGGGGTGCTCCTGCTGAAAGGGCTCTGGTCACTGCTGAGATACACCTGCTGGTGTGCGCCCTCGGCGGGCTACGGCACCGACGCCGACAGCCCTGGCAGCACGTATCAGGCGGTCGAGGTGATTGCTCGGGTGACGGCCGTGATCGTTGGGGTTGGACGGCCGGGTAGTCGCGCCACGAGAACCCGGCGGATCTCGGGAGGTGCGCCTTCGACGTGCAGCAGGCTCACCCCGGGCGGCAGCATCGGCGAGAGCCAGGGCACCGTTGTCACCCCGAAGCCACCGGCAACCAGCTGAAGCTTCGTCAGCCAGTCGCGTGCGCAGTGGACGATGTGCGGCCGTCCGGGCAGACCGGGCCAGACGCCGAGCAGTGGCTCGGAGTTCGATGCCGGGGTGGCGATCCACGGGGCGTCGACCAGTTCGCCGACGTGCGCCGCGGTGCGGCCGGCGAACTCTCCGGTCGAAGGCACCGCCACGACCAGTTCGGTGTCCGCAACGGTCTCGACGTGCAGGCGCGGCGACTCGCCGTCCAAGGGCCGGTGGGGTGGGCGGGACGTCAGCACGGCGAGGTCGATCGAACCCGCGCGCAGTGCCCGGATCAGGGTGGGTGTGGTGCCCTCGGTAGTCGTGACCGTGATCTGTGGGTCGGTTGCCGCTAGGCGGGCGAGCGAGGGAGGCAGGATGGCCGCGCCCGCGCTCAGGAACAGTCCGAGCCGTACCAATTCGGTCCGCGGGACGGTGCCGGTGAGGTCGCGCTCGGCCGCCGTCAGGCAGTCCAGGATCGTGCGAGCGTGGCGCAGCATGGTCAGACCCGCGGGGGTGAGCCGCACTCCGTCGGGGCGGCGTTCGAACAGGGCGGTGCCAGCGCTTCGTTCGAGGGAGGCGGCCTGGCGTGAGATCGCCGACTGGGTGTAGCCGGGTGGCTGCTGCGGTGAAGCTGCCGGACTCGGCGATCTGTCGCAGGACCCGCAGGCCCGTGCTGGAGATGTCCATGCGGCATACGCATACCACGGATGCGCGATCGTCGCTTCCCGCATGTCCGCCGGGCTCCTAGTGTCGATCGCGACGAACACGGACGAACACGGAGGTCATCACGTGCGAGCAGCAATACTGACCCAGTTCGGTGCTCCACCCTCGGTGCGGGAGGTGTCCGACCCCGAGGCCCACGGCGGCGAGGTGGTGGTCCAGGTGCTCGCCACCTGTGTGGCCCCGTACGCGGCCGAGGTCTTCAGCGGCGAGCGTAACTACCCCCTGGTCCCTCCCGTCGTGCCCGGGATCGGCGGCGTGGGACGGGTCGTCCACGCGGGCCCGGACGCCACCCGGCTGCGCCCCGGCGACCTGGTGTGGTGCGACTCCACGGTGCGCTCGCGGGACGACGCCCTGACGCCCGACATCACGCTCCAGGGCTGGAGCTCGCGCGGCGAGGGCGGCGCGCGGCTTGCCCGGTACCTGCACGACGGATCGTTCGCCGAGCTCATGCGGGTCCCGACGGAGAACGTCTTCCCGCTGCCCGCAGCGGCGGGGGACGACCCGGCCCGCTGGGCCGCGCTCGGCGTGCACGTCATCCCTTACGGCAGGCTGCTGGCCGGCGGGCCCGCAGCCGGTGAGACGCTGCTCGTCAGCGGGGCCACCGGCAACCTCGGCAGCAGTGCGGTCGCGGTCGCGCTCGCAATGGGGGCGGGCCGTGTGGTGGCCCCGGGCCGCAACCGGGCCGCGCTCGACCTTCTCGCTGACCGGTTCGGTCCGCGTGTGCGCCCGGTCCCGCTGACCGGGGACGAGGTCGGCGACCGCGCGGCAATGTCCGCGGCGGGCGACGGCCCGATCGACATGGTGATCGACCTACTACCGCCGAGCGCACCCAGCTCGGCGGCGCGCACGGCAGCCATGACCGTGCGCGAGTACGGCCGCGTCGTTCTCATGGGCGGCGTCGGCATGCTCGGCGGCGACGACCTCGCACTCCCGTACCCATGGATCATGCGCCACTCGATCACCGTGCGCGGCCAGTGGATGTACCCGCGTACGGCGAACGTCGGCATCATCCGGCTCCTCGCCTCCGGCACCCTGGACCTCGCCCCCGAACGGGTCCGGTCGTTCGGCCTCGATGCCGTCAACGACGCCGTCACGTACGCCGCCTCACATGGCGGCCCGTTCGACCGCACCGCCCTCACCCCACCGGCTCGCTGACAAGACCGACTGATCTCCACATGTCAGCGAGCGCCACGCCCCACCGCCCTCACGAGCGCAGGCGCCATACTGCTGCTGTTATTTCTCGTGAACAACCATGAGCCTCAAGATCACCAACTGCTGCCCGAACGGACGAACATACGCTGCCATTTGAAGTGAACGAAGCCAGCCGGGATCCGCAGCCTTCGGCGGCGGTGCTGGACTCGCAGTCGGCCCGCAGTCACCAGGGCGGCCAGGCGATCGGATACGACGCGGGCAAGAGGGTGCGGGGCCGAAAGCGGCACCTGCTGGTGGACACCGGCGGGCTCGTGCTGCGGGCGGTCGTGCACTCGGCCTCGGTGCAGGATCGGGCGGGCGCGAAGTTGGTCCTCACCGGCATCCGGGACCTGTTTCCGCAGGTCGGACTGGTCTTGGTCGACGGCGGCTACGTCAACGTGGTCGATGCCGGCCTGGTCGGCTGGGCGGCCGAGCACGAGAACCTGGAGATCGCCGCGCAATGCGGATGTGAAAGGCTTCCACGTGCTGCCCCGCAGGTGGGTGGTCGAGCGGACATTCTCCTGGCTGGGACGGTGCAGACGGTTGGCACGGACTACGAGCGCAAGACCGCGCACGCCGAAGCGATGATCAAAGTCGCCATGACCCGCCTCATGGCCGCCCGCCTCGCCGGCGAGGAGATCGAACCGCGCGGCCCCATCGAGACCGAAGCAGCCCGCCGCCTCGCCGACGACCTCAAGAACGAGTGATCACCCGTTACCCAACACCTTCTTACGCGCGTGTTCGGCCAATCACGGGGTCAGCCTCGCAGTTCCCCGAGCCCCTGATGGTGAGACCGTGTAGACCTTCCCGTAGGCCCGGAGGGTTTCGGCCGGGTCGCCGGGGCGGCCTCGCAGGACGGCGTCCAGGAAGGCGAGGGTGGCTCCGGCGACGACGCGCGGGCTCTCGGTGCGGCCCAGGGTGCCGACGATCGAGGGCACCGGCGGCAGGTAGAGCGGGCCGTCCATGAAGGTGAGGTGCCCGGCGCCGGGGACGGCAAGCCGGTAGCTCGTCGCGGTGCTGTGCTCGAGGGCGTCGGTGAGGCGGGGCAGGTAGCGCGGGTCGGTGCCGGCGGTGATCTCCTGGGTGAGCGCGAGCGCCGGCTGCTGGAGGGCGGGCGCGGTGGGGCCGTGGGGGTAGCCGTCCAGGTCGACGACGGCGTCGAACCGGCGGTCCTGCCGGGCCGCCTGCAGGGCGGCGGCACCGCCCAGGGAGTGGCCGGCCACCGCGGCGCGGCCGGTGTCCAGGCGTCCGGTCAGCGGTTCGGCGCTCTCGCCCCGGTCCAGCCGTTCCAGCTGGGTGAGGACGAAGCCGAGGTCGGCGGCCCGGACGGCGGTCCAGCCCGCCGCCAGCTCCTCGTCCCGGTCCCGGTCCCCGCTGGAGGCGGTCGTGGCGCGGATGGTGCGGCCGTCGGCGAGGACGACGACGGCGGAGTCGTACGGGTGGTCGAGGGCGGCGACCAGGTAGCCGTGGCTGGCCAGCTCCTCCGCCCAGGCGGTGTTCTGGGTCCGCACCCCGCCCGACCCCGGGGAGAACAGGACGACCGGGAACCGTTCTCCCTCACCGGCCACCGGGGCGTCGACGACCGCACGGCTGCGAGCCCGCGGGACGCCGTCGACCAGGAAGCCGGGCAGGCCGACCCCGCCGGCGAGGGCCTCGGCGACGGTGCGCGCCTCCTGCTCCGTGCGTCCCAGGTACTGGGCCCGCTGGGTGCCGGCGGGGCTCTTCTGTGCGGGGTACCAGAGCTGGGCCACGACCGTGCGCCGGTCGTCCGGATCGGCGGTGAAGCTCTCGGGGCGGAGCGGGTCGGTCCACTGCACCACCCGGGTGCCGACCGCGAAGCCGCCCGACGGCTCGGGGAACTCGGGCACGGGGAAGGCCCAGGCCGCCACCGGGCCAATGGCGATCAGGCCGGCGCAGGCCAGCGATCCCGGCAGGGCCAGCCACCAGCGGGCCCGCCACGCCGGTCGGCCGGTACGGCGTCGCAGCAGGGGCGGGAGGGCGAACGCCGACGCCAGGGCGGCGCCGGCCAGGACCGGCAGCAGCTGCCAGCGGACCCCCACCACGCCCAGCACGGTCGCGGACGCCACGAGCACCGCCCCCGCCCCGATCGTGACGGGCCGGCGGGCGGCCGGGGGGAGCCAGCGCGCCGCCACCAGCGCGAGGGCACCCAGCAGGACGAGGACTTCCGGAAGGGACATCGACAGCCCCGTGATGGTTTCGGTCACCCGGCCATGCTCGACGCCGGGTCCGCGCCGCCGCATCGGTCCCGGGTCGCCGCCGGTTGCCACTCCGGTCGCAACCCGGGCGGGCCGCGGTGCGACCGGAGTGGCAACCGGTCACGCCCGTCCGCCAGCCGCTCTGCGACCGCGGGAGGTGGTGGGCCTCCTCCTGAGGTCGTACCCCGGCAGGGTGCGGTCGGCCGGTGGGCTCATGCGCGCCGCCGCCCCCACGGCCTAGGCTCCGGTTGTACGCGCTGACGGTCCCGGTCGGGCCGCCACGACGACCGATCGACGGGGAGGTGTGACGGTGCGCCACCGGGACCGGGTACCGCCCCTGGTGTGGGACGCGGCGCTGCCGATCCTTCTCCTCCTCAACGTCGTGACCGCCTACCCGGCGCGGGAGCTGCCGGTGGCCGCGGCGCTCACCGCCGCCCTGACGCTCCCCCTGCTGTGGCGGCGCCGGGCCCCGCTCGCGGTGTTCGGCGCCGTGGCGGCCGCGGCCATCGTCCAGTGGCTGATGGACGTCCAACTGCCCGCGGACATCGCCCTGCTGGTGGCCCTCTACACGGCGGCCGCGCACACAGGCCGGCGCGGCACGCTCCTCGCCGGTGCCGTCGTGGAGGGCGGAGCCGTGCTGGCCTGCCTGCGCTGGGCACCGGACGGCGCGTTCCTGACCCCCTTCGTCGCGCTCTCCGCGACGGTCGCCGCCGCCGCCGTCCTCGGGGTGAACGTGCGGACCAGCCGGGCCTACCTCGCCGCCGTGCAGGAACGGGCCGAACGGCTGGCGCTGCACCAAGAGCAGCAGGCACGGCTGGCCGTCGCCGAGGAGCGGGCCCGGATCACCCGCGAGATGCACGACATCGTCACCCACAACCTGTCCGTCATGGTCGCGCTCACCGACGCCGCCGTCTACGCCCAGCACAGGTCCCCGGACCGGGCCACCGCCGCGATGCTGCAGATCTCCGAGACGGGCCGGCAGGCGCTGACCGACATGCGGCGCTCGCTGGGCGTCCTGCGGACCGGCGAGCGGGACGCGGAGCGCCACCCGCCGCCCGGCATCGCCCAGCTGGAGGCCCTCGCCGACCAGATGGGCGCCGCCGGGCTGCCGACCCGCCTGGAGGTCCGCGGCGGCCACACCCACGTCCCCGCCACCGCACAACTCACCGTCTACCGTCTGGTGCAGGAAGCCTTGACCAACACCCTCAAGCACACACCCGCCGGCACCCGCGCGACGGTCCTAATCGAGTGCTCGGCCCAGGCCGTCGGCGTGGCCGTCACCGACAGCGGCCCCCGCCCGGCGCGGCCCGCCGCCGCACCGCCCGGCCACGGCATCCCCGGCATGCGCGAGCGCGCGGCCGCCTACGGGGGGACGCTGCAGGCCGGACCCCTTCCGGGCGGCGGCTGGGGCGTCCGTACCCGACTCCTCCTCAACGGCGGCGGGGCGGCCCCCGCATGACGATCCGCATCCTGATCGCCGACGACGAGGCGCTGCTCCGGATGGCCTTCGGCACGGTCCTGGAGGCCCAGCCCGACATGACACCGGTCGGCGAGGCCGCGGACGGCGCCCAGGCCGTCCGCCTCGCCCGCGAGCTGCGGCCCGATGTCGTCCTCATGGACGTCCGGATGCCCGGGACGGACGGGATCGAGGCGACCCGACAGGTCGTCGAGGTCTCCCCGCAGAGCAGAGTGCTGATCCTGACCACCTTCGACCTGGACGCGTACGCCTTCACCGGTCTCGCCGCCGGAGCCTCGGGCTTCCTGCTGAAGAACACCAGGCCGGAGGAGCTGCTCACCGCGATCCGCAACGTCGCGGCGGGCGACGCGGTGCTCTCCCCGCGGATCACCCGGCGCCTGCTGGAGGACTTCCGTCTGCACCTGCCCGACGACGGCGGCGCCGCCGTCCGCGACGAGCGGCTGGACCGGCTGAGCGCCCGTGAGCGCGAGGTGCTCGTCGAGGTCGGCCGCGGCCTGTCCAACGCCGAGATCGCGGCCGCGCTGTACCTCGCGGAGGCGACCGTGAAGTCCCATCTGGGGCGGATCCTGCACAAGCTCGAACTCCGCGACCGGATCCAGGCCGTGGTCTTCGCCCACGACAACCGCCTGGTCCGCCCGGCCTGAGTAGGGTCGGGGACTGGCGCGGTGGCTGATGCTCCGTTTCCAGTCCCCGACCCTACTAGGGCCTGTTCATAAGCCCTGTTCGAGACAACGGTCAGTCGGCGGGGAGGATGTCATAGAGGCTCACGGCGGGGCGGCCGAGCATTGCTGTCAGCACGCGCTTCTGGCGATCGGTCAACGAAGCCAGGAAGATCACCAAGCCAGCATTCGCCTGGTCGCACGCTTGAGCTACCTCGCGGACCTTTCCGTAGCTCAGCAGGGTCCGCGAGGAGTAGGGCAGGCCCATCTTCTGAACACCGCCGTCCGAGACGCCTCGCCGCTGAACGATCTGCTCGACGACCCGAGCACCCCGGGCTGCAAGTTCTGCAGCCGCCGACGTCATGAGCGCTTCGAAGTCCTTCTGCTTCGCCGAGAAGTAGCCGACCAGGACCAGATCAACGTCGGCGACCGTGAGCTGCGAAGACTGGGGCTGGGCCCGGTCCGATGGCATGCGGCGAGCGAGGCGTCGGTCGCGCCGTCTGGGCTGATGCATGGACGACAGGGTAGAAGTCCGGCCACCTGCAGCGATACCGCGTTTCCGCTGGTCCAGGCCGACCATGAGGATCAGAGCCACTCATTGAAGACGGCGATGGTGACGGTGGCCTCGTAGCGGACGGCGAGCTTGTCGTACCTCGTGGGTGCGCCACGAGGCGCCGTGGAGTCGAGTGAGGTGAGAGACCTTCACCGCCGGGCTGTCGCAGCAACCTGGCTGAAGCTGGGGCAGTTCGTCTCGGGGGATGCCGAGGCGGGCGGTAAGTAGCCCTGACAACGTCGGTACGGACTGGCACTGCCAGACGGTTCGGGTCCGGCTAGCGAGACGGGAAGGTGTACGTGAGGAACCAGTGCTTGACGCCCCGTAATTACGACACCGGCTCCAACCTGGCGGATCTGGGCCGGACGCAGTGCACGACCGGCGCGAGTTGGCGGTCGACTCCGAAGCCGAGTCTACGTATCGGTGGGGAGGCCACGCTGAATGTCTGCGGCGTAGGTGTGGCGATGCTGCTGGGGTAGAGCTGGGCACCTCACCCGTCGATCGACTCCAAGGTGAACGTGGGAACTGTCCGCGGTCGCCCTCCGTGCCGGATCTCCAGTCCGGCCGAGGGCAGGCCCATCGCCGGCTGATGGCCGTCGGACAGGGCGGAGGCTCCGTAGTACTCGGAGGCCGGGGTGCGACACGAGGTCGCACGAGTTGAGTGAGCATCACTGAAGGAGGTTCGGCAATGCCGAAGGTGTAGTTACGGATCAGTGTTCGAGGATCTGTCCCCGGGCCTGACGTGCGTCGCTGGTAACGGCGGGGTGCGAAGCTCAGGTCACCAGGCTCAAGGGCTCCCGTTCCATCCGGGAGCTACAAGTCACGCGGAAGGCCGACAGGGTGAACAACCGTGAACCCCTGATGATGCCTCGTGATCGATGGTGGCCGTGCAGCGCGTACCAGACGACGGTGATCGAGTAGCAGTACAGGCCGAATGGGACGGTGCGGCAGACCGCGTTCTCGGAGCGGTTGCGGGCTTGTCCGACGCCGAGCAGTGTGCGGACCTCGGCGAAGGTGGTCTCGATGGACCACCGCCAGGCGTATCGCGTGCCCAGCGCCGCGGCCGGAGTGGCGAGGTCGGTGGTGACCAGGGCCAGGTCGTAGCCGGTGGTGGTGTCCTCGTCGCGGATCAGGATGACGCGGACGGTCTGGGTGTGGAAGGAGCCGTACCAAAGGCAGCGGACCTCGGCGATCCGGACCTGGTCGGTGCGGCCGTACCGGGCGACGGGCGTGGTGGTGAACGTGGCGGTGGCCGCGAGTTCAGCGGGCGTGCCCAGCCTGACACCCTTGAGGCGGGGGCGGCCGCGCTTGTTGGTCGGCGGCGGCGCGAGGTCGAACAGCACGGCGCCGGCCGGCAGCCGGGTGGTGAGGGTGATCGCCCCGGGCAGGTGGCGCAGTGCCCTGCCGTGGTAGGCGGCGTCCGCCACCACGTGCAGGGGCCGGTCCAGGCACACGGCCAGCAGTCTCACCATCGACGCGGCGAGTTCGACCTTCGACGATCCGGACTTCGGCCGCCGCAGCCGGGCCATCACGGGCAGGCACACCGGCCGAGTGAGGAACGGCAGTTCCACGACGATCCCGACCACCACGAAACAGTTCCCGCGCCCGATCGGCTTCGGGCCCCCGGCGGCGCCGTCGTGCTGCCACGCGGCACCGAACACCTTCTTCCCGCTCCGCTTGAACAAGGTGTCGTCGACCGCGACCGTGATCGCCGCGCCCTGCGGCAGCAACGTTCTGACGATCAGATGGGCCAGCATGATCCCCAGGATGTCGACGTTCCAGCGCGTCCGGGAGAAGAAGGCATGGGCCCGGTCATGCGGCCAGGCACGGGCCAGGCCCGCCCCGGTCAGCATCCCGGTCACCGTGCCGACCCCAGTCTGCGCAACCAGCCCGGTCACCATCGCGGTGAACGTCGTGAACCCCGGCGCGGTGAACACGCACAGCTTCCCCAGCACCGCCAGCAGCGACGCGGGCACCATCGGACTCGCGGGCATCGGCTTCCCCTCCCCAGGCGCGGTCGCCACAAACGCCGATGCTGCCGACGCTCCGGCCCGCCGCGGACGCGAACAGCCGGCCCCGCCCGGGTGGAGACCGCTGTTCGGCTCCAGTGCGCCGACCGCTACCGGCGCGGCCCGAACAAGCGACGCCGCCGCGACGGCTGCTCGGGGAAGGCGACCTCGAAGTGGAAACCGTCGTCGCCGACCACGCGCCGCAGCGTCCGCAACACCTTCTCGGGATCGTCGTAGGGGCCGTTGACGAAGAAGGGCTTGCCGTCCCGGCCGAAACCGATCGGGCTGGGTCCGGCAGGTTCGCCGAGCAGCACGGCGGCCTCCGTGAACTCCTCGGCGAGCTCCCCCTCGGGTTCGAACCCGAAGCCGCGCGCATAGGCGACGGCCCCGAAAACCAGAGCGCGCGCGAGGTCGGCCGGAACCTGCACACGCCCCTCGAAGGCGCTGAAGTACAGCCCCCGGTGCCCGGCCAGCCGACTCTCACTCATCGACTCCGGGGCAAGCGCGTTCTTCACCCCCAGACACCACACGTCCAACAGGAACCCCGCGACCTGCGCCTTCGTCGAGCGCGTACTGTCCGCGGCGACGAGCACCGCGACCAGGCCCCGCACCTCCTCCGCATCGGAAGCCCCGGGATCAAGGCCCATCCACTGCGGCGCACCCTCGAGATCCACACTGCGGCTCCAGCCGGCGTTCACCCAGCAACGAGGCTCGCCCCGACCCGACCCCGAAGCCACAGCCGCGCCATTCAGCACCCCGACAACATCTCCGGCGCTCATCCCCGTCGCCCTGGCGATCGCCTTCACCGACCGACCCTGCTGATCAAGCAGCCGCACCCGCGCAACAAGCAACTCATCCACAGCCGCACCCTACGGCCAACGCCAAGCACCCAGGAGCCGAACGCCAATAGTCCCACCCACCCGAGCGACCCTGCGAAAACTGCGAAAGTCGAGACCCAGCCCGGACAAGCAGAAACGGCCCGCCAGCCGAGCTGACGAGCCGTCATGCAAGATCGAGGCTGGGGCGGGACCGGTGGGATGCCGTCGCGGCAGTGTTTCTCGGGACGCAGGGTGTAGTTCCAGTCCCCGTGCCAGTGGTGGCGGTCCAGCGGCAGGGCTGCCATCTGTGTGTCGCCGATCGTGATGCCGGTCGGGTAGTTGTTGGTGTCCAGGGCGGCGGTGACGGTCAGTCCGGTGCTGGTGGTGCTTGCGGCGATGCAGTTCAGTACGACTTCGTGGCTGGTCAGGGGCCTGCCGCGCCAGTTCATGCTGATGTGGGCGAACAGGCGGTGCTCGATGCGGTTCCACTTCGATGTGCCCGGCGGCAGTGTGCAGACGGTGACGGCCAGGCCGGTCTGTTCGGCGAACGCGGCGAGTTCGGTCTTGAAGGACCTGCGCCGGTAGCCGTTGGACCCGCCGGCGTCGCAGGTGATCAGCAGCCGTCCGGCCTGCGGATAGGTGTCCTTGCCGATCGCGGTCCACCAGCGGCGCAGGGACTCCACGGCGAACGCGGCGGTGTCGTGGTCGATGCCTACGTTGACCCAGCCGGTGTTCGCCGACACGTCGTAGACCCCGAGCGCGGGCACCAGTTCCGGGTCCAGGTCGGCCAGCTTCTTGCGGCCCCCGCCAGGCCGACGGACCCGACCGCTCGGCTCCACCGCGCCGTCCAGTTCGTCCACTCCACGCGAGACGGTACCCTCGCGCATTCCCGCAGCCCGAGCCACCACCCGGATCCCGCCATGCCCTAACGATCGCGCCTCAGCCCCAGCTGCCAGACGGCGTTGCCGCTCATCCAGGTGCGGGAACAGCACCTCGAACTTCGCCGTCAGCGACGCCTCGATCTCCACGAATATGCCCATACCACAACAACGATGCCCCGAACGGGAAGCAACGCTTTGTTCTCCGGCAAGCCCTAACTTCGTGGCATTGGGCGATGACGATCCAGGTCCAGCGGTCGACGGTGTCAATCCCCTGGTTTCGTAGAGGCCTTCCTATGCAGCCAGTCCCTCGTTCAGGCGACCGGCTCGTGCCTCGCTGATGATCCGTTCGAACTCCG
>NZ_JBITGZ010000061.1:0-20856 GCF_044457565.1 Kitasatospora sp. NPDC050543 | reverse complement strand
AGCGAACACCCCGAACACCTCTACCTCGCCGACTTCGGCCTCACCAAGAAGTCCCTCTCCCTCAGCGGACTCACCACCGTCGGCCAGATCGTCGGCACCGTGGACTACGCGGCGCCGGAACAGATCTCGGGGCGGCCGGTCGACGGGCGCAGCGACCTGTACAGCCTGGCCTGCGTGGTCTTCGAGATGCTGGTAGGTTCGCCGCCGTTCCGGCGCGACGGGGATCTCGCCCTGCTCTGGGCCCACCTCAACGAACCGCCGCCGGCCGTGACGAGCCTGCGGCCCGACCTGCCGCCGGCCATGGACACCGTGCTGGCCACCGCCCTCGCCAAGTCAGCCGACGACCGCTACGACACCTGCCTCGAATTCGTCGCCGCCCTGCGCGCCGCCGCGGCCGAGGAACCGCCCCACGGGCAGCAACGGTGGCAGTCGGCGGGGCCGGCGACCAAGGTGGTGCCCGCGCTCGTGGCCGAGCCGCCGGTGCCGGGCGGGCCGCCGCAGCCACCCGTCTGGGCGATCCCGGTGATCGCTCCTGGCTCGCTGCGCCGGGACGCCTCGCCGCCCTGGTGAGGAGTCTCGCTCCTCCTGGCCCGTGCCGCGGGCGCGCGCAGCCGCGGTACGGGCGCCCGCCGTACGCGGTTCAGCCCCGGCCGGCCGGCTCCTCGACCTCGCCCCGGCGGCCCGTCCTGGCCGCCAGCAGCGCGCCCAGCGCCCCGGCCACCAGCCCCCACCCCGCAGCCAGCGGGATGTCCAGCAGCAGGTCGGGGCGGAGCGACAGCGATCCGCTGCCGAGATCGCTGACCGTGCTGCCGGCTGCGCCGCCGAGCGCCGTGCCGAGCAGGTCCTGGAGGCCGCCCTCGCCCGCGCTGACGCCGAGCACCGACAGCCCGTAGTCGGCGGTGGCGCGGGTCAACACGCCGACGAGCAGCATGGTGACGGCCATCGCCAGCGCCATCCGCACCGCGTGCTGCCAGAGCTTCACCCCGGCGGGCGAACGCTGCGCCATCAGGAAGCCCGCGAGCAGCACGAGCACGCCCGCCACCACCGGGAGCAGCCAGGCCAGGCCGTTGTAGTCGGCGAGCGCGCCGAGGTCCACGGTGGTCTCCTGCCCGCCGGGCGCCCTCAGCACGGAGGCCAGCGCCGGTGGCATCGGCAGGCCGATCGCCCCGACCAGGTGGCCGTGCCACTGCCCGCCGAGCCCCACGCCGAACCCCAGCCAGGCCAGGTTCGGCAGCGCCAGCAGCACGACCGCGAGGGTCTCCTGGGTCTGCTCCCGGACCAACGCGGTGACGACGCCGACCGCCGCGCCGATGACGACGTACGCGAGCAGGAGCACCAGCATCGCGAACGCCGCCGGGCGCACCACCTGCTGGAACGGCAGCAGGGTGCGCGGCAGCGGTGCCCGCCGCGAGACGGCGAACGCGGCCGCGAGCACCACCACCAGCCACAGCAGGCCGAAGCCGAGTGTCTCGGCGACGTCCGCGTGGAAGCCGACCTCGGGGGTCAGGCCCAGCGCTGAGCCGATCGTGGCGGCCAGGTCGCCGCCGATGGTGACGACGAAGGTGTGCCGGGCGGCCAGGGCGATCAGGACCAGGGCCACCAGCCAGAGCACCACCGTCCGGGCGATCCGGCCGAGCAGCTCTGCGCCGGCCGCCACGGCGCGGAAGCGCAGCTGCCGCACGAACACCTCGGCCATCACCAGGGCGCCGGCCAGGCCCACCGACAGCGGAATCACCGTCATGCCTGCATTCACCTGGGCGAAGAACCCGGCACCGCCGTCCAGCCGTACGGACCCTCCGACGCCCAGCGCCATCGTCGCGGCGAGCACGGCGGGGAACGACCCCGCCGGGAGGGTGTCGGCGCGCGCCAGCCAGAGGCCGAGCGCGGCCATGCCCGCCATGGCGGCGAGCCCGGCCAGCACCACGGCCAGCGCGTCCAACCAGCCGCGCAGGAAGCCCGGGGAGCCGGGGGTCTGCGGGTGCTGCGCCACCGGCCGGCCGGGTTCCTGGTGTGCGCCACTCGGGGGCTGCTGCTGCATGCGGGCTCCTGCGGGTTCTGGGGCCGCTGCGCCGGTCTCTCTCCGGCAGGTCCTCTCCAGGTTCACCCAGGACGGGCCGGCGCGCCTGTGTGCGGCGGGTGTGTCTGCTGTTGCGGCCGGTGACGATCCGGGGCAGAAAGGTGTCTCAGGACATCCCTGTGTCGGCAGCGTTCGCCGAGCGCCGGCGGAATCGAGACCCGATGAGTTCCCAACCGCAGTCCGGTCCCCCCTCTGGTCCCCCCTCGGGGCCGCTCTCCGGGCCCACCTCGGGCCCCGGGTCGGGCCCGCCGCCACCGCCGCCGAGCGGCCCGGGCGGCGGGTCGGCCGGTGGCCCGCCCAGCGGCCCCCCCGGGGGCGCGCCCGGTGGGCCACCCGCACGGTGGTGGCAGTCCTGGCGGCGGGTGGCGCTGGTCGCCGGTACCGCCGTGGTGGCGGTGGTGGTGGCGCTGGTGATCGCGACCAACCAGCACAGCACCGGTACGGCCTCCGCCACGGAGGTCGCGCTGCAGACGCCCGCGGAGTCGGGCGAGGCGCCGTTCACGGACTCGGTGGCGACCACCGCGCAGCCGCTGGACGGCTCGCCGGCGCCTTCGGCCGGTGGGCCCGGCGCCAACTCCTCCGGCCCGAAGGGCATCCGCGATGTGCAGGGCGGCACGGCCGGCCTGTACGGCGGCACGATGGCCAAGCCGAGCTGTGACGTCGAGCGGCTCATCACCGACCTCACGTCCTCCCCCGACAAGGGCCGGGCCTGGG
Source organism: Kitasatospora sp. NPDC050543 (assembly GCF_044457565.1). Lineage (NCBI taxonomy): Bacteria > Bacillati > Actinomycetota > Actinomycetes > Kitasatosporales > Streptomycetaceae > Kitasatospora > Kitasatospora sp. NPDC050543. The sequence continues at coordinate 18,065 of NZ_JBITGZ010000061.1, read as the reverse complement.
CGGAGGGCGAGGGCATCCAGCAGTCCCAGATCCCCTCGTACCTGCGCTCGCTGACCTCGGCGGTGCTGCGGGTGGACACCAGGGTGACCAACCACAACTACCAGGGCGGCAAGGCCGTCGCCTACCAGTCGGTGCTCCAGGCGGGTACGGCGGTGCTGGTGGACAGCAAGGGCGTGCCCCGGGTGCGGTGTGCGTGCGGCAACCCGCTGACGCCGCCGGTGCTGGCGACGGGCGGGGTGAAGTACACGGGCAAGCCGTGGCCGTCCTTCAAGCCGTCGACGCTGGTGACGGTCACACCGGCGCCCGCGCCGGTGAAGGAGATCGTGTTGGTGAACGTGAGCACGGGTACCTGGTTCGCCCGGGAGACGGGCCACCCGGCCCCGGTCGACAGACCCGTGAAGGCGCCGAGCGGGCCGCTGGCCCCGGGCATCCCGCCCGCGACGCCGGCCCCCTCCGCCTCGGCGTCCGCGTCGTCGAAGTCGCCGTCCTCGTCGGCTTCCTCGTCCTCGTCGAGCTCCTCCTCGTCGTCGAGCTCGCACAGTTCCTCGTCCAGCTCGTCGTCCTCCTCGGCCAAGCCGCCGTCTTCCTCGGCCTCGACGGCCACCTCGTCGGCCTCGGCCTCCTCCGCCACCTCCACGGCCACCTCGAAGGCGGCCACTCCGACGACCGCGACCGCCACAGCGACGACGTCGACCTCGGCCTCGCAGCCGATCTCGCCGTCCGTGACGGGGACGAGCACGACCACGTCCGCGGCCTTGTGCGCGACCACCTCGCCCTCGACGCTGCCGCCGTGTCCGACGCCCTCGCCGCCTCCGCCACTGGTGTGACGGCTGATGGAACCGCCACCCGGGCGGTGCCCGTCTCTCCCAGTGGGATTCAGGCACTGCCCGAGGAGGCAGATCATGCGACGTTGGATCACGGCATTCACGGTGCTCGCCCTCGGGGGCACCGCAACGGCGGCGGCGCCCGCACTGGCCGTCGCGGCGGCGCCGGCGGCGGCCGTCACCCAGTGCCCGACCGGCTGGGGCAGTCTGCCCGAGGGCAACATGGCGATGGGCTCCCAGCCGCTGACGGACGTCAGGACCGGTGCCCACCCCTGCTACGACCGGATGGTGCTGGACGTGCCCGGCACGTCGCCCGCCGTCCCGGCCGGCTACCAGGTCCGGTACGTGGACACGCTCGTCCAGGACGGCTCCGGCAAGACCGTCCCGGTAGGTGGCGGGGCGATCATCGAGGTGGTCGTGGTGGCGCCGTCCAACAGCCCCGAGACCGGCCTGCCCACCTACCCGGGCCGTGCCGGGCAGCCGTTGCCCGGCGTGAACCTGGCCGGGTACCGGGCGTTCGTCGACACCCGCTTCGCCTCCAGCTTCGAGGGCCACACCCAGATCGGGCTCGGGGTCCGGGCCCGGCTGCCGTTCCGCGTGTTCCAGCTCGACAACCGGCTGGTGATCGACGTGGCGCACACCTGGACCGGCGCCCGCTGAGCCGGCCGGGGCCGGTCCCAGCGGCGGGCACCCGCCCGGACCGGCCCCCGCGCCGAACCGCCCTCAGGAGCGGGCCAGCCGCTCCACCCGGGCGTGCAGGTGGTCCACGTAATCCTCGGACTCCGGCTTCATCAGCACGCTGCGCAGGATCCGCGCGCCCTCGGCGTCCGGGGTCACCTTGGGGTGACGCGCCGTCATGGCCTCGGCTCCCACCTTCAGGGTGCTGAGGAAGACCGGGTCCCGCGGGTCGTTCATCCCCGACTCCAGGATGCGGGCCGCGGCGGCGTCGATGCCCGACATGGTGCCGCCGCCGGCCGCCCCGGGGAAGTAGCTCACGATGTCCAACTCCGGTGCCTGGTAGAGCTGAAGGCACTCGGATTGCTCGATGAGCTCCGCCCAGCGCAGCGCGGCCCGGCGGCCCGCCGCGAGGGCCTGCCCGAGCCCGTCACGGGCGGGCGGCAGCAGCTGGAAGGTCAGCCAGAGCGCGGCCGCGGCGGCGCCGGCCCGCGAGCACTCCAGGCTGATCTCCCCCAGGTGCAGTTCGTCCGAGGTGAAGTAGGTGTAGGGCGAGTCGTGCAGGTAGAAGCGGCCCACCTCGGGGTCGCGGAACAACACCGCGCCGCACCCGTACGGCTGGAGGCCGTGCTTGTGCGGGTCGACCACGATCGAGTCGCACTCGGCGATCGCCCGCCACGGCGCCTCGGGCAGCCCCTCGGCGCCGTCCGCGCCGGCGAGCAGGGTGAAGAAGCCCCCGTACGCGGCGTCGACGTGCATGCGGACGCCGTAGCGCTCGCGCAGCGCGAGCGCCCGGTCGATCGGGTCGACCGCGCCGAGCGCGGTGGTGCCGGCGGTGAGGACGACGGTGCCGATCCGGCCCGTGCGCAGCAGTTCCTCCAACGCGTCCAGGTCCATCCGGCCGCGGTCGTCGACCGGGACGGCGTGGCTCTCCACGCCCAGCACGCCGCACATCCGGCCGTGGGTGTAGTGCGCCTCGGCGCTGTGGGCGATGCCCTTGCCGGGGTGGCTCTGCCTGGCGACGAAGAGGGCCTCAAGGTTGGCGATGGTCCCGCTGGTGGTGAGGTGGCCCAGGTGGGTGTCGTAGCCGAACATCGCGGCGAGCTGCTGGACCGCCTCGCGCTCCATCCGGGCGGTGGCCGGTCCGCCGTCCAGTGCGTGGTTGTTGGGGTTGACCAGCATCGCGCCCAGGTAGCCGACGACGGCGGCGGGGTGCGGCGGCTTGAGCATCTGTCCGGCGTAACGGGGATGGAAGAACGGGTAGTTGTCGGTGAGGCGCTCGGTGAAGGCGGCGAACGCCTCGGCGAAGCGCTGGTCGTCGACGTGCAGTGACGGATGCCGGGGGAAGTCGCCGAAGCCGTTGGACCAGTCCTCGTTGGAGGTCACGGCGGCTTGGAGCCAGTGGCGCAAATCCATGGGTCTGCTCCTGTCGGTACTGGGTCGGGGCCGGTGGGACCAGCGCGGCCGGCGGCCGCGCGGGCTGCCGGGCCACCGTGATCCACCCGCTGGTCCTCGGCCCCGACCCTAGGGCCGCGCCGCGCCGCCCGCCATGGTGCCGCGGGCGGCGCGGCGGGGCCTCGCCGGGCGGGGCAGCGAAGCGACGGGGCGGCAGGGCGACGGGGCCCTCGGCGGCCGGGCTCGGGCACGAGCGGTGGACGCTCCGGACGCGATCTATGGCATGACCCTTTCAATGGCGGGGGTTTGCTGCCAGGCTTCCTCTCGGCCCCAGGGAGTGGGAGCGCCTCCCTGCGGCCGCCCAAACGGGCGGTGTCGAGGCGATACCCCCTGCGCCTCAGCCGGATGACGGCTCATCACCTGCCGGGCCGAAGGCGCTCCCCTGACTCCCGAGAGGATCCGATGAGAACCAGACTCATCACCTTCGTCACCGGCGCCGTGCTCCTCGCAGCCGCCGGCACGGCGAACCTCACCACCCCCACACCCGCCCACGCCGCGGACTGCGCAGGCGCCCAGGTCGTGACCAACGGCGGTTTCGAGTCCGGAGGTTCACCCTGGTCCGCGTCGAGCGGGGTGATCACCAGCGGCGGCGGCCAGGCCCCGCACGCCGGCGGCGCCTTCGCCTGGTTGGACGGGTACGGCTCGTCGCACACCGACAGCCTCAGCCAGACCGTCAGCCTCCCGGCCGGGTGCGGCAACGCCACGCTGACGTACTGGCTGCACATAGACACCGCCGAGACGACCACCTCGGTCGCCTACGACAAGCTGACCGCCAAGATCGGCAGCACCACCCTGGCCACCTACTCCAACCTGGACGCCAAGGCGGGCTACCTCCAGAAGACCTTCGACGTGTCCGCCTTCGCGGGCCAGTCGGTGTCCCTCTCCTTCAGCGGTGTGGAGGACTCCGGCCTGCAGACCAGCTTCGTCCTGGACGACCTGGCCCTGAACGTCTCCGGCGGCGGCACCACCCCGCCCGACCCGCCGACCGACCCGACCCGCACACCTGCGGCCCCCGCCTACACCGTCAACCTGACCAGCGACGCCTCGGGCGCCACCTGGACCGGACACGAGAGCGTGAGCTTCACCAACGCCTCGCCCACCCCGCTCACCGAGGTCTACCTGCGACTGTGGGACAACTACCACGGCAGCTGCCCCAGCACCCCGATCACGGCGACCAACGTGACGGGCGGCAGCGCGGCGCCCCTGTCCGTCAGCTGCACCGCCCTGAAGGTCACCCTGCCCGCGCCGCTGGGCCAGGGCCGCAGCGCCACCGTCGGCTTCGACCTCGGCATCGTCGTACCCAGCGGCGCCGACCGCTTCGGCCATGACGGCGCGTTCAACTTCCTGGGCAACGCCCTGCCGGTGCTGGCCGTCCGGGACGCCGCGGGCTGGCACCTGGACCCCTACACCAACAACGGCGAGTCGTTCTACTCGCTGGCCTCCGACTTCGACGTCACCCTCGACCACCCCGACGGCCTGCTGGTGCCCGCCACCGGCACCTCGGTGGACACCCCCGGCACCGCCGGGCGGACGGTCACCCGGGCGACGGCGGCCAAGGTCCGCGACTTCGCCTGGGCCGCCGGCCCGTTCAGCAAGATCTCCGGCACCTCGCCGGGCGGGGTCAAGGTCAACGTGTACGCGGTGAGCGGGATCAGCTCCGCGGACTCCCAGTCGATGCTGACCACCGCCGAGTCCGCGCTCGACGCGCACGCCCAGCGGTTCGGCGCCTACCCGTACACCGAGGCGGACGCCGTCCTGGACAACAACTTCTGGTTCGGCGGCATGGAGTACCCGGGCTTCGTCCTCGACCTGGTCAGCACCACGGCGCTCACCCACGAGTTCGGCCATCAGTGGTTCTACGGCATCGTGGGCGACGACGAGTACAACAGCCCCTGGCTGGACGAGGCCTTCACCGACTACGCCACCGACCTCGCCCTCGGCAAGACCGGCTCCGGCTGCTGGAACAGCGTCTCCTGGGCCTCCTCCGCCGAGAAGATCAGCAACTCGATGGCGTACTGGGACGCCCACTCCTCGCGGTACTCGACCGTCGTCTACGGCTACGGCAAGTGCGCCCTGCACGACCTGCGGCGCCTGATCGGCGACGGTGCGATGACCAAGCTGCTGCACGACTACGCGCAGGCGCACTGGTACGGCGTCTCGACCACCGCGGAGTTCAAGGCCGCGGCGCAGGCCGCCACCGGCACCGACCTGACTTCCTTCTGGACGCAGCACCGGATCGACGGCTGACCCGCCGGCGCCCCGCCCGGACCTCGCTGAGCGTGGTGTCCGGGCGGGGCGCGCGTCCTGGCGGGGCGCGCAGCCGGGTGGCGGCCAGGTTGATCCGCGTTCAGCCGATGTAGCCGAGCGCGCCCAGCGCGCCGATTCCCCCCAGCACCATGAAGACCGGGCTCAGGACCTTGAGCTCGACCCAGCTCCCGGCGCGGAAGCGCATCGCCTTCGGCGGCCCTATCGGGTACCAGCGCTTGCGGCCGACGGGGATGGGCCACAGGATCGGGCAGCCGGAGACCGTCAGCGCGTCACCGATGCAGTGCACCAGGGCGCCGAGGACGATCGGCACACCGATCCAGAGGTACTCCTGGCCGGGCTCGGTGAAGAGCCAGCCCGCGCCGTTGCCGGGCCGGTCCAGGATGTCGGCGATCATCCAGGCGCTGGTGGCGCCCAGCAGCCACACCAGCACGTCGCTGGAGACCCGGGCGTGACGCCAGAGCAGGCCCTCGATGGCCAGCACCATGTGCACGAAGAGCACCCCGAGAACGCCCCAGCGGCCGCCGAGCGCGCAGATCCCGGCCGCCCCGGCCCCGCACATCACCGCCCACAGCCAGGTGTGGGTCAAGGTCCGGTGCCCGCCCGAGCGGCGCGGGTCGCCCTTCTTGCGGGTCGACTTGTACGCGGCGTACGAGAGCTTGTCGATCACCTCGCACAGGTTGCGCGAGACCGGCCCGAAGGCCCGCGATATGGTCGCCGCCTTGTGGTCGAGGTCGGGGGCGAGGGCGGCCCCCGCGCAGATCAGCGCTCCGGTCAGGAGCACCGGCCACGGCATCGGCCGGTCGAGCGACAACGCCAGTGCCCCGGCTCCCAGCCAGGCTGCCGCGCCGGAGAGCGCGTGCGCCGGTCCCATCATGGCGATACCGTCCCTTGATCAGCCCCAGGCACACGGAGAGCGCCTGACGGTGCCGCAGCATACCTGTCCGCGATCTTCGGCTATGTCCCGGTACCGGCCCCGGGCTCCGGCCCCTCCGCCGCCGCGGCGGTTGCGGCATCCGGTGGGCCCCGGCGGCGTGTCGCGGTGCGGACCCGGCCCCCGCCACGACGGTGACCTAGCGTGACTGCATCCGTTCTCCGACAGCAGGAGCGAGATGCCCAAAGGTCGAAAGCGCCGCTCACACTGGCTGAGAGCAGTGAGAGCCGCAGGCATGCTGCCCCTGCTCGCGTCGACGCTCTCCGGGTGCGGCGGCACGGCCTCGGCCGGGCCGGTCGTACTGAACTGGTACAACTTCCCGGACGACTCCGGCGCGCTCCAGCAGGCCGCCGACACCTGCAGCCACTCCTCCGGCGGCAGCTACACCATCCGCTACAACAAGCTGCCCCGGACTGCCGACGGCCAGCGCCAGCAGCTGGTGCGCCGGCAGGCCGCGCACGACACCGGGGTGGACATCATGGGCCTGGACGTCACCTGGACGCCCGAGTTCGCCGAGGCCGGCTGGATCCGGGAGTGGACGGGGCAGCTGAAGGAGCAGGCCAGCATCGACACCCTGGAGGCCGCGCTGAAGACGGCCACCTGGAAGGACAAGCTCTACGCCGTCCCGTACAACTCCAACACCCAGCTGCTCTGGTACCGCGACGACCTGGTGCCGAACCCACCGCGGACCTGGGCGGAGATGCTGGCCCAGGCGGACGCCCTGGCCAAGGCCGGCAAACCGCACTACATCGAGATCCAGGGCGCCCAGTACGAGGGCCTCACGGTGTGGTTCAACACGCTGGTGACCAGCGCCGGGGGGTCGATCCTCACTCCGGACGCGATGGCCCCCTCGCTCGGCCCGCCCGCCGTCGTCGCGGCCGGCATCATGCGCGACGTGGCCCGCTCGCCCGCCGCGGACCCCTCGCTGCCCAACCAGATGGAGGACGAGAACCGGCTCGCGATGGAGTCCGGGACGGCCGCGTTCGAGATCAACTACCCGTTCGTCTACCCGTCCATGAAGGCCAACCAGCCCGAGCTGTTCAAGCACTTCAAGTGGGCCGCCTACCCGGCCGTCGCCCCCGATCATCCGGCCACCGTGACGATCGGCGGGATCGACCTGGCCGTCGGCTCGTACAGCAAGCACACCGAGCTCGCCCAGCAGGCCACCCTCTGCCTGCGCAACCGGGACAACCAGCGGACCAACGCGCTCAAGGGCGGGCTGCCGCCGACGCTGCGCAGCCTGTACAAGGAGGCGGAGTTCAGCCAGAGCTACCCCTTCGCCGCGCAGATCCTGGCCAACCTGGAGTCGGCCAGTCTGCGGCCGCAGACGCCCGCCTACCAGAACGTCTCGATCGCCATCTCGCACACCCTCTCGCCGCCGGCCTCGATCAAGCCCGAGAGCACCATCGCCGACCTGCGCGGCCAGATCGAGGACGCCCTCGGTTCGAAGGGGTTGATCCCGTGAGCCCGTCCACCGCGATCACCGACCGGCACAAGGGCCGGAAGCCGCTCTCCGAGGGCGCCAGACAGGAGCGCCGGCTCGGGCTGCTGCTCTGCGCGCCGGCGGTCGTGGTGATGCTCGCCGTCACCGCGTACCCCATCGTGTACGCCGTCTTCCTCTCGCTCCAGCGCTACGACCTGCGTTTCCCCAAGCAGGCCAGCTTCGTCGGGTTCGCCAACTACGGTGCGGTGCTGACCTCCTCGCTCTGGTGGCAGGCGCTTTGGGTGACGGTGCTGATCACCGTGGTGTCGGTGGCGATCGAACTGGTGCTGGGGATGGCGCTGGCACTGGTGATGCACCGGGCGATCTTCGGGCGCGGCACCGTCCGCACCGCGGTGCTCGTCCCGTACGGGATCGTCACCGTCGTCGCCGCGTACTCCTGGCAGTACGCCTGGACGCCCGGCACCGGCTACCTCGCAGACCTGCTGCCGGAGGGCAGCGCGCCGCTGACCGACCACTGGTCGGCGATCGGGCTGATCATCCTCGCCGAGGTCTGGAAGACCACGCCCTTCATGGCGCTGCTGCTGCTGGCCGGCCTCGCGCTCGTACCGGGCGAGACGGTTCGCGCGGCGATGGTCGACGGCGCGACCTTCTGGCAGCGGATGCGGCTGGTGATCCTCCCGCTGATGAAGCCGGCGATCCTGGTCGCGCTGCTGTTCCGCACCCTGGACGCGTTCCGGATCTTCGACAACATCTATGTGCTGACCGGCGGTTCGAACGACACCGGATCCGTCTCGATCCTCGGCTACGACAACCTCTTCACCGCCCTCAACCTGGGCATCGGGTCGGCGATCTCGGTGCTGATCTTCCTCTGTGTGGCGATCATCGCCGTCGTGTTCATCAAGATCTTCGGTGCCGCGGCACCGGGTGGCGAACTGGAGCGCCGATGATGTCCCGCAGAAGCAGAGAGCTCACCGGTTGGGGCGTCGTCAACCTGATCGTGGTGCTCTACGCGCTGATCCCCGTCTGGTGGATCGTGGCGCTGTCCTTCAAGGACCCGAGCACGCTGAGCGACGGCGACTTCATCCCCCGCAAGTGGACGACGGAGAACTACCGGGGCATCTTCCAGACCTCCGAGTTCACCCGCGCGCTGGTCAACTCGATCGGCATCTCGGTGATCGCCACCACGATCGCCGTGGTGCTCGGGACCATGGCGGCGTACGCGGTGGCCCGGCTGCGCTTCCCCGGCAAGCGGCTGCTGATCGGCATGTCGCTGCTGATCGCGATGTTCCCGCCGATCTCGCTGGTCTCGCCGCTGTTCAACATCGAGCGGGTGCTCGGGCTGTTCGACACCTGGCCCGGGCTGATCATCCCGTACATGACCTTCTCGCTGCCACTGGCGATCTACACCCTGTCGGCGTTCTTCCGCGAGATCCCGTGGGACCTGGAGAAGGCCGCCAAGGTGGACGGCGCCACCCCCGCACAGGCGTTCCGGCTGGTCATCGCGCCGCTGGCGGCGCCGGGCGTGTTCACCACCGCGATCCTGGTCTTCATCTTCTGCTGGAACGACTTCCTCTTCGCCATCTCGCTCACCTCCACCACCGCGGCGCGGACCGTCCCCGCCGCGATCGCCTTCTTCACCGGCAGTTCGCAGTTCCAGCAGCCGACCGGCTCGATCGCCGCGGCGGCCGTGGTGATCACCGTGCCGATCGTGGTGTTCGTGCTGCTGTTCCAGCGCCGTATCGTCGCCGGGCTCACCGCCGGCGCAGTCAAGGGTTGAGCCCGCCCAACCCGGGCGGACCAGGAAGGCAGACCGTGGCCGAGATCGTGCTCGACGGCATCACCAAGCGTTACCCGGACGGCGCGCTCGCCGTCCGTGACTTCAACCTGACCATCGCCGACGGCGAGTTCGTGATCCTGGTCGGCCCCTCGGGCTGCGGCAAGTCCACCACCCTCAACATGATCGCCGGGCTGGAGGACATCACCGAGGGCACCCTGAGGATCGACGGCCAGGTGGTCAACGACCGGGCGCCCAAGGACCGCGACATCGCCATGGTGTTCCAGAGCTACGCCCTCTACCCGCACATGAGCGTGCGGGAGAACATGGGCTTCGCGCTGCGGCTGGCCAAGACCGACAAGGCCGTCATCAGGTCAAAGGTGGACGAGGCCGCCCGCATCCTCGACCTCACCGAGCACCTCGACCGCAAACCGGCCAACCTCTCCGGCGGCCAGCGCCAGCGGGTCGCGATGGGCCGGGCGATCGTCCGCGACCCCAAGGCCTTCCTGATGGACGAGCCGCTCTCCAACCTGGACGCCAAGCTCCGGGTGCAGATGCGCACCCAGATCTCCAGGCTCCAGCGCCGGCTCGCCACCACCACGGTCTACGTCACCCACGACCAGGTGGAGGCGATGACCCTCGGGGACCGCGTGGTGGTGATGCGCGGCGGCGTCGTCCAGCAGGTCGGCTCCCCGCAGCATCTGTACGACGCGCCCACCAACCTCTTCGTGGCGGGCTTCATCGGCTCGCCCGGGATGAACTTCCTCACCACCACCCTGGAGGAGGGCGTGCTGCGCACCACGCTCGGCGACCTGCGGGTGGACGACCGCCTGCGGCAGCTGCTGGAGCGCCAGAACGCCCCCCGTGAGCTGATCATCGGCCTGCGGCCGGAGGACTTCGAGGACGCCGCGCTGGTGGACAACCGCCAGGAGGGGTTCACCTGCACGGTGACCGTCGACATCCTGGAGCACGTCGGCTCGGACGTGTTCGCCCACTTCACCGATGAGAGCGGCCCCACCGGCGCGGCCGAACTGGCGGAACTCGCCGCGGACTCCGGCCAGGCCGACACCGGCATGCAGGGCCACCAGGTGATCGCCCGGCTTAGCACCGAGACCCGGGCCACCGAGGGCGGTGAGCTGGAGCTGTGGATCAACACCAGGCGGATCCACGTCTTCGACCCGGCGACGGGCGCCAACCTCACCCACCCCGAGCCGGCCTGACCTCGTCCAACCCCGAGGGGCCCGACCACGAGGCCGGGCGCGGAGCCGACGGGTCACTTCGGCTCCGCGCTGCCCGGCTGCCGGGTGGGGACGGGCGTCTGGTTGAACGCGTAGTAGACCGCCAGCAGGCCGTGGAGGGCCAGGGCGAGCACGGCCGAGGCGAACGCGAGGGCGACGGTCAGGGGGTAGACGATCAGGCCGAGGCCGAACCGCAGCCGGGTGGCACGGGCGGCCCGGACGTCGACGCGGTCGTCGAAGCAGTGGCCGGTACGCGTGACGTAGTACCAGAACAGGAAGAAGGTGACGGCGTGGGCGACCATCACCGCGCCGTAGACGGCGGCCGCGACGTTCGAGGCCCCGGGCTCCCGCAGGTTCTCGGCCACCAGCGCGGTGGGGAACGGCAGCGCGGCCACCACCAGGAGCAGCAGCAGGTTGAGGAACACCAGGGTCCGGTCGACGCGCGCGATGTAGCTGAACACGGTGTGGTGGTTCACCCACATCACGCCGATCACCAGGAAGCTGACCACGTACGCGCCGTAGGAGGGCCACTCCTCCCCCAGCGCGTGCCACAGCTCGTGGGCGCTGTGGGCGGAGGGCACGCTGATCTCCAGCACCAAGAGGGTGATCGCGATGGCGAACACGCCGTCGCTGAAGGCCTCGACCCGCGCCGAGTCTCTCATTCCGGCCGCCGCCGGGTCTGTCGCCACCCGGCGAGAATGCCAGAGGACCGGGGCCGGGCGGTGGAGCGACGCGGCTGTGCCGTGGCTGCCGTGTCCGGTCTGGGCGAGCCGGCAGGGGGTGCGCGAGCCTCCCGGGTGGCCCGGGGGTGATCTGCGATGATGCCGGGACACCGCAGCCGAAGAACACCTGAGCGCAGGAGAACCCATGGCCGGTCAGTTCGAGGCGACGGTCGAGATCGACCGACCCGTCGCGCAGGTCTTCGCCTTCCTCGCCGACGGCGAGAACGACCCGAAGTTCAGCCCCCGGGTGCTGGAGATGGCCAAGCGTACGGACGGCCCGACCACGGTGGGCACCGTGTACGTGAGCACCGTCAAGGACGCCGGCATGAAGACCCACCGGGAGATCCGGATCAGCGAGTTCGAACCGCCCTCCCGGATCCGCTGGACGGAGCTGTCGAAGAACCTCGTAACCTCCGCCCAGGGCGGCTACGACCTCGAACCCATCGCTGACGGCCGGACCAGGCTGCGGGTCTTCAACGTGCTGGAGGGCCACGGCATCGGCAAGCTGGTGGCCGGCTTCGCGCTGAGCGCGGCCCGCAAGGACGCGGACGCCTTCGCCCGCCGGATCAAGGCCGCCGTCGAGGCGTTCTGAGAGCCGCGCGGCGGGGCGCTCCGTAGGGCCTCGCGTACGGCGTGTGCGGCTGGCCGGTCCGCGTCAGCGGTAGACGGGCACGGCGCGGGGCGCTCCGCATAGGGTGTGGATCATGGCGACCACCCACCCCCACCCGGAACCGGCCCTCACCCCGGCCGACCTCCTGCAGGACCTCTACGCCGGCTATGCCACGCTGCGCGCCACCTCGCCCGTGCAGCGGATGACCGGCCCGGACGGCCTGCCCTTCTGGCTGGTCACCAGGTACCAGGACGTCAGAGGCCTGCTCGCCGACCCCAGGCTGGCACTGGACAAGCACCATGCCCTGCCCGGCAACTACCGGGGCATGGCACTGCCGCCCGCTCTCGACGCCAACCTGCTGAACATGGACCCTCCGGACCACACCCGGATCCGCCGCCTGGTCTCCCAGGCGTTCACCCCGCGCCGGGTCGAGGCACTGCGCGCTCCCGTACAGCGCATCGCCGATCAGCTGCTGGACGCCGTCGAACCGCTCGGCCGGGCCGATCTGATCTCCTCCTACGCGGCGCCCCTGCCGATCGCGGTGATCTGCGACCTGCTGGGCATCCCGGTCACGGACCGGCAGGACTTCCGCTCCTGGACGGATGCGTTGATCACCCCCGACCCGGCCCGCCCCGAGGCGGCCCGGGCAGCGGTCGCCGCGATGGTGGAATTCTTCGCCCGGCTGATCGAGCACAAGCGGGCCGCTCCCGCCGACGACGTCCTCTCCGCGCTGATCACGGCCCGGGACGACCAGGACCGGCTCAGCGAGGACGAGTTGACCTCGCTGGCCTTCCTGATCCTCTTCGCCGGCTACGAGAACACCGTGCACCTGATCGGCAACGGCGTCCTCGCCCTGCTCGACCACCCCGAGCAGCTCGCGGCACTGCGCGCCGACCAGGCCCTGCTCCCGGGCGCCGTCGAGGAGCTCGCCCGCTACGACGGGCCGGCGCCGCTGGCGATCCGCCGGTTCCCCGTCGTGGACGTCACGGTCGGCGAGGTGACCATCCCGGCGGGCGAGACCGTCCTGCTCGCCCTCGCCTCGGCCAACCGCGACCCGCAGCAGTTCGAACGGCCGGACGAGCTGGACCTGCGGCGTACGGCAGGCGCGCATGTGGCGCTCGGCCACGGCATCCACTACTGCCTGGGCGCGCCGCTCGCCCGGCTGGAGACCGGGATCGCCCTCGCCACCCTGCTGCGCCGCTTCCCCGCTCTCGCCCTGGACATCCCGCGCGCCGACGTGCGCCGACGGCCCTCGTTGCGCGCCCGGGGGCTCCTCGCGCTCCCGGTGACGTTCTGACGTGAACCGCCCCTTCGCGCGCCCCCGCGCCCCCGCCTGCGCGGGGGCGCGGGGCACTGGGCCGTCGGGCGCGGGGGCGAGGGAGAGGGCGGTGGCGGTCAGGGCCTGGGCGCGAGCCCGGCATGGACGCCGTCCGGGCTCTGCTGCTCGTGGTAGCGGAACCACACGCCGACCGCCCCCGCCGTGCCGGCGAAGTCGCTCAGCGGTGCCGCGGGGTCGGCCAGGTACCTCGGCTCCTCCCACTGCTGCGCCAGGACGGCGACCACCTCGGCGCCGCACCGCATCGTCCACGTCGCGCGCCCGCCGCTGATCTGCGCCAGGTAGCGGTTCTCCCGCACCCACCGCGCCAGTTCGGCGAGCGACATGTCGTCCGGGAGCTCTCGGACCACCTCGTGCGGGGCGTCGGTGTCGTCCCCCATGCTCACACTGCTGCGCGTCAGCGTCACTCTCATGTCCGCAGCCTACGCACGGTGACGCGCACCGCCGTCAGACGCGCTGCACGGGATCCCGGTGGCCGGCCCAGGGGCTGCTAGGGGGCGGACGGCGCGCCGGCAGCCGCGTCCGGCTCCGGGTCGACCAGCTCCACCACCTCACCCACTGCCACCTCGCCGAAGTACCAACGCGCGTCCTCCGGGCTCAGCCCGACCAGGCCCGAGGTGACGTTCTCCTTGCCGAACACGTCCGCGCTCTGCCAGTCGAGCGCACAGACCGAGGTGGTGTAACCGTCCTCGGCCACCAGCCGGACGCACCAGTGCACATCCAGGTCGTACTGCGGGCCCAGGCCGGCGGTCCCCGCGCTCATCCGGGTGGTGGCCTGCTTCTCGGCCACGCGCATCCGCCCCGGCCTGGTGGCGTACCCGGGGCGCCCCGCGGTGATGGGCAGGCTCCTGATCCGGCCCGTGCCGTCGTCAACGGTCAGGCGGTGCGCCGCGAGATCGATCGTGGTGGTCGGCGCGAGCGCACCCGTGGGGGCGCCCGCCGTCGAGTTCACCACGGGCGCGCCCGCGGCGGGCAGCGCACCCGCGGCGGGCCCGCCCTCCCCTGCGCGCCCCTGCGACAGCGCGCCGATGCTCCCCAGCACCGCGACCGCGCAGACGGCCACCGAGGCCGCCACCACCGCGCGCCGCCGGCCACGCCGCCGCATCCCCCGCTCCCGTACCAGCGCGTACGGCGGCGGCAGCGCGACCGGACTCCGCGCCACCAGCCGGTGCAGCGCCAGGGAGATCCCGTCCTGCCGGGCGAACTCCTCCGCGTCAGGCACAGCTGCGCATCCTCTCGGTGTGAGCGGGCCGAAGGCCGGTGTCGCCCGCCCCCGCCCTGGAGTCGTCCGGGTCGTCGCCGAGGTACCCGGCCAGGGCGGCGCGTCCGCGCGACAGCCTGGCCTTGATGGTGCCGAGCGCGGCCCCGGTCTCGTCGGCTATCTGCTGGAGGCTCAGGTCGCAGAGGTGGAAGAGCACGATGGCCTGCCGCTGGGGCGCGGGCAGTCTGCGCAGCGCCGCGACCAGGGCGGTGTGCTCGGGGCCCGGCCCCGGCACGTCCTGCGGCGTGAACTGCTCGCACTCCAGCGCCCGCCCGCGCCTGGCCCGCCGCCAGCGGCTGACGGCCAGGCGCCACGCAACGGTACGGATCCAGGCCTGCGGCGTCCCCTCCTCGCTCGACAGCCGGCCGCGCCGCGCCCAGCCCCGCACGAACGCCTCCTGCACCGCGTCCTGCGCCTCGCCGAAATCCCCCGTCATGGCGTAGATCTGCTGCACCAGCAGGGAGAACGAGGACATGTAGAACGCGCTGTACTCCTCATCGGTCATCCTGTCGCTGCTCCGTCGTCTCGATCGGATGCCTGCGCATCCACCATCTCTACGGACGGGCGGCCGATGAGGTTGCATCCGCGCCGGCGGGAATCCTGCCCGGGCGGGCGCGCCCGAGCCGGTGCGCAGGGGCGTGTGAGAGGCCGCCGTGGCGAGACGACGGGGCGACGGGGCGACGGGGCCCGCGGGCTCAGGGCTTGCGCGCGACGGCCGCGTAGGCCGAGACCTGGGCGTCGGCCACGGCCGGATCGGGCCCCGCGCCCTCGGGGCGCCAGCGGTGGGTGGCGGTGATCCCGGGATCGAGGAGTTCCCAGCCCTCGAAGAAGCGGGCGAACTGTTCCCGGTCGCGCATCTGGACGGAGGTCCCGGCGGCGGCGTAGACCTGGGTGATCCGCTCGGTCTCCTCGGGGGCGAAGTCCGGTGTCCCATGGGTCATGACGAGCATGCTGCCCGGCGCCAGGGCCGTCTTGAAGTGCTCGACGACGCCCAGTGCGTCCCGGCTGTCGGGGACGAAGTGCAGCAGCGCGTTGAGGCTGAGGACGATGGGCTCGGCCAGGTCCAGGTTGGCGCGCAGCTGCGGTGCGTCAAGGACGGACTTGGGGTCGGTGACGTCGGCCTGGACGTAGCTGGTGCGGCCCTGCGGTGTACTGCGCAGCAGGGCCTGGGCGTGGGCGAGGACGATCGGGTCGTTGTCGGTGTAGACGACGTGCGCCCGCGGCTCGATCTGCTGGGCGATCTCGTGCAGGTTGGGCTGGGTGGGGATGCCGGTACCGATGTCGAGGAACTGGCGCAGGCCCAGGCCCGCGAGCAGCCGGGTGGAGCGGTGCATGAAGGAGCGGTTGGCCCGGGCGGCGGTCTCGGCCCACGGGAAGACCGCCATCACCTGGCCTGCGGCCTCGCGGTCGGCCGCGAAGTTGGTCGTCCCGCCCAGGTAGTAGTCGTACATCCGGGCGGAGTGCGCCCGGTGCAGCTCCAGGTTCACCTCGGCGTCGTCCATGGCCATCCCGTCCCCCAGGTCTCTACGCTCGCCGTCCGCTGCCACGCGCGGCCGGCAGGTCGCCGTGGTTCATGCCCGTGGTTCATGCCCTTGGTTCGTACCCGTGATTCGCGCCCGTGTTTCATGCCCAGGCTGTGTGCACCACTAACCACCGGCAGCGACATACCGACGGGCACCGGGACGTCAAGTCGGTCAGTTCAAATGGCATATGACTATACATCAGCCCTACGAGTAGTCATACTATTACCTTCGGTAGTCCTTTCTGGGGATCTTCCTGCATCATGGGCCTCCCGGTGCGCTTCGATGTTCCCGTGGGCTCAGGGGTTCCCCCGAGCCGCCGACGGTCACAGCGCGGCACCCGCCGCCGGTACGGGAGGGCAGGAATGACCATCGACAGGGGTGCGCCGCCGGCCGGCGGGTACCGGGGAGGGCGGACGGTGAGCGACAGCAGCGAGGCCGCGCCGGAGGGCGCCCGGCTACGGGTCACCTTCGAGGCGTTCTGCACCACCCACGAACGCGCCTGGCGGGGATTCGCCCGCACCCAGGTCGGTACCGAGCAGGACGCAGCCGTGGTGGTCGGCGCGATGAAGGAACACCTGAGCCGCAACTGGGCCCTCGCCCTGCGCCAGGAGATCCCCGCCGCGTACGCCTGGCGCCTGCTCAAGGAGCACCTCGCGGCCTGGCTCGCCACCGCCGGCCACACCCGCCCGGCACTCGTCCAGACCGCCGCGTTCGACGCCGCCATCCGCTACTTCCAGGACCAGGCGCGGATCAGCCTGGAGAGCCTCCCGGAACAGATCGGCCTCTTCACCGCCATCCTGGACCTGCCCGAGCGCCAGCACGACGTGGTGGTCCTCAAGTACTGCATGGACATGGACGACTCGAAGATCGCCGAGTACCTGGGCACCCCGCTCGCGACCCTGCGGTCCAACCTCCGCCACGCCCGACGGCGACTCGCCCGCACGCTGGGACGGCCGGAACTCGCCGACATGCGGGGAGAACGGTGAGTTCGCATCCCGAGCCGGACCGGAGCCTGCTGTCCTGGCTGCGCGGCTACCACCCGGCGACCGGTCGCGGCACGAATCCCGGCGCGGCGGCCGGGCGGATCGACCCGGGCGCCCCGGCCGGCCCGCACGCCCTCGACGATGCGGACGCTCCGGACGGCACGGACGGCACGGACGCCCCGGACGCCCCGGACGCCCCGACCCGGGTGTTCCCCGGCGGGCCCGGCGTACCGCCGGCCGGACCGGTCCACATCACCGCCGCCCCCGCCCGGCTGCCGTCCGAACACGAGCAGGCCGCCCACGAACTCGCCCTCGCGACCGCCCTGGTGCTCAACGCCCCGCAGGCCTCCCGGGCACTGGACCTGCTCGTCAACAGCGACCGGATCCACCCCGAGGGCGCCGTGGTGCTCGCCAGCCTGCTCTTCATCACCGGGCGCGAGGACGCCGCGCAGTTCTGGTGGCAGTTCGCCGCCGGATCCGGCAACGGCACCTCCGCGTATTGCCTGCACCTCTACCACCTGCACATCGGCGAGACCCGGGACGCCGCCTACTGGCGCGCCCAGGCCGAGTTCCTCGCCGCCAATCCACGGCCCACCCGGGCGCGCGGCTACCGATCCGGCCGGCCGCTGCTGCCCGAGGACGTCCGCCGCGACATCCTCTCGCGCTGCCACCGCGGCCTGCACCCCCGTCTGCCCACCGCCCTGGAGGCCGTCATCAACCGCCTGCTGGTCGACAGCGACGACGAGGACTTCGGCGAGATCCCCCAGCCCTCACACACCCTCGCCGTCGAACTGACCAGCGCCCGCACCAGCTGAGCCTGCGGCCGCAGGCCCCGGTCCAGGATCGCGAGATCGCGGCGCCGATCGAGATCCGGCCGCCGTGGGGGTGGCCCGACGGCCGTGATGTGGCGGGGGCCACGTTCGGGGGTGGGGTTCGGTGGCGGGGCGGGCTCGGGTGGTGACCGTGTGTCGACGGTGTGGGCGGGCTCACAGCACTTCCGGTGTGAGCCACGCCATCGAAT
>NZ_JBITGZ010000060.1:0-22251 GCF_044457565.1 Kitasatospora sp. NPDC050543 | reverse complement strand
TCTGTCCATGCGCCGCAGAACATCACCCGAACCCCGACTGGCACGCCAGTACGGCCGACGTTCACACGTACGAGTGATCACGAACCGAGAGAAACAGGACTTAACGTCCACTGACAGCACCGTGTCTTCATCGGGGTGCTGGTGTCTGTCCCGGAGTCCGCTGTCGGCGCCAGCGCTTGGGTCGGCCCCGGTGTCCTAGCTCAGGCACCCGCCGCAAAGTAGGTCGATGCCCTCCTTGCCGCGAACCTTCTTGAACTCGGCAGCGAGCTGCTTCTCCACCCGCCGCTCGCCACGAGCGTTGATCTTGTGGATCAAGGCGACCAGCAGTTCGACCAGCGCGTCGGTGATCTCCGCCTGCCTTCCGCCGCGCGGCAACGCTGGGACGGTGCGCACTCGGGCACGCGCCGGATGTGATGCACAGACCGGGTGTGAGTTCAACCTGAGTAACTAATCTGCATGGACTTGCCGGAAAGTCCCGCCCTTGATTCGCGTCCTGTGGAACCGTCGCAGCCAACACATGTCGCAAGAGAGGGAGTTGAAGGGACGATGGGAAGCACCGCTGGGGATGAGTGGATGGACCTGGCTGATGCGGTGGCTCTGCTCCGCATGCAGGTCGCCCAGGCACAGCGACAGGTTGCGGAGAGCCCGGCCAGTGATGTCCGGTTCGCCGTCGGGGAGATCACGCTCGAACTCGGTATGGAGCTGACAGGCACCCGCAGCGTGAACGGAGGGCTGCGGTTCTCGGTGGTCAGCGCGGGCGGCAAGGCCGAGCGAGCAAGCAAGGCAACACACAAGGTCACGGTGAAGCTCACTCCGCAGGACAGCGCCGGGGAGCTCGTCCTCGTCAATGACGAGGAGTAGGAGGGCATCCGGTAACGGTTCGGTGGGTCGGGGGAACAGTGGAGTTCGACCGAAGAGTGCAGCTGCGGGTCCATCGAAAGGACGGCACGACGTTCGGGTCCGGGTACCTGGTGGCGCCCGCGCTCGTACTGACGGCCGGGCACGTCGTCAAGGAAGTGGCCGAGTCGGACGATGTGAGCGTGACGGTGTGTCGCCCGGACGGCGGGGAGGACCAGTTCCCTGCCACGGTGGTGTGGCTGCGGATCGATCACCGGACCGATGCGGCGCTCGTCAGGGTCCAGCTGTCCCCGTCGTACCGGGGTGAGGTGCACTGGGCCGCGCCCGAGTCGCTGGCCGACACACACATCTGGCCGCCCCAGCGGTGGGGAGTGGTCATCGGCAACCGGCCCCACGAGGTCGCCATTGCCGGCTTCCCCCGGATGGAGAAGGACGCGGCCACGGACAAGCGTCTGGACGGCCGGATCAGTGGACGGCTCATGCCGGGCATCGGAGGGCTGGCCGGACGCTACGAGGTCGTCAGTAACGATGCGACCCGCGCAGTGACGACCCCGCAGGGGAGCACCGGCTGGTCCGGCATGTCGGGGGCCGCCGTGGTCGCAGAGAGCCCCCAGGGCGGTCTGCTGTGCGGGGTGGTGTGGGCCGACGCCATCGGCGGGGGCGGGAAGGGGACGCGTCTGACGGCCACCCAGGCGTCAGTCCTCTTCGAGGACCCGGACTTCACCAGGATCATCGCCAAGTACGGCAAGTGGCCGCCCGTACTGGAGGCCGTCGAGCCCTCGGCCCTCCTGGAACCCGCGGCGAGGCTGCGGGATCCGCTGTCACCGACCATGCTGCTGCGCGCGGACGCCGAGGCCGTGCGGTTCCGCGGGCGGGAGGAGGAGCTGCAAGAGCTCGGTGACTGGTGCGAGAAGCACGCTGCTCCTTTCGCCGTCCGGGTGGTGACCGGGCCTGGCGGGCAGGGGAAGTCCCGTCTGGCGCGTCGGCTGAGCGATCTGCTCCACGCCAAGGGGTGGGTCACCGGGCACTTGCGCGGCGAGCTCCGCGATCTCGACCAGGGACAGCTCGATTCGCTGGAGACCGCGCTTCCCTTCCTCCTTGTTATCGACTACGCGGACGCGCGACCGCTGCTGGTGCGGCGCGTCATCGACCGGCTCCGTGGCTGCCGGCACCGGACCCGGGTCCTGCTCCTCGCCCGTGCGGACGGCCGGTGGCGGACCGACGGGCTCACCGCGTCCCACGCTGACGAGATCCTCGCCCGCGCACCGGTGTTTCCACTGGAGCCGTTGGCACCCGAGGAAGGGCCGACCGAGGACCGGGTCGCCTTGTACGACGACGCGCTCGCCGATCTCTCCGAGCTTCTGGAGACAGTCCCCGAACTGCCCGGCCGTCCGCCGGCCGGGTGGCCTGCGCTCGTCGGTGTCCTGCGCGCGCCCCGCGATCTGGACGATCCAGTCTACGAGTCCGTGCTCACTGTGCAGATGGCCGCGCTCGTGGCCCTCTTGCAGAGCGGCTCG
Source organism: Kitasatospora sp. NPDC050543 (assembly GCF_044457565.1). NCBI lineage: Bacteria > Bacillati > Actinomycetota > Actinomycetes > Kitasatosporales > Streptomycetaceae > Kitasatospora > Kitasatospora sp. NPDC050543. The sequence continues at coordinate 19,876 of NZ_JBITGZ010000060.1, read as the reverse complement.
ACCCCGGTCGAGGCTGCTGGCGAGGAGCCCTACGAGGCCACGCTGCTACGGCACGAGCAGCGGTACTGGATCCGGTCCGCCCAACGGCTCGGACCGACCGACAACACGGACGTGCAGCGGGCGGTCGCGGTCGCCACGATGTGCGGGGCCTCGGACCCGGCCGAGGCCGTCGCCGTGATCGGCGCGCTCCCCGAGATCCCGGCCGACCGGACGAACGGGGTCGCGGCCTGGCTCCGCACCCTCTACCCGCCCGGGCCCGGAACGTACTGGGGAGGGATCCAGCCCGACCGCGTCGGCGAGTACCACGCCACCCGTGTGCTGCTGGACTTCGAACAGCCGCTCCCGCTGACTGCCCTGCTGAGGCACTGCTCGGCCGAGCAGCAGGTCCGGCTGTTCACGGTCCTCGTCCGCGCCGCGGGCGCCATCCATGAGGCGGAACGGTTGGCTGGCATCGAACGGGCGCTGCTCGATGCCGTGGAGTCCGTCGACCTCGGGGCGGACACGCTCTCCCGGCTCTCCCTCACCACCACCCTCAGCCTCGGGCGTATGAACGGCCTCGAACTGCTGCTGGCCGAGAAGAACGTGTCGGCCCGACGGCGGCTGGCCCAGGACGGTTCGGCGTCCGCCCAAGCCGATCTCGCCAGCGCCCTGAGCGGGCTGAACTACGCACTCGGCCAGGCCGGTCGGAGGGAGGAAGCCCTGCGGGTCGGGCAGGAACGGCTGAGCATCTGGGAAGAACTCGACCCGGGTGACCCCCACCGGGACGGCCAGTATGCCCACGCGCTGATCAGTCTCAGCACCGACCTCCGTGCGCTCGGACGCCACGACGAGGCGATACGACAGTTGTGGCGGGGGATCGACTGGCTCGAGCAGTTGGCACCAACCGATCCGGACGTCCGGAGCACCCTGGCCTTCAACCTCCAGTTCCTCGCCGACATGCTTCGGAACGCGGGCCGCCTGGACGAAGCCGCGGACGCTCTGCACCGTGCGGTGGAGGTCACCGCGGAGCTGTCCGACAGCGATCCCCGCGAGCTGTTCAATCTGACGTTGCAGCGGTCCAACCTGATCACCCTCCTGATGGGGGCGGGCAGGGTCTCCGAAGCCCGGCGGATCGCGGCCGACCTGGTCGAAGCCGGCCGGGCCGCCGCCCGCCAGGACCCCCAGCACCACGAGTGGGTGCTCATCGGCGCACTCGCCAACCTCGCCGTCCTCCATCAGCACCTCGGGGAGACCGCGGAAGCGTGCTCCGCCATGGAGGAATCCCTCGCCCTCGCCGAACGCCAACGGCAACTCGGGCTGGACAGCGGTATGACGAACTACGGCATCGTCGTGAACTCCCTCCAGCTGTGCCTCTGGCAGAGCGACGATGCCCCCGGTCCCGACTTCTTCCAGGGCCTGCGCCGTGCACTCGACACGTGGCACCGGCTCGACTACGCCCCCTTCGAGGAGGCGCCCTCCGCCGACCTGCTTTCCCGGGCGGCGAACGTCCTGATCGGAGCTGGCCTGTGGCAGGCAGCCCTCGAACCCGCGCTGGCCGCGCTCCTGCACGCGTACCGCTTGGTGTGCCAGGACCCCGACGCCCACGTCGGCACGTATATCCGGGGGATCGGCACCATGGAAAAGATCCAACCCCACGTCCGCGAGGAGTGGTTCCATGCCACACCGGAGCTGGAGGCGCTCTGCGAACAGCTCGTGCAGCTGAGAGAAGCGGCCGAGGAGAGTGCCATCCAGGCCCACACCTCCGCCCTGACGAGCTCCACCGGTCTGGGCGACCGCCGTCGTGAGGGCCGGGAGCTGAAGAACCTCGGCGCCGCCCTGCACGCAGTGCGCAGGTTCGACGACGCCATCGACGTTTCCAACCAGGCCCTCGTCATCTTCCGTGACCTCGGTGACCGCCACGGGGAAGGCCAGGCCCTGAACAACCTCGGCCTCGCTCTACGAGCGGTGGGTAGGTTCGGCGAGGCTATCGAGGCTCACACCCGTGACCTGGTCATTTGCCGGGACCTCGGTGACCGTCACGGCGAAGGTCAGGCCCTGAACAACCTCGGCGACACCCTGCAAGAGGTGGGCAGCTTCGACGATGCCATCCACATCCTCACCCAGGCCGCAACCATCTGCCACGACCTGGGTGACCGTCACGGCGAAGGTCAGGCCCTGAACAACCTCGGCCTCGCTCTACGAGCGGTGGGTAGGTTCGGCGAGGCTATCGAGGCTCACACCCGTGACCTGGTCATTTGCCGGGACCTCGGTGACCGCCACGGCGAAGGCCAGGCCCTGAACAACCTCGGCCTCGCTCTACAGGAGGTCGGCAGGTTCGGCGAGGCTATCGACGCCTATACCGGCGATCTGGTCATTTGCCGGGACCTCGGCGACCGCCACGGCGAAGGCAAGACGCTGAACAACCTCGGCATCGTTCTGCGGGATGTGGGCAGGTTCGAGGAAGCCGTCGACGCTCACACCCGGGCAGCCGCCATCTTCGCTGCCTTCGGCGACCGCGACAGCGAAGGGGTGGCGCGGCGAAATGTGGCCATTGCGGTGGCAGCGGCGGAGCGAGCGGGTAGTTGGTGGGGCCGTGTACGGGGGCGAGGCCGGCGTTTGTAGCCACCGTGAAAGCCCATACCCCGCTCGGCAAGACGAGGGTCCCGCCGCCCGTGGGAAGTTGGCAGGGTGGGCGGGGTGCGGGCCCTCGATGGCGCACTTGTGCGGTAACCGGAGTACAGCGAGCCACTTCGCACCCGGGCCTTACCAATGCGATGGCATATCCCTACGCTTCACTTCGGGTACGCACGGTGCCCAATCGGGAGGGGAGTAACGTGATCGTGAATATACCGCTGGTCAGGACCATCAAGTCCCTGGCCACCTCCGCCGTGATGGCGCTGGCGATCGTGACGCCCACCAGCGCCGCCCATGCCGCGACGCCTCACAGCTGCCCCTGGACCCAGGAGGGCGCCAGCGGCGCAGTGCGGGTCCAGGGCATGCCGATCGGCTACGTTGACCAGGAGTTCGACTACTGCGGTCACAGTCGCGCCGTGTTCAGGTGGGACACCTGGTTCCGCACCAACGGCCACCCCGGCATCACCGGCGCGTGGGTGACCGCTGTCGACCAGGGCCTGTGGACCCAAACCACGGTCCAGAACGGTCCGGTCGGCTCCCTCGACAGCTCCTCAGTCAGCACCAAGCCGGTCGGTGTCCACACCAACGGTGAGGACAGCTGGATCGGGGAGGCGAAGGTCCGCATCACGTTCACCAACAGAGGCCCCATCGACTGCTGGGGCTACAGCGGCACCTGGAACTACCACGACGGGCAGCAGGAGGGGGCCCGATCAACGGCAACTGCTGACCACAGGTCAAGATCAGCCCCGCACGATGACTCGCGCGGGGCTGATCTGTGCTCAACGACAGTGGTCAAGCCCACCCGCGAGCTGGTCGCCGTCCGTACGGTCGGCTCGGTCTGGGCCCGCTGGAGTGGATGCAGGCCGATGGGGGTGGAGAGGATCGATGGGGCCTGCGGGCTGGATTCTGGTGGTCGTGCTGGTGGTCGCCGGTGCGGTGATCTGGCTGATGCTGCGCTGCCCCGGGGGATGGCGGTATACCTTCAGCGCGGACTACGCCGAGCAGGGGCTTGACCTGGACGCCGCCCGCGGCTTCGCGACCTGCAGCGCGGTGCCGTCCCGCTGCGCCCGCCCGGCCGCCGATGACCCTCAGCGGTGCCGCGTGACGGTGCCGACCGTAGTGCCGCCTGGACTGCGCCATCGACGCTGCGCGCCGACAGCGCACCGGGCCGGGCCGCAGACGGCCCTTGCCCTGACCTTCCCCGGGTCCTCCGCCGACCAGGAGCGGGCCCAGGAGGAGTGGGTGGCCGGCAGTGCCGGAGTTCCTGATGCCCGGCCCCGAGTACGCGACGGCCTGGCGCAAGGAGCGCCGCGAGGAGCAGCGCGCTGTGACGAAGGCCGCGAACGTGGTGGCGCTCGGCGGTGCCCGGCCGGAGAAGAACGAGATGCCGGCCGCGTCGGCCGCGAAGGTTCGGCACATCAAGAGCGCCTGAAACGGCAAGGCCCGCTCCGTTGCACCGGAGCGGGCCTAACCTGACATTGGATGCTCAAAGTATCAGCAGCGGGCACGTTGCCCCTGACCGAGGAAACCAGATGACGACCACCCGGTACGTCCCGCCGATCCCGACCACCGAGGTCGTGACTATCAGCCGTGAGGCCCTGGCCATTCTCGCCCTGGTCGAGCTGACCCAGAACAGTCACCGACTGATGAACACCTTCCTGGCCTACCAGGACCCCGAGACCGGGTGCGTCGGCCTGTCCCAGGTGGAGATGGGCTCGATGCTCGCTCTGAGCGCGCCAAGCGTGAACCGGGCCGTCAAACAGCTGGCGGACAAGGCCTGGCCTGGCTCCTGGAGCCAGCGGTCTACCAACTGCACCCCCTGCTGACCGGCGGGAAGATGCGGGGCGGCCTGGCTGCCGTCCCCAGGATCGACTCCCTGGACCCGGAGCGGTTCGGCGAGCGCCTGCGGCAGCGCTACGAAGGCCAGCTCGCCAACCTCGGCATCAGCGCGTAGCCGGCGAACCGCCGACCAAAGGCCCGGGCGCTCCGCCCGGGCCTTCCGCTTTGGCCCTACTGGCCGACTCTGTTGCTCTATTCGGGTCGGTGATCAGGCCACGAGTTGGTGGGCGAGTCGGGTGAGTCTGCTGGTCCGGGGGCGGCGGGGCTGGTCGGTCCAGTGGGCGTCGAGTCGGATGACGTTGATCGCGGTGGCTGAGTAGGCATGCTGGAGGCTGGTCCTGGGCAGGCCGCGGTAGCGGGCCCGGCGCAGGTCGGTGATGTCGAGGGCCTGGTTGATGGTGCCCTCGACCCCGGCGCGGAGAGCGTACTTGGCTTGCCAGGTGTCGGTGTTCTGCTCGGCGCGGGCGGCGGCGACGTTCTCGTGCAGTTCGCGGGGCCGCAGGGTGAGCATGCGGTTGCCGCGCGCCGCGGTGGTGCACTTGTCGCGGGACGGGCAGGTGCCGCAGTGGGAGCGGGCGAACTCAACCACGATGGCGTCGTGGCCGTGCTGCTGGACGGGATACCAGCCGGTGCTGGTGCGGCCTTCGGGGCAGCGGACCTGGCGAGTCGTCCAGTCGATCCGGAAGGCGCTCTTGTCGAACCCTTCGGCGGCGCGGGCCTGCCGGGAGTGGTCGGCCAGCAGCGGTGTGATCATGGCGATGCCCTCGCGTGCGGCGGCAGTGACCAGGTCGGCGGAGGGGTAGCCGGAGTCGAGATAGTGCTCGCCTGGCTTGAGCTGTCGTCCCGTCAGACGCTGCTGGATGCCGGCGGTGGCGGTCACGTCCGGCGCGGTCGAGACCGTGGTGGTCACGTCCGTGATCAGGTTCGGGGTCTGGGTCCGGGCCGTGGCGCCGCCGGTGCTGTTGTCGCAGGTCTCGGTGAGGTGGACCTTGTAGCCGCACCAGAACAGCTCGTCTCCCCTGGCGGACCAGCGGGCGTGCGGGTCGTAGGGGGAGGCGAGCCGCAGATGGCCGGGCGGTACGCCGTCTTTCTCGGCCTCCCGCTTCCTGACCACCTCCCGTCCCCGGGCGTCGGTGTGCACGTAGTAGGTCTGCATGAAGATCCGCCGCAGCAACTGAACGGCCTCGATCTCCCGCAGCCACACCGGGGTGTCAGGCGCATGGAGCGCGTGCAGCAATGCGAGCGAGTCCTGGCCGTAGATCTCGGCCAGCCGGTCCCGCTTCGTCTTCGACGAGGGCAGCCGCCATGAGTCGACCCTGGCCGCATAGCGCAGCTCCAGCTCCGCCACCGGCATCGTCTGCCCGAGCCAGGCCGGGGCGGCCGTGGCCAGTGCCTCCAGCGCCGCGCGCATGCTCTCGCCGGCGAGCTCCAGCCGGTTCAAGTCCCGCACCGCGCTGATGACATGGGTGGAGTCGGTGCGCTGCTTGCCTCCGGCCTCGATCAGCCCCTCCTGGCGGCAGTGCTCCACCAACCGGTCGAAGATCAGGCGCTCCATGCCGTGCTCGACCAACCGGGCCCGGAACTTCGCCAGCACCGTGAAATCGAACCCCGGATCGGTCAGCTCCAGGCCGATCGCGTACTTCCAGTCGATCGCCCGCACCACCATCCCCGCTGCCTGGCGGTCGGTCAGGTTCTCGGCGAACTGCAGCACGGCGACCAGCGCCAGCATCCCCGGTGACAGGCCCGGAGCGCCGCGCACCCCGAACGCGGACGCGAACGGCTCATCCGCGAAGACCTCCGCCAGCTTCTCCCGCACCCGCATCGCCAGCGTCCCCTTCGGGAAAGCCGCCGCCGCGACCAGTGCCGTCTGCTCCGGGACCTCCGGCAGTCCCGCCGCCCTCATTGACACCCGCACCACCCCCACGACCGTCTGCCCACGAGACGACCGCAGGAGCGATCATGCCGCAGTCAACCGACCCGCGGCCCGAATAGAGCAACAGAGTCACTGGCCAGGGCCAAAGCACTATCACCCGTGGTAGCGGTCTGGCCCTACGGCCAGGGCCAACGGGCGGAGAGCCCAGGTGGTCAGGTCAGCGGCGGTTTGGCCCTGCTGGCCAGGGCCAAACCGCTACCACGGGTGATAGCGGTTTGGCCCACCTCGCCCGCGCAGGCTGCGAGACTGGGTGTGACTGCGACTCCGGGTCGCACGAAGAGCCCGACGAACCTCACGGCCGCGAGGGCCCCGCGAGCCACCTGATCCACACCTGGTTCAATCGCCGAATGAGTGAGACCTCTGTCGACCTGGGAACCGTCACCGCGCCGTCCGGTGTGCTGGTCCTGGGGATGGCCGGCTCGATCGACCAGTGGCCCGAAATCGGCGATCCGCTGTCCATGCGGGCGCTGGCGGCGGCAGGGTTCGGGGGCGGTCACCTCCACGAGCCTGCGGACGGCGCCAGCAGCGAATGGTGGTGCGAGGCGGTCGCGGTGCCGGCTGCGGCCGACCGGCCCCTGGCAGTGCGCGCCGAACCGTGGGTCTCCTACGACGGGCCGGTGATCTCCGTCCTGGAAGTCGACCTCGGCCTGCCCTGGCCGAGCAACCGTGGCAGGTCGCCGATCCGGCTCGGCGACCTGCCCATCGACCGGTGCGGCATGATCCTCGGGGACGCGCGCACCCTGGACTCGTTCGTCGGACTGAACGGTGAATCCGTCGACGGACTCGCCGACGTCACCTACTGGGGGAAGTACGCGGACGACGCCCACGCCCGCTTCGGCGGCGAACGGACACCCCAATACGGCGGCCAGGGGCCCTACGGGCGGCTCGACCTCCCGCTGCGCGACGCTCACGAGTTCGCCCGCCAGCTCCAGAGCTGGCTGTCGGAAGGGCCGCGCATCGGCCTGATGGTCTCCGTGGACGCGCACACCCACTTCCACCTGTTCGACCGGACCTGCGAGACCCATCCCCTGCTCGCCGGGCAGATCGAGATCGACGGATGCCAGGTCCTGCGCCTGGGCTGGGACCCGGGCGACCACTCCATGCGCCACCACGGCGAACGGGCCTGGAACCAGGTCTACGCGGTCACCCTGGAACAGGCCGACACCACCACCCTGCTGCGCTGGACCATCCCCACCGAAGCGGAAGAACCCGACCAGACCGAAAACTGACGACGCACCCAGCCGTCACGTGCAACGGCGGGGACGGCCACCACGCTCGGACGACCCCGCCTCGCAAGGTGCCATGCTCCGGATTCGCAAACTACGGTGCGCCGCCACGGCGCTGACCAGGGGGTTCTAAACGATCACTCGCAAACTACGGCGCTCCGTCACACTGGGGATCATGACCGACCGTCGCAACCTCTCGCTGCCCGCCTTCTCCGAGCCCTCCACCGACGCTCCCGTGCCCGCCCAGTCCGGCGGTCGCCGGCTGCTGCCGGTCGAGCAGGGCGCCGACTTCCGCCAGCCGCCCGGCGAGATCGCGCCCGCACCCGCCCCGGTCCGGCGTCCCCTCGCCGCCGGCGGTCTCACCTTCTCCGACCCGGACCGGCAGATCTGACCCGCTTCAGCCCTGTCACACGGCTCTGACCTGGGGCGGTTGACTGGTAGGCCCTCCTGGGGTTGCTTCGGTGGCTGGCGCGCTGCTGGCGCTCTGGAACTAATCACGTCAAGCCGGGCAGTTGGTCCGGCAGCGGCGGGTGGCCCAGATCTCCATGGACCCGCTGGAGAGTGGTGGCACCCGCCAGTCCGAACCTGTCGGCGCGCAGCCGCTTCCTGCCCGAGTCCGAGTTCCCGATGCCGCTGCTACGGGCGTGGGGCGCCGACGCGGTTCACCTCTGACGGCGAGGTCCCAGGTGAAGCCCCCTATCGGCCGTGGCCCGGGCGGCCCGGATCCGGTCGCGCGGCTGCGGGCCGGATCTCCGGCGCCGCGCCACCACAGCCGGGCCAGCCTGACGCTCGATGGGTCGGGTCGCGCCTGGTGTTCGAGCGGCATATGTTTTGGATCACCGATCGTGCAGGGTCTCGAAGGGGTTCGACTCGTGTCCGAAACATGGCCAGACCCCTTGATCGTCTACAACTATCCGCCGCGAACGCCAGCACATAAGGCGCGCTGGGCGGACGCGATCACGTCCGCCCTGGCAAACGGAACGCTGCAGCTCCTCGCGACCGACGACAGCGGCTGGACCGACTTCTATGAGTTGAGCGGTCGCTGTCCTCGCTGCGACCATCAGCTTGACCCGATCACGATCGAGTTCGACGTGATCTTGGGAGTGGAGCCCGTACGTGCGCGCGTGGGCGTGTTCGACGTCCAGTGCAACTGCCGCGCTGCGCATGCCGGGCGTGATGACCAACATCGAGGGTGTGGCTGGGGCGGCTCGAACGCCGTCCGCCTCGCCGTGAATCGTTAAGAGGCGACCATGTCGCAGGCCGAGGACGAGTACTGGGCAGCCAAGCTCACCGAGGCACGGCACGGCCAGCTCGACACGGTGCGCAAAGCCGCCACCAACTGGTCCACCCTCTTCACCGCTGTCCTCGGCGTGTTCAGCGCCGTGACGTTCGCTTCCGGCCTGCCGGGGCTGGACGAACTCGATCGCCTGTCCCGCCTCATCGTGCAGTGCGCGATCGGGGTTGCCGCTGTCGCGGCGCTCGCAGCCACTCTGCTGGCGGGACGGGCGGCGAACTCCATTCCCAAGGTCGCCAGCGATCTGTCGATTTCCGCCCTTCAGGAGACCACCAAGAAGACGGCAGGGAGCGCGCTGAACCTCCTCAACTGGTCCTTGAGGTGTGGCGTAGTGGCCGCAGTGGTCGTCGTGGCCGGCTCCTTCTTCATGTTGCTCGCGGAGAAATCCGCCAAACCGGAGAGCGTCACGAAGGTGATCAGTGTCGTCGACGGTAAGGCCTACTGCGGTGCCCCGAAGGCGGGCGCCGACGGCAACCTCACGGTCGGTGGCGTCGCCCTCAGTCGGGCAGCCTCGATAACCGTAGTGCCGGCTTGCCCTGGCACTCCTTGATTCTCGGCCGTGAAGGGCAGGTCCAGCCGGTGCTAACCGTCCGGGCTGAGGGATGCTGGCATCGCGCGCGCTGGCATCGCGCGCGCTGGCATCGCGCCCGGCGCTGGCCGCGCCGAGGCGCTAGGGCGATTCGTCGCGCACACACCGCCGCCTGTGGCGGCGAAGGCGCTCGGCTACACCGACTTCACCACCGAGCGGGCCGCGACGGACATCGGGGCCACCTGGAGCCGGTATGCCGCCGGGGACCATGAGCGCTGACCGCCCCTGGGCGCCGGTGAGACACGGGCGCCGGGCCTGACGGTCCCGGCGGTTGCGGACCGCGGGGTAGCTCCCGGTTATGTCAGGCCGGCGGGTTGTTCGGTGCCGCGGCCTGGGGGCTGACCGGATCGGGGGCGGGCAGCGGCCAGGTGGGCTGGGCGAGATGGTGGCGCAGGGCGTCGAGCCGGGCGAGGTGGGTGTCGAGAGCGGCGGTGGCGGTGCTCGTGGTGGCGGCGACTCGTGCTTCGAGGTCGTGGATCCGGTCCAGGAGGTCCTGCCAGCGCTTCTCGGCGGCGGCGACGGGGTCAGGCGCGGCGTTTGTTGCTGTCATCGTGGAGCTGGGTGGTGTGGCGTGTGAGGGCGTCGAGGCGGGTGGCGAGGTCGCCCTGGCCGGTGCCGAGGTGGGGGCGGATGGCGGTGAGGGGTTCTATGAGGTCGGCGGGGTCGGTGGTGCCGAGGGCGGAGGTGAGGGCGGCCTGGGCGGGGCGGGCATCGGCTGCCAGATCGGTCACGGCGGTGATCTGGGCGGCGAGGACGCGCAGCTCGGCGGCGTTGTGGCGGGCCCAGGCGGCCACGGTGCGTTCGGCGGCGCGGCGGTCGCGGACGGCCTTGACGCGTTGCGCGCCGGTCCCGACGGCGGAGGCGGTGGCATTGGTGGGGCGCAGGCGCAGGTAGCGGTTCTCGGCGGCCTGGCGGCTGGCGACGCCCATGGGGTGGGCGAGGTCGGCCCAGGTGGCGCCGGCGTCGCGGGCGTTCTCCACCAGGCCGGCTTCCCAGCCGGCGAGCTGGGTGCGCAGTTCGCGCAGCAGCAGCAGGGCGGCCAGCGCCTGTCCGGGGCCGGCTTCCTCGGGCCCGTGAGGCGGGGCGCTCGCGCCGCGCGGGGTGTTGTCGGGGGTCTGGGCGGTGCGGACGGCGTCGTCGATGGCGGCCAGGGCCGCGGCGGCGGCGAAGAAGGAGGCCGGTTCGACGGGCGTCTTCGGCCCGGTGGCGGGCTTCGGGGGCTTCTCATGCATGTTGTCACTCTACCGACGACACTCAGGGTTTGTCATCGAATGGATGACGTGTTAGAACGGTGTCAGGTGAAAGCGCACTGGCACCCTTTGATCCCACTTGGAGGTGTTTCGCGATGCTGTTGCGCACCGACCCGTTCCGCGAGCTGGACCGTCTGACCCAGCAGTTCCTTGGTACGAGCGGCACGTGGTCGCGTCCCACGCCGATGCCGTTGGACGCGTACCGCGCGGGCGAGGAGTACGTGATCTGCTTCGACCTGCCCGGGGTGGACCCGGAGGCGATCGACATCGACGTCGAGCGGAACATGGTGACCGTCAAGGTCGAGCGCCGGCCGCGCCACCAGGGCGAGGACGTGAAGTGGGAGCTGTCCGAGCGCCCGCTCGGTGTCTTCTCACGCCAGGTCATGCTCTCCGACACCCTCGACCCCGAGGGCATCACCGCCGACTACGACGCGGGCGTGCTGACCCTCAAGATCCCGGTCGCCGAGAAGGCCAAGCCCCGCAAGGTCGCCGTCGGCCACAGCGGAGGCCGCAAGCAGATCCAGGCCTGACCCGCCCCCGATGCTGTCCCGCACCGTCCCGGAAATCCCCCCGACGGGGCGGCGCGGGACACCCCCGCCACCGTCACCCCCCCGAGCCCGCCCGCCGCGTGCGGGCCGGCCGGACAGCGAGCAGCCCCATGCAAGGCCAGGGCCCGGCCCCGTTCACGGTGCGGGCGCGCGGCGAGATCGACCTCGCCGCCGCCCGGCACCTGCGCCGGAAGCTGGCCCGCGCGCTGGTCGAGCACCGCGAGGTGGTGCTCGACCTGTCGGAGGTGACGTTCATGGACTGCGCGGGCCTGGGCGCCCTCGTCCAGGGCCGCAACCTGGCCGACCGAACCGGCTTGCGCCTGGTCCTGCACGGGATCGCCCACCCCGTCGCCAGGCTGCTCCGCCTCACCGGCCTTACCTGCCGCCTGGCCACGGCCCTGTGAGCACAGGCAACCAACGGCCGGGCCCGGTCCGCTCCTCGTTCGGAAGGAGGACCCGCGGTGACGCTTCGATGGGAGGCGTTCCTGGACCAGGTCCAGGAACGCGGCGAGTACGACACGCCCGAGGAAGCCGAACGCGCGGCCCGCGTCGTGCTGGCCCTGCTCGGCGCCCACCTCGTTGGCCAGGTCCGCGCGGGCCTGGCAGCCCGCCTGCCCGAGGCCATGTCCCTGATCCTGCTCAACCCCCTTCAGGCCGCCGAACCGCTCACCCCCGAGAGGTTCGTGCGTGCCACCACCGCGTGGATCGAGGGCGCCACCGAGACCACCGCCCTGTGGGACATCGGCGCCGTCCTGTCCACCGTCGCCGACGCCGCCGGCGACGATCTCATGGACCGCGTCCTGTTCCAGCTCCCGCCCGGCTACGACCTCCTCTTCGGCCGCCCACAGGCCGGCCACCGCCCCTGACCCGCCCCGACCCGGCTGTACCCGCCCGCTTCGCGTCGCCGCGCCGACCGCGCGGCCCAACCCCGGAATGCGTCATGACTCGCTACCGCCGCCTCCTTCAGCAAGTCCGCACCACCGGCCGCTACCCCGGCGTCGAGGAAGCCGAACGCGTCCTCGCCGCTGTGCTGGCCCTCCTCGGCTGCCAGCTCACCGGCGACGAACGCTGCGACCTCGCCGCCGCTCTGCCCGAGCGGGCCCGCGCCGTCTTCGCCGCCCAGATCCCCCTGCCCCACCCCGTCACCGCCCCCGCCTTCGTCGACACCCTCGCCCACACCCTGGGCACCAGCCTCACCGCCGCCCGCTGGGACGCCTCCTCGGTCCTGGCCGCCCTCACCACCCTCACCGACGACCGCCTCACCGACCGCCTCCTCGCCCACCTGCCCCGCGGCTACGCTCTGCTGTTCGGCCGAGCGGACCTCGCCGCCGTCGCCTGAAACGGCAGGCCCGGCCCTCGAACGCGAGCTCGCCGCGCGGGCCAGGCCTTCGACTTCGGCGACGCGGCCCCAAGGACGAGGCCACGGCCGGAAGGGAGCTCCTCATGTCCTCCCGGTATGGCACGCGCTTCGCGGACACCAGCGTCACCGCACCGCTGCTGCGGATCACCACCTCGACAGACAGCGGTCCAGCCCAGGTCGTCCACCTGGACGGCGAAGTCGACCAGGACCAGCGCCAGCGGCTGGAGAGCACGCTCGCGCGTGCCGTGGCCGATCGCCCGCCCCGGCTCGTTGTCGACCTTGCCGGCCTGAGCTTCGGCGACTCCACTGGTCTCAACGCACTCCTCAAGACCCGGATCGCCGCCCGCGCTGCCGGCTTCCCCCTCGGTCTGGCCGCCCCCACCTCCCAGACCCGCCGACTCCTGGAGATCACCGGCGCCGACGAGGTGTTCACCATCTGCGACAGTGTCCGCGCCGCCCGGGCCGACACCGCCGCGCACACCGGGTGAAGGAGACCACCGATGGACAGATCCCGGCGCTACGCGGTCACCCTGCCTGGCCCGCTAGCCGGACACGGGCCGCCCGAGGTCGTCATCGTCCACCCCACCGGCGAGCTCACCGCCGCGGGGGCGCCGGTGTACGCGGATGAGGCGGGCGCCTTCCGGGTGGAGATCGAAGGGGAAGCAGCACGGCCGCTCACCGCGCTTTCGGGGCCCGGCCGCCATACCTGCCTGCACGCCGTGCCGCTGCCCTGACCGGGTGTTCGCGGCACTGTGATCTGGCGGCCGAGCGCCGCGCTGTGCCCCCGAACTGGTGGCCGGCCCCAGGTCCGAGCCGATCTCCCGTTCACCACGGTTGCAGGGCACTCACCCCTGGACCCCGTGCACGCAGAGTAGTTGGCGAGGCGGAACTCGCTACTTCAGGAAACGCGACCTCACCAGACAAGTCCTGGTCCGCGGCGCGCGGTACCAGCAGCTCATGGCCTGGACATCGTCGTGCAGCGACGGAAGGCGAGGATCTCCTCGGTGGTGACGCCGTGCCCGAGCACGGTCCCGCTTGTCGGGGTCGGGTAAGAACTTCTGACCTCTGGCATGTTCGCGCCGGAGAATTGCAGGTCACAGCCCTGTTCGCGGAGCTTGGGCGGGTCTAGCATTCCGGTCACGGCAGCCCCACCGGATCGGGGAGAAGATCGAGCAGGCCGCAGCCTGGTACACCGAGCAGATCCACGCCGAACGCCGCCGCCCGGCACCCGACCTCGACCGCGTCGAACAGCTGCTGGCCGAGCGCGCCGCCAGCACCAAGGCGCTGCGCGACCTCCCGGACATGTCGGGGGCGGAGCTGGAGCGGATCGAGTCCCTCTACGACGCCAAGCTCAGCGAGATCACCGGCTCGTAGGAACGCGGCGCCGGGAGCGCCACGGGCGGGGTGAAGACGAGCCGGCTGGGCTGGAGCGCGGGCGCCAGCAGCGGCCAGGCGAGGCGGGTGATCGCGTCGACCTCCCGCCGGTACTGCGGCAGAGCCATGCGCAGCTCGCGCTGGTGGGCGAGGAACTGGCGGGCCTCCTGCTCGGTGTAGGGCCGCACCTGCCCCGCCCGGGCGGCGAGCGCGGCACCGGCCGGGCCGGTCCACCGGTCGTCGGGACCGAGCGTGTTGCGGAAGACGGCGGTGCCATCGCGTCTCACCACGCTGAGGTGGTCCACCAGGCGCTGCTCCTCGACGGCCTGGACGCACTCCAGCGCCGCCGCCAGGCACCGGTCGTGCCCGCTGGCGGTGGTGAACCGGCCCGGCCGGGTGCCGCCCCGGCTGACCTCCGCGTAGCGCAGGGCGGTGCCCTGGCGGCTGTCGGCCGCACGCACGTCCAGCACCAGCAACTCGACGCGGTACCCGGTCCGGCGCCACGCGGCCGCGTCGGCGAGAAGGCGTCCGTGCTGCCGGGGGCGATCTCGATCACGGCGTCCGCGCCCCGTTCGCGCACCAGCGCTTCGGCTCTTGCCTGCCACGCCTTGTAGTCGGCGCGGATCCGGGCGGAGGCGGTGCGGGGATGTTCGCGCAGCAGCCGGAAGTAGTCCGGGTGGGCCGCCTTGAACATCCCGCCGGAGATCCACACCGGCCGCCGGGCCCGCGCAGGGCCCGGCGCACCGTCGTGGTCGCCCGAGTCTTGCCAGATCCGGGTGCCCCCATGACGTACACGACGACGGGCCGCTCCTGCGCCACGATCTCCCCGAGGTCCGGGACGATCAGGTTCTGGAACGTCCACTCGTGCTCGTCGGCGGACAGCCGGTGATAGTCGACGCCGGGCGGCTCAGCGATCGGCTGGGCGATCCGGCGCACCGGCTCGGAGAGAGCAAAAGCCCGCTCGGCGTCGGCCCGCACCGCCAAGCGCAGCCGCTCCGGTACGACGCCAGCGTGCAGGCGCACCTCGGCCCGCGAGGAGGTGGTCCTGAACGCCTGCGTCTCGACGGCGGTCCAGGGCCGGGCCCGCTCCGCCGCGACCGCCTGCGCGGCACCCGGCGTTCGTGACCACACCCCGTCCACCAGCTCGTTGCTGTACAGCATCTCCCCGCCGCGCCGCACCACAGTGACGCGGTCGGCCAGCTGCTCGGTCTCGATGACGGCCAGAGTCGCGATCAGCCCGGCCGCGCACGCATCGTGGTTCTCCCAGGAGACGTAGCGCGCCGCGCCAGTGGCCGTCACCTGCTCGACGAAGCGGTCCAGAACGCCAAGCTGGCTCCACGCCTGCGGCGTAGCCAGGGCCACGACCTCGACCCGATGCCCAGCGCGCCGGTAGGCCCGCGCGTCGGCGCGAAACGCCTGCGGGTCCGCCAGAGCGCTCTCGACGACGGCGTCGAAGCCCCGCTCACGGACGTGGTCCTCGACGCCGGCCTGCCAGCGGCGGGTATCCGTGCGGACCTTCACCCCCGCGCTGCGCACGTCTGCGGCCAGCAGACCCGCGTAGTCGCGGTGCTCTCCCTTGTATAAGTCGCTGGCGATTCGCACCGCACCCCCGCGCCGCTGAAGAGCGGCGTGCACCAAGTCGGCGACCTCGGACTTCCCGCTGCCCGGCGGGCCGCCCACGACGACGACCACCGGGTGATCCTGCCGTGCAGCGTGCCTGGTCCAGGTCGGAAGGATCATCCCCTCCAGCACCTCGGCGCTCTCAGTGTCCGACAGCACCACCGGGGGGATGTCCCGCTCCCTCACCGCTACTCCTCGCTGGCTTCATACCCTGATAGATGGACCGGTAAGGGCATGCAAGTATCGCCCCAGAGGACGTGATCATAGCGACCGGATAGGCTTGGCGGTAAGTAGAGCCAACTATCAGGAAGCCGGATGATCCACATCAAGCTCGGCGAGAAGACCGCCGCGAAGCCCGACGACGTCCTCGGCCGGTCCCACCTCGGCTGGGATCCCGCGCTGACGGAGGAGCAGCTCTACGAGGTGGGACGCGGCGCCTGGGTCCTGGGCGCCAAGGCCGACCGCCAGCGCTACATGCTCATCTCCGCCGCGGGCATCGTGCGCCAGGCCGTCGAGATCGACCGCCTGGTCCAGGTGACCAGCAGCCGCCGGGCCGTCGAGGGGACAGTCCTGCCGCCCGGGCACCCCGTCTACGACGCCTACGTCGGCAAGCCCTCGCCCATCGCGCCCACTGCCCGCAACCCCGTCACCTACATCGACTCGTCCCTGGATGCCCGGTCGTGCGCCTGTGGATGCGGCGAGGCGACCACGACCGGATGGTTCCTGCCAGGGCACGACCAGAAGGCACTCCACGAGCGCGTCGCCCGAGTCGGCACCGTCCACGAGTTCATCCAGTGGTTCGACCGTACCCACCCGGCAACGGGCCTCACATCGTCGACTGACTGACTGTCAGCAACGACCTCTACAGTCTCGGTGTCGCGACCAGGCGATCCGTCGTGACCTGGCTCGCCCATCACCTGCTCGTGGTGTTCGGCGCGCTCGCCGTCCACCGCCGCGCGCTCGCCCTCTGGGCCGAGGGAACCGGCCGGCCCCCGTGGAACTGACCCCGCCCCGCGGGTAGGCGCGGCCGTCCGGCAGGGTGGCGGTGCCAGCGGTGTCGGAGCGCCAGAGTGTGCGGCGCGGTCGGCGCCCTACGGTGGCTGGTCCAGGCTGTGCTGTCGCCTGCCCCATCGGCCCGGTCCGCCCGACCCCGCAATGGCGGCCCGGGCCGTCCCCGACGGTCTGGCCTCCGGATCAGGGCGCCCTCCCCGTTGTCACAGGCGCACGGTAGCGTCACGGTCACCCGGCGCGACCGGCGCGCGGGGTCGCCAGGGGAGGGGCAGCATGACCGACACCGAGCTGGCTGAGCGCCTCGGGCACGGCCAGGGCCACAATCTCGACGCGGTAGCCCGCCCGCCGGTACGCGGCGATCTCGGCGAGGAACTCCTCGGGGCGGCCCAGCGCCGCTTCCACCACCGCGTCGAACCGGCTCTGCCGCAGCCGCTTCTCCACCTGCGCCTGCCACCCGTAGGTGACCACCCGCACCCGCACCCCGGCCGTGCGCACGTCCTCGGCGAGGAACCGCGGGTAGCGGGAGTGGACCGTCTTGTAGACATCGCGGTCCACCCGCACCGCCCCACCCCGCCTGGCGAGCGCCGCGTGGACCAGGTCCACGACAAGTGTTTTGCCGCTGCCGGCCTGCCCGGCGACGAACACCACCACCGGCCGCTCCTGCGCCACCGCCCCGCCCAGCACGGCGGGCAGGATCTCCTCGGCGAGGATCCGCGCACCCTCGCCCGGGTCGAGCTCGTCCCCGGGCACTCCCGCTAACTGCACCTACGGCTCCAGGCGAGGGTCGTCGATGTCAACGGTGACGATCCCCGGCGGGTACAGCTCCGGATTGGCCGTCAGGATCAGGTGCTGCTGCGGACGCACCGGAGTGGGCAGACTCGTGGCGATGGCGTGCGCCAGGTCCTGACCTCCGTACCCGTCGCGGACCATCGTCGCCACCACCACGGCGGTGCCCGCGTCCAAGGGCTCGAACTCGAGCGCCGGCAGCGCCAGGACCGCGTGCGCCGCGCCCTCGTCCTTGATCTCCGCCTCGACCAGGCACAGCACCGGAACCAGCAGATGTTGGAACGGACTCTGCAACGCGGAATCCACGATCCGGTGCAGACGCGGGTGACCGGCGGCCAGCGCGGACAGGGCGCTGGAATCCAGAATGATCACGCGCTGCGCCGGGGGGTGACCTTGGCGCGGGCGTCGGCCGCAGCGATGTTGTAGACCCGCTGCAGCAGGTCCGGGCCCTCGTCCAGCTCCGGGTCCGTGAGGGTCATCCCGAAGTGCTCCCGCAGCAGTCGGCGGCCCTCGGCAACGCGCTCCGCGATCTGCTCCGCGGTGGGCTGCTGCTCCACCAGCAGGGCCACTTGGGTGCCGATCGTGGTGCCGCGGGCCGCCGCGAGGGCGGCCAAGCGGTCACGCGTGTCGGGGGAAACCTTGATCGTTGCATCAGCCATACCGCAAGCGTACACCGCCGGTACACCAATGGTGTACCGATCTGTCCGGCCATGGAGGTGCCCGGTGAACGACCACACCGACGTCCCAGACGAGGACGACCCGCCACCCTCTCCCCGGCTGTCGAGGAATTCCTCGGCGACCCGGGCACGCCGGCCGACGTGTTCTCCGCCGTCGTGGCGTTCCTGGTCGATGTGCGCGAGAACCCGTTCCCGCACCTGAGCATGCCGGTCCCAGGCCGGCCCGGCACGCACTCGACACCGCTGCGCCGGGATCTGGGGCTGGTGGAGTACGCCGTTTGCGGATCCGCCCCGCATCTACATCTCTCGGATCCTCGGGCCGACTGACGGCGAGCGCTGGCGGTGCGGCGGGCGTTGCCTGCCGGCCTCGCGCCGCAGTCCTGCCATTCAGCCGTGGGCAGGGTGTCTCGGTGTTCGGGAGCCGGCCCGGCAACGGAATGGAGAGTCAGCCTGGCGACTGCGCCAAAGTCCTCCTGGGCAGGCTCGACGGGCGCCGGGATGCGGCCCAAGGCGGTGCCGAGCCCGCTTGACGGTTTCCGCGCACACGCCCTGTCGCCCCGGGCGTCACCAGACCGATGCTTGCCTCGGCTGACTACCTTCCCCAAGGCACGGCGCGACCGAAGACTTCGTTGACCTGCGCTGCAACGTCCTGGCGGGCCGTTGCGAGCGAGAGGGCGGCCATCACGGCGAAGGTCCAACGCAGGCTTGCGGCGATCCCGGGTTGTTCCGAGACGAACGGGATCATCGGCAATAGAACAGCCGCCGCGGTAAACACGGCGGCGGGGGCCAGGCGGGGCATCCACCGGGCTAGTCGAGCAAGAAGGGCGACCCGCTGGCCCGCCTTCGCCGCCCGCTACAGCTTCGACCCCACCCACCCCGTCCAGTTGGAGGTCGAGGCACTGGAACCGGACGAGCTGCGCCAGCTCCTGGAGGCCGCGGTCGAGCCGTACATCGACCGCTCCGTCCTCGCCCAAGTGCTCGCCGAAGAGCAGCAGCAGCGCCGCGCACTGGCCGAGTTCCTGCGCCGCTGGTAACTGCGAGGCGGGCGGGGCCGTCGGCCCGGTCACAGGAACGGGCGGGCGAGGATGCGCAGCTGCTGGTCGGCGATGGCGCCCATAGGACCGGCCGTGCCGAGGTGGGCCACGATTCAGGGCAGCTGGGGTTCGAGGGCTCCATCTGGGGACCGTACTGCGGTCGCTCGCTCGGGCTCACCTGCTTATACGGGACAGCCCTTGGCGAGTTGGCGTGGTGGTGCGTGTGCGCTCCGCTGTGCGGGTGACATGCCGTCAAAAGGATTGTGTGCGACCTAGCTTGAATGGGTTACTGGCCGTGTCCCCGAACCGAACCGAACCGACTGGGCCGGGCCCTCTTCCCGCAGGGGGACCGGCGCCGTTCGTGGTGATCAGCGGTACGGCGGTTTCCGTCGACCGGCTCGCCCGCCGCCGGGGCGGTCGACGGCCACCCCGGCGGCGCCACCGTCGTCGACGGCTTCACCACATCGCTGCCTCGGTATCTGACCTGAGCCGTATCCCCTATACCTGGGCCGTTTCCGGGCGGCCCGGTGTTCCGATGCGCCCGGTGGACGACCGCTGGTCCGCCCGGGTCTCGCCGAAACGACGACGCCCCGATCCGCTCCAGCCTTCCGGTTCGGCGCGGGCCGTGGGTCTGTACGGTGACCGGTGTATCTCCCGATCAAGGAAGAGCACCTGATGAGCGACGTGATCGTCTCGGTTGAGGCGGTTGAAGAGGTCCGGCC
>NZ_JBITGZ010000059.1:11695-23491 GCF_044457565.1 Kitasatospora sp. NPDC050543 | reverse complement strand
CCGAGTACTTCGACGGACGTCCCATCTGGACTTCCCTTCCTGGATCTACGAGATCCAAGTGTCAGGGGTGTCCACGTCACGGGGCAAAGCTCACACAGTGAGGGCTTCGGCGAGGATGTCGAGTCGCCGGGCGGTTCCGATGCTGGTACCCGGCGTGGCCCACCGGCGCCGGGCTGCAGATTCGGCGGCTTCGTACTGCTCGGCGGTCCTGGCAGCCAGGGCCAGCCAGCGCTGTTGGAGGTCGGGGGGGAGCTGCCGCATCGCCAGCAGGTTGTGCACCGCCGCCAGCGGGGGCCGCGCGGTGAGGGTGGGGATGCGAGAGAGCGCGTCGAGGGTGAACCAGACGTAGGAGACGAAGTTCGCCGCATGGTCTTCGGCGAGCCGGAAGACCGCGTCCGCAGTCTGGGCGATCAGATGCTCGGCTGCGGCCAAGGCTGCCAGAGCGTCGGCGGTGCCGAGCGCGGACAGGACCTGCAGGCGGTCCGCCCCCGGTTCGAGCAGGGCGAAGTCGGAGGCATGCGGGGGGCGGTGGCGGGTGAGCAAGATCCAGCCCTCGCTCTCCCGACCGGCCCGGCCCGCACGGCCGACGGCGTTGAGCAGTTGGGCCGGACCCATCTGCCGCTGTCCCGACCAGGTGCGAGTCCGGCCGTCGTCGACCTCGTCATTGATGATGACGGAGCGCACCGGCAGGTTGACGCCATCGGTGAGGGTGCTGGTGCAGCAGATCACCTTCAGTTGGTCAGCGCGCAGTGCGTCCTCGACCGCGTGGAGGACCTCGGCAGGCAGTTGCGCGTGGTGGTAGGCGACGCCGTGCCGGACGCACTCAACGATCGGGTGGTCAGCGCCAAGGGTGGCCGCCAGGAAGTCGGCCAGGGTAGCCGCGGGGGGATGTTCGGGGAGCCGGTCGGCGACAGCACGGGCCGTGTTGCGGGTGGCGACGCGCGACGGGCAGACCATCAGCACGCTGCCTGCCCGGCAGAGCACGGCCGCGCCGACCGCGAACAGTTCGTAGTTCTTGATGCTCTTGGCGGGCACGGTTGTGCTCTTGTCGCCGTGAAACTTTTCGGCGTAGACGCGGTCGCCCTGGGTGCCGGTCCTCATCACGGATGGCTTGGTCGCGGCGGTGGGGCGCAGGCTGATCTGTAGAGCCATGGGGATGGCGGCTTCGCTATTGCGGACCTGGTTCTTGCGCGGTGGCCGCTGGGTGCGGACCAGGCCGGGCAGTTCGTGGGGGGTGAGCAGGCCGTGGAGTCGGCGCGGGCCGCGCCATTGGCGGGTGAAGACCAAGCTCTCGGGGGGCTGGTCGGGGTCGAGCCAGGCCGCCAGCGCCCCGTGGTTGCCGACGGCCGCCGACAGCAGGATCAGCCGCGGCGGGTCCGGCAGGGCCTGACAGAAGGCCAGTAGTCCCTCCAAGACGAAGCCGCGCTCGTCATGAGCCATATGGTGCGCTTCGTCGACGACGATCAGGCCCACGTCTTCCAGGGCGGCGTTCGCGTCCTGCCGCAGCGCGTGCATCAGCCGCTCCGGGGTGAGTACGTCGACATCGGCGTCGGCCGTCGCGGTGGGGGCGCCGGGGGCGGGGAACTCCGGTAGGTCCTCGCCGAGCTTGCGGCCCAGGATTCGCAGTCGGGCCCGCAGAGCTTGGCGCATCTCGCGGCCCAAGCTGCGCAGCGGGGAGACGTACAGAACCCGTCTGCGTCCGGTGTCGGCCGCCAGGTGCGCGCAGATCACCAGCTGCGCCATGAGGGTCTTACCGGCGCTGGTGGGCACACTGATCAGCAGGCGGGAGGTGGACGGGTCCAGAGCGTGGGCGTTGTTCAGCAGTTCGCGCTGGGGCGGCCACAGCGTCATGACCGGCGGGTCGGACAGTGTGAAGGCCTGGGCGAGGGCTGGCGGGGCACCGGGCGGCAGGAGCTGGTTGAGGCTTCCGGCACGCAGGTCGTCCAGGAGTTCCAGAAGGTGGGCGGCGACCCACCGGGCCGAGCGGTCGCCGCCCGCGGTACCGGTCACAACGGCCCGGAGGTGGGCCTCGGCCCGTTCCAGCGCACCAGCGTCGGCGCGGGTGAGGTAGAGCGTCAGGTGGTGGACGGCTTCGATCACATCCTGGGCCGGCCCGTACATGGTGCCGCGCAGGGTGTTGACCTCGGCGAGGCGCTGCAGGTCGCGAAGCTGCCGACGCCATGCGCGCAGCACCCGGGTCAGCGGCCGGCGCTGCATGCTCAAGAACGCCACCGCGGCCTCGACGGCGAGGGTGTTCAGGTGCGACGCGAGAACGTCATCGGTGATCAAGAGGCCGGAGACCTGGCGGAAGACGGCGGATGCGTTGGGGTCCTGGTCGCAGCGGCGGTAGCCGATCTGTGCGGCGAACGCGAGGTCGAGGCGGCGGGCTCTGACAGTCTGCGGATCCAGGGGCCGGGCCGGCGGCTGATCGGCGACGATGTCCGGGCCTGCGGGGGTGTCGAGGCGTGGCTGGTCGGCGGCGGTGTCGGGCTGGTTGCGAGGGTCGCTCAGGGCCAGGTCCATTACGTGGGCGCTGACGGCGAACGCGTGCTGGCGGCGGACGGGGTCGTACAGCTCGGTGCCCGCGGCAGCCGCGGCGACGCCGTGCAGGTACCAGGCCGTGCCCAGCAGTTCCTCGGAGACGGCGAACTCCGAGCGGATCGCGTCGACCTCGACGTCGGCGATCAGCGCAGCGAGCTCGGCTGGGGTCGGCAGGAGCCCAGGCTGATGCTGTCCGAGCGCGACGGAGAGGACCTGCGGGTCTACAGTGCGGTCCACACAAACTCCTGGACGTGGGTGGCGAAGTCGGTGAAGTCGTCGACGGCGATGATCAACCCTTCGAGCTGGCCGTCATGGGCCAGCAGCGGGATCCGCTCGTGCGAGCGGGTGAAGGCGCGCTGCCGGGGCGCGGCAGAGGCGTTGGTGGCCACGCTCACACCGGCGCCGCTGCGCGGATCCCCGCTCAGCCACAGCTCCGCGAGCTGGCTGACGAAGTCCCCCGCATCTGCGGATACGTGCTTGTAGGCCCACGCGATCTGCGAGGTCACGTACCGCGCGCCGTGCTCGGCGAGCTGGTCCCAGGCACCGCGGACAGTGGTGCTGACCGAGTCCTCGCCGCCGGTGTACTTCTTCATCTCCCACAGTCGGAAGACGAATTCCGGGCCGGGCGCCTGGGGCACCCGGTAGATGACCAGGCCGTCACCGCCGGAGTCGGTGACGGTCTCCTTCGGCTCGGCCAGGTACTCCCGGGCCCGCGCGGGCAGGTCCGGCTGCTCTAGGGCCAAGAGGTACCACAACCACTCCCCCACGTGCCCGGGAACTCCGTGGTGCGGATCCGCGTCCGGGTCGTCCTGTGGCTTGAATACTGGGCTGGCGAAGGCCAGCACCAGCTCCCGGTCCAGACCGCTCAGGCGCACGCCGGCCAGCGTGGCATCCCGCCAGGTCCGGAACGCCTTGTGTACCGGTCCGCACCGCTGCCGCATCACTGCCTCGGCGATGATCCAGGCCACTGCCGCACGCTCGGCGTCCGTCCGCCCGGTCAGCGACACCAGGTCCCACTGGCACCGCTGGCCCTGCCCCCGGTTCTCCCGGGTGACGAATGCCGAGACCCGGTTCCCGCGGGCGGCTGCGAACTGCTCGGCGTCCGCTACCGGAACCCGCCCGTGGGACGCCGGAACGGCTATCGCCATACGTACGCTCACTTCCACCCGTTGCTGGCACCCGTGTGCTGGTCTGCATCTGCCCGGCCGAGCGTAGTCGGGGACCCCGACTGACCGCGCGTCCCGCGCCGGGCACCGAACTTGAGCCGTCTCGCTGAGGTCTGAGCACCGGCTGCGCCGCAGGTCGTGGAAAGACGATGGCAGACCGGCGAGGAATCCTCCCAGGCTTTCGGCAAACGCGGGGACGGTGAGGAGACAGGCCCTCGGATCCCTGCGGCAACGCCCTCCTGCGTACTTAACCTTCGGCGAGACGAACTGCGATCCGTCAGTCTTTGGTGAGATTCGCTCAAGGTTCGGTGCGACGGGACACCTGTGCCACGCAGGTGCGAGACAGCAGGGCGTCGTACCGGCGTCCGTGACGGTCCAGGGCAGCCCGGCGGGGTGGCTACGCTGATCACAGTGTCCGCGGAGGGAGCAGCCGGTGAGCCAGCGACACGGTGCCGCGGCGCCCGACCGCAGGGCCCTGGAGCAAGCAGGTGTCGACCTCCCCGCGGTCCTGAACGCCACCGTTCCGCTGGCCCGGCGGGGCAGCGGCAAGTGGCACGTCGCCACCGCGAACCTGATCCGGCACCGGTGGGGCGGCGGGTGCCCGCACGCCCACGGCTTGAAAGCCGACGAAGACGCCGAGGTCCCTTTCCTCGACCTGCTGGACGGCGTCTGCGCGAAGTGCGTACCGGCCGCCGCCCTTCCCGACCCGGTGCGCGGCCTGTGGACCGCCTGCGTGGCCATCACCGAGGCGGACCGCCGGGCCCGGGCCCTCGCCGACGGCTCCGGGCCCACGACCTGGCCCGGCTACGCCCGCGCCCTGGCAGCCGGAGCCCACCACGACGACGAGGCGGTGCGCGCCCTGCTCAAGCCCTGGCTCGACCACGACGAGGTCGGAGAGCAGGCATGGACCGCTCTCGCGGCCTGGACCGCGGTGATCGAGCGCTCGAACCTGGCACTGGCCGACTACCAGGCCGCCGCGCCGGCCGCCGACACGACGGCCGCCATCAGCCGGGCCTGCGACACGATCGCGCAGGACCCGGCCGTCCACGCCACCTCCCGCGCCCTGGACACCGCCGTCGGCCGAGAACACCGGTACGACCTGGCTCACACCTCGCTGTGGCCGCTGGTGCGCACAGTCTGGAGCGCGGCCCGGCGCCAGGGGCGGTGCGCCGAGGCTGCGGCCACCCTCACCCTGGCCGCGGCGCAGGAGCGCTGGGGCGCTGCCCGGGTCCGGGACGTCACGGTCCTTCCCACCCCGCCCCGCGTCCCGGCCGGCTCGTACGCGACGCCGTCCGCCTGGGCCGACGCCCTGCTGGGGCTGTGGTGGAGGGAGGCGGTCACCACGTGGTGTGCCCGCCTCGAAGACGCTCTCGCTGCGGGTGCGACCGAAGAGGGCGGCCGGACGCTGCTGCTCGTGCGGGACTGGCCCCTGACGAAGCCGGGTGACGAGGAACTCGCGTACCTCTCACAGTTCCCGCAGCTGGGCCCCGCCGTCCCCGACGACCTGGACACCGAACCCTACGACCGCACCGCCGGCCAAGCCGTGGTGCTCTCCGTCCCGCGCTATGCCGTCGACCAGGCCGTGGCACACTCCCGCTACCAGAACGGCCGGATCACGCCCGGCGGCCCGGACGACGCCCGCGCCGCCGACCCGGGCCCCGGCACCCTGGCCCTGCTGCGGACCGTCTACCCGTACCTCACCGAGGACGCCTTGGCCGACGGGCCCTCACCCGAACCGTCGGCCTCCGTCCGGACCGCCCGCGCAGCGGAGCGCGCCGCCCGCGGCACCCAGGACCGGCCGCACTGGTCGGAGAGGCACCGTGCGGCCTCCACGACGATGTGGCGGGACGCCTTCCGGAGCGGCCAGTGGACCTGGGTGCCGGACGACACCGACATCGAGTTGGCGCCGCCGCAGCTGACCACCCTGCTGGAACCGGCCTACGACTGGCAGGTGATGCTCCTGCACGTCGAGTCCGGACCGGCGGGTGCCACCGGCCTGCACACCCTGTTCGGCCACCCGGCGGGCTGGGATGCCCGCCGAGGCGGCCTTCGCTTCCAGCCGGTGCACGGCCACCGGACCATCACCGTGGCGCAGCACCGGATCATCGGTCTGACCGGGAACCCGTATCGGCGCGGTGGCGGCCGGGTGCCGCTGTGGGAGGTG
Source organism: Kitasatospora sp. NPDC050543 (assembly GCF_044457565.1). NCBI lineage: Bacteria > Bacillati > Actinomycetota > Actinomycetes > Kitasatosporales > Streptomycetaceae > Kitasatospora > Kitasatospora sp. NPDC050543. The sequence goes on along the minus strand of NZ_JBITGZ010000059.1, from coordinate 17,620 downwards.
TACCGGAGTCGGCAGGTTCCCCGGAGCTGGTGAGTTGGACCGGCCCGGGATTGGCCGCGCGGCCACCGGGCTCCTCTACTTGATCTTCTCTCCCGGGTTCAGGCCGAGAAGTGGGCGAATGCCTCGGGGGCGGCCTCGATCATGGCCGCCTGCTCAGCCGTCCGGCTACGGGGCTGGTCGTAGTAGGGCCAGGAGCATCTGCGGCCCGGGAACGGGTTTCCAGTCGCAGGTCCGGCCGCAGTTCTCGCACACCATCGTCACCACGTTGTGCTGCTCGGGCACGGTGCTCACCGCCTTGGACCTCCAGTCTGCCACCGGCCCGGCGGGCGAGGGGCGTTCGGCGTCCTGGGCTTGAGCACGGCTCCCGGCTCGTGCAAGTCACCGGGAGCCGTGCCCAGCAGGCTACCGGCTGGTGATCGGTGCGCCGTTGGCCGCGATGCGCCGAGCTGCGTGGCTGCGGAGGCCTTCGGGGTCGGTGGCCACCTGGCCGGAGTCCGTGATCCACGCGTAGCCGCCTCCCACGCGGAAGGTCCAGCCGCCCGGAGCGGGCTTGAACCCTTCCGCCTCGGGCCAGACCTGCCGGGCGCTCTCGATCGCGACTTCTTCCTCCATGGTCTTCCTTTCTTCGGCCGTACGGCTCGTCAGCTCGCTGGCTCCTGCTGCGGGGTGGTGGTGGGCTGGTCCGGGTCGGTCCAGTCGACGTTGCGGACGGTGTCGGAGGCCCAGGCCCGCCAGCCGTGGATGCTGTTGTCGAAGTGCCCGTCCAGTTCGACGGTCTGGATCAGGACCGGGCGCTGGTCGTCCCACTCCAGGACCGCAGTGACCGGGAATCCGTCGATCACGGCCAGCCCGCGGTGAGCGATGCGGCTGGTCCAGACCGGCGGGGTGTTGATGCGGAAGAACGGGGCTTCCTCGCGCTCGGACTTCCAGGTGAAGATGACGCCCGGCGTGGTCCAGGCCGGGTCGGTCGCCACCAGGGCGGTCGGGACCGGTGGGACCGCCGAAGGGTTGTGTCCAGGGAGGGTGGAGCCCCGCCAGGTCCTCGCATAGACCTTGTCGATGCCGCTGGCGCGCATCCTGGCGAGGTCGGCTTCGAACAGCTCGGTGATCCGGGCGCTGACGGCCTCCCCGATCGCCTTCCGGGCCTGGGCGACCGTCATCACTGCCACTGTACGTGCCACCGCCGCGCCCCTCTCCGGACCGGGCGGCCGACGCCCGGATCCTGCCCACCGTAGCGACCCACCCCGTCCCCGTGCGCTCGATCACCCGATCGAGTGAAGGTGACGGCGCAGCGGATGACCGTCCCCACTACACTCCGCCCCGGCCGCCTGTTGAGCACGGCATGACGATGCACAGGAGTCCGGGCCGGCCGAACCCCGAACAGGTCGCCGGGGAGGTGTGCGCGGTGGACCTGGTCGCAGCCTGCGCGCGGCGGGACGGCGCGGAGGCGGTCGCCCTGGTGAACGCGCTCACGGGCCAGGACCTCCTGGTCCGCCACATCGCGCAGTTGAAGCTGGCAGAGCTGCTGGCCGAGGCGATGGGCCGAACCGGCGCTGGCCCCGGTGATGCCGCCGCACCGGCGGCGCCCTCGCGGGTGGCGCAGGAGTTGGCGGTGCTGCTGGAGCGGGTGCGCTACCCCGACGGCGTCCAGGCCGCGGTGGCCGCGCTGATCGCCGGCGACCACCGTCCGATCTCCCGGACGGACGGAACGGTGTCCCTGCTGGCGTTCGCCCTGGCCGCCGCCGCGTTCGGTACGGCGGGACGGCCCGGCGGCGGGCTGCCCGCCCTCTTGAGGGAGCGGCGGGAGCGGCTCGTGCTGTGAGCCGGAGCTCGGCGGCCTCGGTCAGCCGCTCGCTGCGGCGGTCGGGGCCGCGACGTCTCGGCCGTCGGTGAGCAGCGCGGTCGTGCGGGTGGTGTGGGCGTGCCAGAGGGAGGCGAACCAGGCGCGTTGCTCGGGCTGCAGGTGGGGCAGCCACTGGTCGTAGGTGTGCCAGGCGTAGGTGTCGTGCTCGGGGCTGAGCCGGACGGGCTGGCCGTCGGGTACGGGGTCGGTGTCGAAGGCGAAGTCGATCACGGGGGGCCAGCCGTCGGCGGCGGAGCGGTAGTCGATGACGAGCGGGCGCAGGGTGCCGGTCGGGCGCAGGCCGGTTTCCTCCTCGACTTCGCGCCGGGCGGTGTGGGCGGGCTGCTCGCCGAGGTCGCCGAGTCCGCCGGGCAGCTGCCACCAGGCGGGGTGGCCGGGGTAGGCGCGGGCCTGGTGGAGCATCAGGATGCGGCCCGAGATGTCGGTGACCAGCACGGTGGCTGAGACGGCGTGCGGGGGGAGGGCTGCGGCGAAGTCGGCGGGGGCGATGGTCGTGGTCGGGCTGGTCAAGCGGATCGCTCCTTCGGGTGTCCGGGAATCGAGCGTATCGCGATCAACAAGTCTCTCAGACAAGCTAGTTGACTTATCATCTGATCATTTCAATCGTGGCCGGACGGTGGTCTACAGTGCTGGGCAGTCCCTGCAGCCGATGCCTTCGAGAACGGATCTGAGCGAATGGACACCCACCCCGACCCCCGCACCATCGCCGTCTTCGGCGCCGGCTACATCGGCCTGGTGACCGGAGCGTGCCTGGCCGAGCTCGGCCACCGCGTGGTGGTGCGCGACATCGTGCCCGCCAAGGTCGAGGCCCTCGGCCGCGGCGAGGTGCCCTTCCACGAACCGGGGCTGGGTGAGCTGATCCTGCGCAACGCGGGGCGGCTGACCTTCACCCTGGACCCCGTCGCCGCGCTGGCCGGGGCGGAGGTGGCGTACGTGTGCGTGGACACCCCGCCGGGCCCGGCCGGGGACGCCGACCTCTCCCGCGTCTGGTCCGTGGTGAACGAGCTGAAGACCGCACCGGCCCTCAAGGCCGTGGTGGTGAAGTCCACGGTGCCGGTCGGCACCGGCGACCGGATCCGCGAGGCCCTGGACCGCGCCGGTCTCGCGCACGTCGGCTACGCCTCCAACCCGGAGTTCACCGCCGAGGGCAAGGCGGTGGCCGACTTCCTCGGGCCCGACCGGATCGTCGTCGGCACCTTCGAGGCGGCCACCGCCGACCTGGTCGCCGGTCTGCACCAGGGCGTGGACGGGCCGGTGGTGCGGATGGACGTGCGCTCGGCGGAGCTGACCAAGCTCGCCGCGCTCGGCGTCGACGTGACCGTCACCCCGCCGACACCCCGGCATGAACCGCCGTTCGTCAGCAACCGGGATTTTCAAGAGAGCTAAACGCAACGGTGTTGCTGCTGTTGTTCCCGGTTCTCCCGGCGCAGCCGCTGGAGTTCTTCCTTCTCCGCCGTGGTCAGTGCACCTGGCGCCCCCTGGCCCCGGTCGGTGCGGTCATGCTTGACCCAGCCCCGCAGCCCCTCGGGGCTCACTCCCAGTTCCCGGGCGATCTCGGTGACGTTCCGATGCGGCGAGGACCGGACGAGCGCGATCGCGTCCCGCTTGAACTCCGCCGTGTACCGCTTGCTCATGTTGCTCTTGCCACTCACTACCTGGACTGCTTCCTCCGGGACCCAACCGTCCCAGTATCAGGCTGTCCAGTTCAGCGGGGGAACTTCTGGGGAACTTCAGGTCCGGGCGGTGGCGGGCAGTGGGAATGGTCACCGACGGGCCCGCGAAGGCGCGGGTGGTGGCAGCCGCGCAGCAGCTCTTGGAGGAGTGGCTGGAGTTGCTGCCCGGTCGGCGATTCGCCGACATCGCGATTGCCCTGTTCGCCGTGGGGGGCGACGGCACCCTGTTTGGCCTGGTCCGCAAGTGCCACGGGGAGTACCCCGACGGCGAGGAGTGGGACGACTGGGCCGAGTTCTACCCGAACCGGCTCGGGTTCAGTTTCAGCGCGCCGTGGGTCGGCACGGTTCACGCGTCCGCGCGGTGGAACGCCCCCACTATGTCCAGTGCGACCCGCGCCGCCCGCTGCGCGGCCTCAGTCTGCTTGGCTTCCTTGTCCACGGTCATCTCCTCGTCACCGAGGTCACTGACGCACTTAAGCATCGTCCCGCCCACGAATTCCTTCGCCTTAAACCACTCCCAGATCGTGTGCAGCACCCCGTGCGACTCGGTTTCCACCCCGGCGATTTCGGTGGACAGCTCGAGCAACTGGCCGCGCAATTCGGAATCTCGCCGAGCGATCACCTTCTCGCCGCTCGCGAAGTCCTTCGTCAGTAGCTTGCGGCCGTCCAGCGACGCGTTCAGCTTGCCGTCGGCGTGGAGACTGGCTACGAGCCGCAGCACCTGTTCGTCTGTCAGGTGCCCCTGCGGCCGTAGGCCGCCGCCCTCCAGTTGCACCTTCTCCGGTTCATATTCGAACACTTGACGCGCGAGCAGTACGTCCCCCAGCGACACGTTCCTCTCGTCGAAGCCGCCGCACACCCCAACCAGGAACACTAGGTCCGGTCGGAACGTGGACAGCAGGGCGTGCGTCACCGCCGCCGCCGATTGGCCACCCTGGTTGGTGGCCTGCGTGGTGATCACTTGGATAGGAGGCTTACCTGCGGGGACCAGCTGGAAGACCTGGTAATACCGTCCGTCGCGTTGCACCGGCTCTCTGATGATGCCGCGCTCGTCGAGCACATGGAAGAGTGCCGTAGTCTCCACGGGAACGGCCGTGAGTAGGGCAACGTGACACTTCTCGTCGATCCTGGAAGCGGTCATTTCGAACCTCGACTTTCGGTGTTCGCGGAACGCGGCGAGTACTGCCTCAGGCTTAGCGGTGAACGAATCGATATTGGCCTGCACACGCCTGCGCTCGGCCAGGGACTCTCGTTCGGCGGCCAGTGCTGACTCCAAGCGCGGGTTCTCCGGCATGTTGTCGCCCATGAGCTGCACGATGCGGGAGAAGGTTCGGTCGGCGACGGGCAAGGGGAGCAGGCGCAGTTGGGTGAGCGGGGTGATGACTGCCGCCCTGTGGGTGTCCCTCTGCGTGAGCATGTGGACGACGCTGGGGAGCAGGGATTCGGTGTAGGCCGGCTGGTCTGCCGCGGCGCGTACGACGGCCGCCCCTGCGGCGCCCAAAACGCCCGTGTCGCTGTCCCGGGGCCGCTTGTCCGGCCGCGGATGTTCGGGCGCGATGATGAACTTGATCAGCTCCGCGTCCGCCCGACCTGCCCGTGCCAGCCCTTCGAGGGCCGTCGTGCGGTTTTTCGGGTCCTTGTCCTTGTGAATTACGTTGACTAGCCAGTCCTTCGCCTTTGGATTGATCTCCCGGTGGGCCACAAGGTCAACGATCGCCCCGCGGAGGGCGCGTCTGTTCCTGTCGCGAGCGGTGAACCTAAGCCGGTCCGCAACCTTGGTGATCCACGCCTCGTCCCCGGTGTCCAGGTGAGTGAGGGAAGCTACGGCGGCGCGTCGGGTTCGATAGGTCTCCTCGGGGTTCTCGATGGTGGCCCGCAGGACCTCCGCTGCTGCCGGGTTGCCCAGGTGCCCCAAAGCGTTGGCGGCTGATCCCCGCACGATGGCATTGGTGTCGCGGAGGAGTGCGTCGATGAGCGGGGTAAGGGCACCGGCGGCGTTGACGCGGCCGAGGGAAGTGGCGGCCGCCCCTCTGGTGTGGCCGTCGGTGTCGTCGGCGAGGGCGGTGGTGAGTGCTTCGAGGGCGCCCGGGTCACCGATGCGGCCGAGAGCGTTGGCCGCGGACGTCCGGGTGTGGCCGTCGGTGTCGTCGGCGAGGGCGGTGGTGAGCGCGGGGATCGCCTGGGGGTGGCCGATGCGGCCGAGAGCGTTGGCAGCTGATCCGCGCACATTGGCATCGGTGTCGTCGGCGAGGGCGGTGGTGAGCGCTTCGAGGGCGCCCGGGTCACCGATGTGGCCGAGAGCGTTGGCGGCTGATCCGCGCACTTTGGCATCGGTGTCGTCGGTGAGGGCGGTGGTGAGCGCGGGGATCGCCTGGGGGTGGCCGATGC
>NZ_JBITGZ010000059.1:0-11595 GCF_044457565.1 Kitasatospora sp. NPDC050543 | reverse complement strand
GGCCGAGAGCGTTGGCAGCTGATCCGCGCACTTTGGCATCGGTGTCGCCGGTGAGGGCGGTGGTGAGCGCGGGGATCGCCTGGGGGTGGCCGATGCGGCCGAGAGCGTTGGCAGCTGATCCGCGCACTTTGGCATCGGTGTCGCCGGTGAGGGCGGTGGTGAGCGCGGGGATCGCCTGGGGGTGGCCGATGTGGCCGAGAGCGTTGGCAGCTGATCCGCGCACTCTGGCATCGGTGTCGTCCTCAGTGGCCTCTATGAGGTCGGGGACGGCCCGATGTGTGCCAATTCGCCCGAGCGTGGTGGCGCAAATGCCGCGGACTATGGCGTCTGGGTCGTCCAACATCGCTGCCCGCAGATCGCCAACGTCCCGCACATCGCTGTTGGCGCTCAGCCATTTTGCGCTGCGTCGGCGCGCGCGTGGATCGGCATGCCCACGCAGCGACGCCCGCTTCGCCGCGGCGAGAGACTCGTCGCGGCCGGGTTCCTTTGCTGTCGGCTCCTCCTTGTTCCGCTGGTGGGTCTGGCGTAGCCGTTGGAGCACCTGGGCGTCCAGCGACCCGTTCCATAGCGCGGCAAAGATGTCATCCGCGAGCTCCGGGTCCTCGGCGTTGAGCGCCCGCAGCAGACCACGCTGGAGCCCGTCACGCAGCAAGGTCGGAGGCAGGCTAGCCAGCGCCCCGGCCAGGCGGTTGCGTGTCTGGCGCCCCTGATTGAAGCAGCGGCCGAGTTGTTGCCACAGCGCCCCGCGCACCTCGTCGCCCAGCACGCCTCGGTTAGCCAGAAGGACGTCCACCATAAGTTCGGGCGGGAGCGGTTTGACGCCCGGGGCGAGCAGGTTGAGCACGGCGGTGTCCGGGTCGGGTTGCAGGCCAACCCAGTCGCCTAGGCACTGGTCGAGGTAGGCGGGATCTAGTACGACGGGTGGCGGACCTGTGTTCTGCCACGCGAGGGCCAGCCCGAAGTCCACGAAGGCCGGGTGGATGAGGCTGTATTGGCCGTCCTCTATATATCCGAGGGGCTCCACCATCTGCGTGTCCAGAAACGCCTTCACTATGTTGGCGATTTCGCCGCTGTCCTCCCACACCCGGCCGAGCAGTGCCTCCACGTCCCGGGTGAGGAAGTCCGCGTTGCCCTTGCCGGCGGTGATTACGGCCGATGCTGCGGCGCACAGCGCCGCCTCCATGCCGAGCCCGCGCTTTGCCGCATCCCTCTCCGCTCTACCAAACCTGCCCTCATTGTTGGGACGTACCACGGTCTCTCGAAGTAAGTCCGCGCGGCTACGGGGTATCTCTCGGTCGCTCACGGATCGCGTGCCGAGCAGCCAGTCGGTCAGCAGTGACAGCATGAACGGGTTGGACGCTATACCCAGCAAATCGCCCGACTTGATCTCGGCCAGCGCTTCAGCTGTCGATCCCTCCCGCATTCCCAGATAGCTCTCGATGTCCTGCTCGCCCAGAGGATCGATGGATAGGGTTTCGACGTCGCGGAGGATGGTTCGATCAAAGTCGTCGACTTCACGGCGGGATGTCGCAACCACCGTAAAGTCATGCGACCCCGCCACCAGTTGCCATATGAACTTCCACTCAGGCGAACCCTCGAACTCGCGCTCTATTTCGTTCAATGCGTCGATTAGGAAGACTATGCGGCTCTTTTTAATATGAGCTTTCCACAATTTCTCGTCGACGCCCGATGGGCGTAATTGCTTGGCAACTTCCTTGATTTCCAAGCCGTGCACGTTCAATTGCCTAATCGTACGATTGTCGACGATGGCGCAGGGGGTTTCACGGGCCATGAGTGCAATCGCGCATTGCAGGACGGCGGTGCTCTTTCCGCTGCCCGCACCGCCGATCACCAGCCATGTCCTAGGTCTAGGCTCAAACTTGGATTGGCGCGCTGGCAGTTGATCGAGAAACGCGTCGAAGTGAAGGTGCCCGCTGGAATCGTCCGCAGAATTCCGAACCCGGAAGGTTGGGCGGAAGTAGTGCTTGACGGTTCTGCCCATCAACCTGGCTTGCATTGCGCTGTACGGCGAACTGCTCATCTCTCAATGCCACTTCAGCGGGTCATGTGCAATATATCATATCTGACAAATTCGGACAAGCCATATTTGTATAAAGCCCCTGAGGCTAGTCATTTTCTTCCTTATCGCCTCGCATGTGCGGATCGCCCAGCTTCGAGCCCACGCACATCGAGGACGGAGACCTCTTCGAGTAGTTGCACATCTGAAGGGTCTCCATGGCGGAGGGCATCGGCCGGGTAGCTACCGACCGGCCCGCGCCGATCGGCACGGCCGGCAGGGGGGCGACGCCAATTCTCTCCCTACCAAGCCCGCAGTGCTCTTCCGCGTCCCGCGGCTGCGGCGGCATTGGCTCGCCACGGCATGCACCGCGGTAGCGGCGGTGGCCTGACCACGCTCCGCGCGGGTAGGGGCGCCGTCGTGATCCATGCGCCTGGGGAAGGCGGGCGACCTGTGACGTGCTTCTGGTCTCGCGGCGGGACCAAAGCGGGACCACACGCCGTGCATGCAGCCGAGCAGAAGAGGCTCGGCTGCATGCACGGCGTGTCTACGGACTCCTCTGAACTGCGGAAACGCCTTGGGGGTTAAGGGGTCGCAGGTTCAAATCCTGTCGTCCCGACTTGCGTAACCGCAGGTCGTAGGCCGTTTCCGCTTCTGGCGGGAGCGGCCTTTTTGATGTCCCAGGTGACCGGGTGCGTACACACCCCCGGCTGTCTCGACCGTGCGCGTGATGACAGACTTCTCCTGCAACGGGACTCCCGATGATCACCTTGCTCAGCACAAGTTGATCTATCAGGACGTCCCGTTGCGTCATTCAGCAGGGCTTGACGTGCAGCTCAAGACCCAAACGCAACGGTGTTGGCCTCCGAGGCCGACTCGTACTGGGTGCGGCGCTGGAACGAACTGTCGGAGAACGCGCCCAAGTCCGAGGAGTACCAGCGCGGCATCAACCAGTGCTACTGGGCGCGGCGGGTGATGTACGAGTGGGTCTGGCCCGGCGAGTGGGACAAGCACCTCTACGGGACGGGGTACTGACGGCTCGCCCTGACTCTCGCCGCGGTCTTCCCGGGGGATGCTTTGTCGGCATACAGGTGACGCGGACACAGGCTCAGAAACAGGTGTCACCCCCAGGCCCGAGCCGCAGACGGGCGCTGCCCCCGGCGGATACCTTCCGCCGGGGGCAGCCGCGTTGCGATCGGGCCGTCCACGGGAGCCCGGCCCGCTCGGCGACGGCCCGGATGTGGTCGGCCAGCAGGGTCGCCGCGCCGACCTCCCAGCAGCTCTACTGCCACCACTGGGAGAAGAACCTGGCCAGCTCGGGAATGCGTCAGGTTCATTGCCCGACAGGGACGGGGGCGTAGGCGCTGGCCTGGGTGGTCCACATCGCGGCGTACTCCCCCTCGGCGGCCAGGAGGCTGGCGTGAGTGCCTTCTTCGAGGACGCGGCCGTGGTCGAGGACGATGATGCGGTCGGCGTGCTGGGTGGAGCCGAGACGGTGGGTGATGAGAATGACGGTCCGGTCGGCAGCGAGTTCGCGGATGCGGTCGTAGGCGGCCTGTTCGGCCCGGGGGTCGAGGGCGCTGGTGGGTTCGTCGCAGATCAGCAGGGGTGCGTTCCGGCGGGCGTAGGCACGGGCGGCTGCGATCCGCTGCCACTGGCCGCCGGAGAGGTCCCGGCCGCCGGACTGGGAGGGGCGGATGTGGGTGTCGAGGCCGTCGGGCAGTGAGTCGATGACCTCGATGGCGCCGGCGGCGCCGGCGGCGGCCAGGACCGCGTCGTCGTTCTGGTCGCCCTGCCCGAGGGTGATGTTCTCGCGGACGGTGGCCTGCCAGCGCGCGATGTCCTGGGGCAGCATCGCCAGGCGGGAGAACAGTTCGCCCGGGTCGACGGTGGTGAGGTCGGTGTTGTCCCAGGTGACGGCGCCGCTGGTGGGGGTGTAGAGGCCCGCGAGGAGCCGGGCCAGGGTGGACTTGCCGGCGCCGTTGTGGCCGACGATGGCGAGGATCTCCCCGCGGCGGACGGTGAGGGAGATGTCGGTGAGGACATGGGTGGTGGCTCCCGTGTAGGTGAAGGAGACGCGGTCGGCGCGGATCACGGCGGGGTTCTCGGGCACCGGCGCGGGCGCGGCCGGGAGGGTGGTCCGGGCCCGGGCGTCGGTCAGGAAGGTGGCCCAGTCGTCGAGGTAGAGGCCCATGCGGTAGGTAGTGGTCAGGCCGGTGGCCATGCCGGTCAGGAGCGCGCGGCTGGTCTGGACGGCGATGAGGGCGGTCGCGGCGTCGGCGGTGGGGATCCGGCCGTGAACGGCGAGCCACAGCAACGCTCCATAGACCAGCAGGGTCGCCGCACCGGCGAGGGTGTCACCGGCGAGCTGACGGCGGGCGGTGTCGGCGCCGATGCGTGCGGTGTGGTCCTCCAGGCGGCGGCTCACCGTCCGGTACTGGTCGAGGAGCCAGGGGCGCATGGTGCCGGCCCGGACGTCGAGGGCGGTGGTCCGGCCCGCCGCGAGGTACATGAGGATGTGGCGGGTCCGGCGGTCGCCGACGGCGTGCCGGTCGGCGCGGTGCGCGGCCTGGGCCGCGCGGGCGGCGGCCCAGGCCCGGGGCAGGACAGCCAGGAGCAGCAGGGGCGCCAGCAGCGGGTCGAGGCCGAGCAGGACGCCGGTGGCGGCCGTGATGCCGAGGGCGGAGCCGGTGACGGCGAGGAGGGATTCGAGGATGGTGTGGGCGTCCTTGGCGGCGCGATTGGCGGCTTCGCCGTGGTCGCACCAGGCGGTGTCGTCGTAGGCGTCGAGGGGGACGCGGGTGGCGGCGTCGAGGTAGGCGAGCTCGGCGCGGCCGTCGACCCGGGGGCCCAGGCGGGCGGTCGTGGCAACGGTTGCGGCGCCGGTCAGGGACCGGGCGACGGCGACGGCGGCCAGGGCCAGCAGGCCGCCTTCGGCGCGGTCGAGGCGGTCCAGGGGCGCCCCGGTGGCGAACAGCGCGGTCAGCGCGGTCCGGGTGAGATGGAGCGCCGCGGCGGTGAGCGCGCCGGCGGTGAGCTGGAGGCCGACCAGGCGCAGCAGCGCGGTGCGGTCGGCTTGCCAGGCCAGGGTCAGGGTGGTGCGGATGAGGCGGGGCAAGGTGCGGGCCATGGTGAGCAGGCCGTCGGTGCGGTCTTCGTGGCGTTCGCTGCCGAGTGCCCAGGTGGGGAGCGGTTCGGGGGCTGGCCGCTGTCGGCGGCGCAGGCGGTTGTCGAGCCGCTCCCCGAGGGGGGTGCGGTGGTGGCGGGCGGTCGGGATGCGGGGCTGTGTGTCTGTCACGTCGTCCGCAACGGCTGGGCCGTACGGGTGGATACGGGCGAATCCTGAAGTACCCCTCGTCCATCACATGTTCGAATGGCCGATCGTAAGAACGGCCAGGTAGGGCCAGAGGCGGTCGTGCTCGTCCTGCCCGACCACGTGCCGGTCGGCTTCGACCCAGGCGTGGGCTCCGCTCGGGGAGAACCGGGCTCCCAGTACCCAGTGGACGCGGAGGCCGGTGAGGGCGGCGGCGAGGTGGCAGGCCAGGGATTCCTCCAGGCAGGCGATACGGCCCGGCCACCATGTTCCGGTGGCGCGGACGGCGGCGAGCACGGCTTCGGCGTCGTGGATGGGGGCGGGACGGCCGGGCAGGCGGGCCGCGGCGCGGGCGACGGTGACGACATGCCTGACCGGTACGGCCCGCAGGAGCAGCAGGGCGGTGGCCAGGGCGATGCCCGCAGCGACGCGGTGGCGCAGGGCGGGGCGCGCGGTGGGGGTGAAGCGGACGACGGGCGTGGGGCTGGGCGGGGTGTGGTGGACGGGGCGTCCGGCACGGAGGCGGTCGAGGTCGGCGGCGACGCGCAGCAGGTCGGTGCGGACCCGGTCGGGGTCGGCGCCAGCCCTGGCCCACCGGGCGGTGGCCTGCTCGATGGCGGCGGCCCGTTCGGGTTCGGCGGTCGGCAGGTCGAGGAGGTCGGAGGCGACGGGGTCGAGGATCTTCCAGCGGCCGGTCGCGAGGTCGAGTACGGCGGTTCCACCCGGGCCGCGGGCGGCGTGGATGCGGGGGCCGGTCATCGGCTGCTCCCCTGGGCCGGGACCGGCTCCCACCAGGTGTCGAACCCGGTGGAAAGGCTGGAGAGCCACACCTCGACGGCGATCAGGGCGTGCAGGCTGCCCAGGTCGACAGGGGAGCCGTGGATCGTGCGGTCCAGGGAGGCGAGGACGGCGGTGGTGTCGAGGAGACCGGAGCGGGCCAGCGCCGATCCTGTGAGGAGAGCCCGCAGGGCGGGGGCGTTGGCGCGCAGGCCGTCGTAGACGCCGTTGAACGCGGTCTTGGTACGGCGGGCCAGGACCGGGGCGTGGACCAGGCCGGTGAGGGCGGCGCGGGCCAGGGGCTTGAAGTCGCCAGGGCGGCGACGCTCCCAGGCGGGGACCGCGTGGCAGATGTCGACGATCCGGGTGTCGAGGAACGGGGCGTGCAGCGGCAGGCCCAACCGGGCGCGGGTGAGGGCGTCGAGGTTGGCGTGTTCGATGCCGGTGGCCTCCAGGGCGAGGCGTTCGCGCAGAGCACCGGGCCCGGTGGCGGGGTCGGCGCCCTGCGCGAGGGCGCCGACGAGGTCGGCCACAGCGGTCCGTCCGGCCGGGGTGAGCCAGCGGGCGGCGCCCGGCCTGCCGCACCAGCGGGCCAGGTCGGCGGCGTCGGGAAGCACGCGCGGGGCGGGTCCGGCGAGCACCACCTCGGCGAGGTCGGCCAGTGCCTTGGGGTAGGTGCTCCGTGCGGCGGCCGTGACGGCGCGCAGGACGGGGTGGGCGGCGCTGCGGCGCTCGCGCGCGAGCCGGTGAGCGTCGCGCAGGGCCGCGAGGCGGGACCCGCGGCGGTAGCGGTCGGCGGGTGAGGCGAACGCGTCCAGGACGTTGTCGCCGCCCCAGCCGGTGAGGTGCCCGGCGCTGCCGGCGGCCACGGCTGGGGCGAGCTGGGCGGCGAGGATGCCGACCATGCCCACGCCGAAGGCGGGAGCGTCGGTGAACGGTAGCCCGGCCAGGTCGGTGAGAGCGTCGAAGTGCCTGCTGCCGCCGAGGCGGCCGTCGACCACGTGCCGGGTGATGCCCGGGTGCGCGGCGGCGATCTCGGCGGCGTAGCGGCTGTCGTCCTGGCCGGCCATCGCGGCGTCGACGTAGGTGACGGCGGTGAGGTCGGTGTAGGTGGCGGCCAGGCAGGCGATCGAACTGGAGTCGACACCACCCGACAGATCGGCCGACCACGGCCAGCCGGACAGGGCGCGGCGGCCGACCGCGAGGGGCAGTTCGTGGCGCAGGGCGTCGGCGGCGTCGGCGAACGGGCGCCCGCCCGCCAGGGGAAGCCGTTCGAGCGTGGGCCGGGCGTCGGGGGCGAGGGTCAACGCCGATCCGGGCGGGACACGGTGGACGCCGTCGAACCAGCCGTCGGCGCCGGGCTCCACCCCCCAGGTGGTGACCGAGGCCAGCAGCCGAACGAGGTTCGGGGCCGCGCCGGTCAGGGCGGCGAGGGCGGCGGCGGACGTCGACCAGGTCACCGCCTCGGTGGTGGCGGTCCAGTGGATCTGAACGGTGGCGGCGCGGGTCCCCATGATCCGAACAGTGCGGCCGGTCCTGACGATCCCCAGGCAGGAGCCGGACAGCCGACCGGCCACGTGCCAGTGGCCCCGCACGGCCGCGTCCATCGCACCCCGGGCCTCCTGGGGGGTGGGCAGACAGGCACCGACGAGGATCACCTCCGCGGTGCCGTCCCGGGACACTGCCCGCAGCACTTCCTCGGGACCGTGACCGACGGCCCAGGCCTGCAGGAGACCGTCTTCGTGGATCGCCTCCGCGCCCCGCGGGCGCGGGCCGGCGGTGGGCGGGGTTGCGCGGGTGACTGTGCCTGTGACGTGCCTCATCGGGGGCTCCCTGCTGGGGACGGTCCGGATACGGCGACGCGCGCCCGGAACGGGCCGGTCCGTGAGGGCCAGCCCGTCCCGGGCGCGCGTTCACCCGAGGTGGCGCCATTCAGCGCCGGCGGCGGGTCAGCCCTGGTAGTACATGGTGTGGTCAGGGTTGTTGAAGCCGCCGCTGCCGAGGGTGACCTCGGAGACCTCGCCGAGGTCGGCGACCTCGGGGGTGGTGAAGACCTCGGTGACGGCGACGATCTCGGTGTTCTGCTCCATGACGGTTTCCTTCGCGTAGGCGGATCGGAATCGGTTCTTCCGAGGCCGGCGTGGCGTGCTGGTTGCTGGCCCCGGAACGGTCGGGAGGTCGAACGGTGCCCCTCCGTTGTGCACTCGGCGTCGTGCTGCCGGGCTGGGCACCATCACAGCGCGCACCGGCGCCGCCGTGAAGACAGTTCAAGTTGCTTCCGGTTGCCGCCAGTTGCTCCGGTTGCTTCCGGTTGCCGGAGCCGTTGCCCGACCGCCCCGTGGCGCGCAGACTGGGGCTCCGTTTCCCGGGAGGTCGAGCATGAGCGCGATTCTGGAAGACCGGCACCCGCTCAACCAGGTACTGGCCCTGCGTGGATGGACCAGCGAGTTCTGCCTTCGCCGCGTCGCTGCCAAACACAAGGACCTCGGGTACGGGGCCATGGCGGTCCGCAAGGAGAAGGTCAGCCGCTGGACCCGCCCGGACAGCCCGCAGACCCCGAACGTCTCGACCCAGCTGGCGATGGCCGACGTCCTGGGGATAGACAGCCGCGAGGTCTATGCCAGGCCCTGGCCGCACTGGCTCCTGCTCGCCTTACAAGACGACAGCACCATTTGGGAGTCGCCCTGGACTCCGGCGGGCACCATCCAAGCACTCGAAGACGCCGGAGGACTCGTGGAGCTCGACCGACGCGGATTCCTGATCGCCACGACCGCCACGGTCGCAGCGGTCCTTGCCCAGTGGGCCACCGCCGAACCCGCTCCCGCCCGCTCCTTCGGCGGTCGCCAGGTCGGAGCCGCTGTCGCCGACCGGTTCGACAGCCGGCTCAACGAGCTCCGTCACCTCGATGACGATCTCGGCAGTGATCACGTCTACGACGCGGCCCGCGCCGAGAGCCGTCTCATCACCCGCCTGCTGCGGGACAACACCTACACCGAAGCGACCGGCCGCCGCCTCCACGCCTGCGCGGCGGAAGCCAGCAGGCTGGCCGGCTGGTGCGCGTTCGACAGCGGCCAGAGCGCCGCCGCCGAGAAGCACTTCGTGGCCTCCCTGCGAGCCGCCGCCGGGTCCAGCGACCGTACGGCCGGAGCGACCACACTCGCTTTCTGGGCGAACGTCAGGTACTCCAGCCAGCGGCCCGACCCCCGCGGGGCACTGGACCTCGTCGACGGCGCCCTGGCCCAACGCGCAGACATCACCTCGCCGCGCGTCCTGACGATGCTCCACATCCGTAAGGCCCGCGCCCACTCGATCGCTCAGGAACCCACCGCCGCCTACCGGGCGATCGACGATGCACTCGCCGCGTACGGCCAGGGCACCTCTCCGGACGATGACCTGCAGTCGATGTACTGGATCACCACGGGCGAGGTGTTCCAGGCCGCCGCCTCGGCCGCCCTCAGCCTCGGCGACCCGCAGCGGGCCCTGACTTACTTCTCGGCCGCCTCGACCCACCACGACCCGTACGACCCGCGCAAGGAACCACGCGGCACCGCCATCTACCTTGCCCGGGAATCCGGGGCACATCTCGCACTCGGCGACCTGGACGGAGCCGTGGAAGCCGCTCAACGCTCCGTCGACCTCATGGGCGGTGTCAGCTCCGCGCGTGGCAGCGAAACCCTCACCGGTCTGCGCTCCGAGCTCAACCGGCACCGGGCCGCCCCGGTCGTGAAGAACTTCCTCGACGAAACCGCCTGACTGCCCGCGCCCACCAGGGTGTCAGCGCGTGCGGCTGCCAGCCGTCGCTCACTGGAAGGCGCGGACGATCGAGTCGATGATCGCGCCGATCCCGCTCCAGTCCTCGGTCCCCGTCGCCCGGCCGGAGCCCAGGGCCTTGAGCTTCGCCTCGAACCTCTGCTGCGCCGCGCGCTTGTCCGCACCGTTCAGCGACCCCTGGCGCAGGCCCGTCTTCGGCTCGACCGCCGTCCAGCGAACGGGCATCAGGTCGCGGTTGGCATCGGTGAGGACGTCCCGCCCGAAGTACATCTCCAGGCTGCCAGCCCGGCCGTTGACGTCCTGGATGGCGGAGGCCCCGGTGGCGGGATCGTGGGTGGGGTACGCCTTCAACAGGGGGAGGGCCGGGTAGTGCAGGATCCGGCACTCCGACGGCCAGCGGCCCTGCTTGAGTTTGGCGAGTCCTCCGTGGGCGGCGGCGTCGTTGTCGGCGAGGATGATGAACCGGTTGCCGATGCCGGCCGCGACGAACCCTTTGAAGATGGCGGCGGTCCCGTCGACGCCGGAAGGGGGCCGGGCGGCGCCGTAGTCAAAGAATCGGATGAAGCCGACCAGGTGAGGGTGGGTCACTTTCATGCCTTCCGACAGCAGGCGCGCGTCGGTCGAGCCCTCCGTGATCACCACCAAGGGGAGGTTCCGGGTCGCCACCTGCAGCTGCTCGTCACGGGCCATCCTCGCGATCGGCTGCTCGGGGTCCATCTCCACGCAGCAGCCGGTGAGCTCGCGCAGGTCGAGGACGAGTTCGGCGTCCTGGTCCGGTGACCAGTGCAGCAACAGTCGCATCAGGTTCCGGGTGTCCATGCGCCAGTGGAGGCGATCGACGATTTCTGCGATGCCGTTCGTGCTGCGGAAGAGAGCGCTCCAGACGCGCAGTTCGCGGGGCCACGAGTCGACCTCAGTGCGCAGCAGGAAGCGGATCCTGCGCTCGACCGTGGTGCTGTTGGCCGGCGGTGGGTCCGTCTCCTCCGGGTCGACGGCATAGTTCTCGGCCCAGGACTTCAGGCCAGCCTCAAGGTCGCGCAGGGCGACGTCGGGCGTGATGCCCTGAAGGTCGAGCCGTTCGGCCATCCCGCGGATCGTCGTCGCGTAGCCGTAGCCGTACCCTCCGTCCGGGTCCGCCGTCACCCGGTGGTAGCGGTCATCCTCGAAGAACAAGGCTGCGACGTCCGGGTAGTAGGAGTCCCGGCACAGCAGTGCGTTGGTCGAGCCGAACCGGACGTAGGAGTGATGTGCCATGCTGGCATGATCCTCCGTGCAGGCGTAGGCCCGCCCGAGGTTTTCAGTACCACGAAAGCCGCCCGGGCGTCGGCTGGCAGCCAGGCTCCTCGCCGGCACCAGGCCGTCCAGTGTCGGAGTCCGGGCCTAGCATCTGCTCATGACGCCTGAGCTCCTGTCTGTCGTCAGGACCGCACTCCCATCCGGCCGGATGATCACGTCAGATGAAGGCGATGGTGACGTCCAAGCTCTCTGGATGAGTGACGGGCCGGCCACCGCCGATCTCTGGGTACAACTGCACGCCGAGCGCACCCGCACGGGCCTGTGGCCGCTGCTCCTTGATTCCAGAGACTCTCATGACGGCCAGTTCAGGCCCTGGGGAGCCGGTTAGAAGCCGTTGTCTTATCGGACGTGATCGGCGTATTTCCGCTGGTGAGGCATAGTGCGGGCGGTCGGGCGGCAGGGTTGCTCCATCGGGATCGTC